>CAZSHH010000010.1:0-48759 GCA_964606525.1 uncultured Dehalococcoidales bacterium
TGGATCGAAGACTAACCCGGCCATATTGGTGAATAATGCGGACTGGTTGACCACCACCCCGTTGACTGATTTTCTTCGCGATATCGGAAAGCATTTTTCCGTCAATGCTTTGATTGCCAAGGAATCGGTTAAGCGGCGCATGGAACAGGAAGGAATTTCGTATACTGAATTCAGCTATGTATTACTCCAGTCCTTCGATTTCCTGACCTTGTTTGAACGGCATCATTGTTTACTGCAGATGGGCGGCAGCGACCAGTGGGGCAATATCACCGCCGGGGTTGATCTAATCCGGCGGGTTCACGGTGAAACGGCACATGCCCTGGTATATCCACTCTTAACTACTTCAACCGGGTCGAAAATGGGCAAAAGTGTGGGCGGCGCAATCTGGCTCGATCCGCAAAAAACGTCCCCCTACCAATTCTATCAGTACCTTTTTAACAGTGATGACAGCGATATCATCAATTACCTGAAGGTATTGACCCTGCTGTCTAAAGAACGTATTGATGAATTAGCGGTTTCGGTGAAAGAACATCCTGAACGTCGTGAAGCTCAACGTGAATTGGCGCGCGAAGTCACCGGGCGCGTGCATGGTCAGGATGCCGTATTCCGGGCTGAAGAAGCGTCCCGTGTCTTGTTTGGTGAGGAAATCAAAAACCAGAAATTACAGGATGTCATGGATATTTTTGCCGAAGCTCCTTCTATCGAAATAAATAAAAACGAGTTCAGCGGCGATGGTTTATCACTGGCAGACCTCGTCGCACGAACCGGTTTAGCAAAATCGAAAGGTGAAGCCCGCCGGCTTATTGAAGGCGGCGGCATTTATCTCCAGAATGTTAGAAGTAATGATGCCCGGAAAATGGTATCGCTGCAGGATTCGATCGAGGGGCAGGTATATGTGTTGCGCAAAGGGCAAAAAGACTACTGCCTGGTGAAGTTGATTTAACTGGTTTTGCCTTGTGCTTCAAAAAAGAGGGTACATAGCTTTGTACCCTCTTTTTCGATAAATTTATTTTAAGTTTTCTATCTGCACTGATTCGATATCATCACCTGGGTTTAGATCGAAGATACGGCAATAAAAGTAATATTCGGCTTCGAGGGCCCGTTTGATATTCTTGGCCTGCCGGAAACCGTGCTGTTCGCCTTCGAATAACAGGTAAGCAACCGGTAAGCCTTTCTTCCGGAGGGCATTTACCATCATTTCTGACTGGGCAGGCGGTACTATCTTGTCTTCATTCCCCTGGAAAAATATTACCGGACAGGATAACTGATCGACATGGTTGATCGGTGACCGTTCCCGGAACAGGTCGCGTCTTTCCGGATACCGCCCGACTAAACCGTGGAGATAGTGTGATTCAAATTTGTGAGTATCTTTTTCCAGGGCTGCGAGGTCGCTGACCCCGTAATAACTGGCCCCGGCCTTAAATATACTGCGGAAAATCAATGCCGCCAGGGTCGTATAGCCGCCGGCACTGCCGCCCCTGATCGCCATACGTACTGCATCAACTTTCCCTTGTTTGATAAGATACAGGGCACAGTTGACGCAATCATCAACATCCACGATCCCCCACTGTCCATTTAAACGGCGGCGGTACTCTCGCCCGTAACCCGTGCTTCCTCCATAATTTACATCGGCCACAGCAAAACCACGTGAAGTCCAGTACTGGATGGCGGGATTGAACGTAGGTGAAGCTGCACCGGTTGGGCCACCGTGACTGAAAACTAATAAAGGAGGCCTGGTATCCTCAGGAGCTTCGAAATCGCGGTTTTTCGGCGGATAGTAGTAAGCATATGCAAGACGGTTGTTTCCGGTCGGATATTCAATTGTCTCTGGACTGGAAAGATACCCGGAATTGATTTTTAGTTCGCTGGCTTTTTTTATTAGTTCCACTTTCCCGTCTTCGAGCTGTACCCGTATGATTGAGTTGGGTTCAGTTGGAGATCCCGCCAGCAGTACTGCATATCCGGGGCTGGCTTTAACGGTACTGATTGAGGTATAAGGGATATCTATATTGCGCAGCGATTTCGTAACCGGATCCAGCATGGCCAAATAAGAATATCCTGACTTTGTAAAACTACAGACAATCTTTCCGGAAGGTTGAAAATCATAATTCGATATACCGAACACCCACTGCGGGCTGCCGAATTCAGCTTCCATTTGATGAAGTGGTTCCACCTGTTCATTTTTCCAGCGGTACAGGTTCCACCATCCTGTTCTTTCGGAGATAAAGTGCAGCGTGCCGTCCGGTGCGAAAAGGGGTTGGCATATCGTATCCTCGTGATTGCCGGCGATTTTTACTGCTCTTGAAATCGAACCGTCTACCGAGATATCACCCAGCCAGAGCTCGGTATAGTCCCACGGCATATCCGGGTGGTTCCATGTCAGCCACGCCAGGTGCTTGCCGTCAGGACTGATTCTTGGTGAAATATAGAAATCATTCCCCGATACCAGGGTATTGATTTCGTTACCGATCAGACCAATGCTGACAATACTGTTGACGGCTTGTTTCCCTACGCCGGTGTGGTCTTCACAGATACAGATAATCCGGTGATGTTTATGGTCCATGACTCCATCCGCATATCTTAACCCATTATCAGGAGTGACAGGTTTGACCTCACTGTTCGTAGTCAGTTTATACAAACGTTGATCTGTAAAGTTGGAAAAGTATACTGTCCCGTTATCAACCAGGAACGCTCCTCCCCCGTATTCATGAACGCGCGTACGGGCACTATAAGGTTTGGGATTTAGGTCCATTCGTCCCCTTCCCTGAGTCCAGTGAACGATAACATAACGTCCTTCTTCATCAGGACGACTTTCCGCCCAATAAACCTCATCATTAAAAGTTGCCAGTTGAGATTCAAACCTGGTTGTCCCGGAAGCCACCATATGGGAGGTAAGCGGTGATTTCCAGGAGCCGTATAAAGCCGAAGCTGTTCTTGGCATTGACATCCTCCTAACTATCGCCGAAACATGTCCCTACCGAACGGGCTGAAGATATTAAGGGACTATTTGTTGGCACAGTACGCTGCCGGCCTGCGGCCGATTCAAGTGGTTGCGGCACAATTTCATTACCTTTGATTGCCACCATATACCCGTATTGCTGATCTGCTATAAGGTCCATTGCCTTGGTTCCCAAGCGTGTTGCTAAAACCCGGTCCGCGGCTGTGGGTGTCCCTCCCCTGAGTAGATGGCCTAACACCAGGGCACGGGTTTCGATACCGGTTATCTCTTCGATCTGGCCAGCCAGTACAAAACTGACTCCCCCTAATCTGATTGGGTCGGCGCTGTATTTGACGATGCGCTGAACCACCTCTTTTCCCCCCGCCGGTTTAGCTCCTTCAGAAATCACGATAATTGTAAATTTTTTTCCCCGCCGGCTCCTTTCTTTGACCCGGCTAACAATATGGTTGATATCGTATGGAATCTCCGGTAAGAGTATGATGTCTCCCCCACCGGCAATACCGGAAATCAGGGCCAACCAGCCGGCATTCCGCCCCATAACTTCGACGATCATTACCCGGTGGTGTGACTGAGCACTGGAATGAACACGGTCGATCGCTTCGGTAGCTACTGATAACGCAGTATCGAAGCCGATCGTTATGTCTGTTTCCATGACATCATTATCTATCGTTTTCGGTACTCCTACGATAGCCATACCATCGCCTGCAAGCCGGTTAGCAACCGTGAAAGATCCGTCGCCGCCGATACATACCAGGGACTCAATTTCCATCTTTTTTATATTGGCAAGTGCGGTTTTTGAGACATCCTTTTTGCTTGCCTTACTTCCGCGTCGCAATACGTATGCGTAAGGATCGGCACTATTGGAAGTACCGAGGATGGTTCCCCCTGCGGTCATGATTCCCGAAACATCTTCGTAATCCAAACGGCGATACCGGTTGCGGATCAATCCTTCGAATCCATCTTCAATGCCAATGACTTCGTAATCAAAGTCCAGGATAGCTTTTTTCACTACCGCTCTCAGGGCTGCATTCATGCCCGGACAGTCTCCCCCAGCAGTAATTACTCCTATTCGATGCTTATTATTCATTGTAGTTCCTCCGCATAGCAGAAGCTTTATGGTTCTTTGGTGGATTATAACCCGACGCCATGGACTGGGCAATAAATGTGTATTCGGGGAATTAACTGAAGCCCTGTATGCTATCTGTTGTCTCAATTTGTAGGTTGTTTAATCGGCCTTAAGAAAAAAGCGCAACTGAAGGCAGCGATCATACAGCATAGCATAATGATGAATGCCGCCTGGTACGTATTCATGACATCGTATAATCTACCTGTCACTATGGGCCCGATTGCGCCGCCGATCATGCCCAGGAAAAACAACACCCCGAGATTGCTGCCGTGGGATTTTAAGCCAAAAAGGTCTGCTAATAATGGAGAGACAATGGCAAAGACCCCGCCGTGGGCGAACCCGTATACCGGGGCGAATATGTAGAGCATCCATGATGCAGTCGCAAATTGGAGCCAAATCTGGGCGGCCAGCATGACGGACAGGCAAACAATGAGTGTTTTTCGTGTACCGATGCGGTCGCCGGCAGTGCCCATCATCAACCGTCCCAGGATGCTGACACCACCAATGGCTGATACGACTCCGGCAGCCTGACTCACCGAAAGGCCGATATCTACTGCATGAGGTGCTGTGTGTATCATGGTTGATTGCGATACATACCATACCAGAAAATATGTGCCGCACAGGATCCAGAATTGGCGGGTATGCAGCACTTCTTTCAAGCTGAGATTGATGCCGGGAATATTCTGGTTGGTGGTGGCTGTTTCTATTTCCCCATATGGTTTTAACCTCATTTCCAATGGATCACGTTTGATAAACCGGGACAATCCGAGAATCACGATAAAGGCAATTATTGCCAGTACCAGGTAAGCGGTCCGCCAGTTGAAGCTGATTATCAACCAGGCTGATAATAGCGGCATCACGAACATCCCGGTTCCGGTTCCGGCTTTCACGATGCTGCTCATCAGGCTTCGCCGCTTTACGAACCACCGGGCAACAGTCGGCAGTAATGCCATGTCCCCGCCGCTGTTTGCCATGGAAATGATCAATCCATAAAAAAGATAGAGTTGCCACACCGTATGAAGGGTGGACATCAGGAGATAACCACCCGCCATGATTACCGCACTTAATGATAAGGTTAGCCTGGGGCCAAACCGGTCGGTTAATCGGCCGGTGATTATTGAGAATAAACCCAGAACAAAAAAGGAAATTGACGTGGCTCCTGAAATCGTTGCCCTGCTCCAACCGAATTCTTCCTGGAGTGGATTGAAGAAAATGCCAAAACTAGAACTGATGCCGTGCATGACGACGAGGATCAAGGCTGAAGCGGCGACAATGATATAACCGTAAAAGAATGGTGTTTTAAGTTTAGATTGGCGGTCAGGCGTCTGCTGCATATCAGGGTATTTATGGTTCAGTTACACTCTGATACCTGAATGTTTTCATTTTTCGATATCTTGTTATGTTAATTTAATGGCCTATACAAAAATTCTCAATAAGCGTAGATAATGATAATGTTCTCGTCAGCATGTCTGGTCAGGTTATGCTGAGTGCTATTTCCGGTGATGATTCTACACCCCTGGTATTCAGGTGTGCCAAAGTGGAAGACCGGTAATCCAGCGTCATCTGTTCCAATTTACCAAGGTCTTTTTCTTTGATATCGCGCTGCGGGCTAAGATATTGACAGGCTAACTGGAGAAATTCAAACCGCCCGGGTGATAGATTTACTCCCAGTTCTTGTTTATTTTCGACCAGATATTTTTCAAGTTTTTCAAAATTAAACCGGATACTGCGGTCCCCGAAATCTACCCTCTTCCATATGCGGTTTAGACTGCGGAGATTTGCGGCTTGTGAATAACACAACTGGTGTATGATGTTTTTAGAAATGCGGCCGTCATTAGGATCCGAACAATCGATAGCGAGGTCTATCCCGGCTTCACTGAATACCCCCACGAAACGGTCCCATTCCTCAAGGTCAAGGTAAATCCTGGTACCGTCTGTTTCGATATATTCCCAGGGAAAACCGTCTGTTCCGAAAGCCCATTCATAGATGTAAGAATCATCAGTTGAACCCAGCGGCCTGGTTACATGGGGATAACGGTAGGCTCCTTTCATGAAGAAATAGTCTTCCAGTTTTTTAATGACGGCATGTTTGTAGAACATCTTGTGTCCGCATTGGGGAGAATAATCGAAATCTGTCCTGAGCGCTACCGGCAAGGCCTGGTAAGTAAAAATAGTTCCCCCGATACCAGGGAATTTTGTTCGTAATTGGACCGTAATATTGGCTTCGTCACCGGAACCCCCTTCACAAACATAAAGGACTTCTTCGGCACGTTCTACCGTGATTTCCGGAATATTCCGGGTAAAATACTGGTTTTTATCACGTTGTTTTTCAACTTGAGAATCTGTCATCAGATGTTACTCCCATCGGGACACACTTGAGGTTAGTCTCACGGATCAGGTTGTCCCTGGTTAGCTCAAATAATCGGGGATCTCCCCATTATTTCCCTACCATTGTAATTATAAGTCGTAGGCTGACTCACTTCAATCTGTTTGTTTTGAACATTCAAGCAGGTCAGCCTGTGATATCCGCTATCTATGAACTTGAAGAAATACTAGCTAAGACGTTTTTATTATCTTTACCGCGCAGACTTTCAATTCAGGAGTTTTGGATATCGGGTCGAGCGCATTGATCGTCAAGGCATTAGTCGGGCTTTCTGTGAAATGAAAATTCATGTAGACCAATCCTACCGGGTTGACCTCGGTCACTTTTGCCCGGGCAGCTACTTCACCGCGCCGGGAAGCAACTTTCACTTTATCACCATGGTTGATCCCCATATCCTTTGCATCTTTGGCATTGATCTCGACCCATTCTTCTCCGTAGAGTTTTTCTAATCCGGCGGTCCGCCGTGTCATGGTTCCTGTATGGTAATGGTACAGGTGGCGCCCCGTAGTCAGTGTTAAGGGATATTCAGCATCCGGTAGTTCAACGGAAGTACGGTAAATTAACGGGACAAAATATCCCTTACCGCGGCTGAATACTTTCGTGTGTAGTATCGGGGTTCCGGGGTGGTCAACGGTTGGACATGGCCACTGCAGTCCGCTATTTGCTATCCTCTCGTAGGTTATTCCCGCCATGCTGGGTGTTAACGATATCATTTCTGCCCATACCTGTGATGCATGGGTATAGTCGAATCCTTTCGCACCCATCTTACGGGCTATTTTACTGATCGTTTCCCAAACCGGCTTTGCTTCACCCGGTGGGGGCACGGCAAAGCGTACCCGTTGGACACGGCGTTCCGTATTGGTGAAGGTCCCGTCATCAGAAGCGTAACTGGCTGATGGCAGGACGATGTCTGCCAGTTTCGCGGTTTCCGTCAAGAATAATTCCATAACGACGAAGAAATCCAGGTTTTTCAGAGCCTGTACCACATGATGGATGTCCGGTTCACTTAAAGCAGGATCTTCGCCTACCAGGAAGATGCCTTTCAGGGTTTTATCATATGCCGCCTGGTACATTTCCGTCAGTTTCAGCCCGGGAACCGGGTTCAATTTGACCCCCCAGGCATTCTCAAATTTTTTCTGTACGTCCGGATTGTCAACACCCTGATAACCGGAATATACATTAGGCAGTGCTCCCATATCACAGGCACCCTGGACGTTATTCTGGCCGCGCAGGGGATTAAGGCCGGAACCCGGTTTACCGATGTTACCGGTGACCATGACCAGGTCTGCCAACCCCATCACGCCATCGGTGCCGTGGGTGTGCTCGGTGATACCAAGGGTATAACAAACCGCGGCTGGTTTGGTCGTAGCATATAATCGAGCGGCGGCAATTATCTGGTGGCGGGGTACTCCGGTGATCATTTCTACTTTATCCAGCGGATAATCCTTGAGGCTTCCTTTAAGGGCTTCGAAATTTTCACAGCGTTCATTGATAAAAGCCTTGTCTTCCAGGCCTTCTTCCAGGATAACCCTGATCATCCCCATGATCAGAGGAATGTCAGTACCGATGCGCAGCCTCAACCACATGGTGGCATATTTACATAGCTCGATTTCACGCGGATTGATGACGATTAATTTGGTCCCGTTTACTGCTGCTTGTTTGATCTTTAAGCCGATGATCGGATGTGCATGAGTGGTATTTGAACCCACTACCATGATGCAGGCGGCATTACCCAGATCCTGGATATTGTTGGTCATGGCACCGGAACCGAAGGTGGGGGCCAGACCGGCCACCGTCGGGGCATGTCAAACTCGTGCGCAGTTATCAACATTGTTCGTTCCCAGCACCACCCTGGCGAATTTTTGCGCCACATAATTGTCTTCGTTACTGGTACGTGATGAAGAAATAACCGCTGTTTCCTCAGGTTTATATCCGGCGAATTTCGCGGCGATCATTTCGATCGCCTCTTCCCATGAGGCAGGAACTAATTGCCCATTTTTTCTTATCAATGGAGTAGTTAAACGTTCCGGGCTGTTGATGAACTCCTGGCCGAACTTACCTTTTACACAGACCTGGCCTTTATTCGCCGGCCCGTTAGCCGGTATGACATTGATGACTTTATTGTCTTTAACTTCCAGTTCAATCTGGCAGCCTACCCCACAGTAGGGGCAGGTAGTTTTTAGGGTTTTTTCAATCCGCCCGGCAAAGGCGGCATTTCTTTCCATTAATGCCCCCGTTGGGCAAACATCTATACAGGCACCACAGAACTGGCAATTGGCTTCTTCCAGGTTTTTCCCTTCAACCGGCGCAATCACGTTACAGCGCAGGCAGCGTTGGGCTTCTGCCATTGCCGTTTCGTTGTCCCACCCTTTTTCCACTTCTTCGAAAGAATTAATGCTTTTCACCGGATCCAGATGACCAGTCTGGGCTTGCTTTTCAGCAATAGGGCCTGTTTCAGCGATAACCATGGCTTCTTCTGTCGAAACCAGGGATTCATCAATATTACCTGTCCCCCCCAGGAAACGGTCGATTGCTTGCGCGGCTTTCCTTCCCCCGGCGATCGCCCCAATCACTGATGCCGGTCCGCTGACACAGTCGCCTGCCGAGAATACTCCTTCACGCGTTGACATCATTTCGGCGTTGACTTTTATGGTATTGCCGCGTCCAGTATCAACTTTCATTTCCATGGGGATATCTGGCCGCTGGCCGATCGCTACCAGCAGCGAATCTACTTCGGTGACGAATTCACTATTTTCGATAGGGACCGGCCGGGGCCGCCCGCTGGCGTCCGGTTCGCCCAATTTCATGCGGGTACAATAAAATTTGAGAATTCCATTTTCCCGTGTTACTTTGGCCGGAGCTGTTAAGTAAAGTATTTCTACTCCTTCGGCCAAAGCGGCTTCGACTTCTTCTTCAGCTGCCGGCATTTCCGACCGCGTACGGCGGTAGAACATGGTTACTTTTTTTGCTCCGAAACGAATAGCCATCCGGGCGGCATCGATAGCCACATTTCCTCCCCCGACTACCCCTACCCGTTCCCCGACGTTGATTTTTTCACCGAGATTTCCCCGTCTCAGAAACTCAACCGACTCGGTGACCCCGGGCAAATTTTCTCCTTCGACACCAAGTTTCATGCCCTGGTGTGCCCCCAGGCCAAGAAAAACGGCATCAAAACCTTGTTTAAACAACCCGTCTATTTCTTTCACCGGGGAATTTGTTTTTATTTCCACGCCGACCGACGTAATTTCGTTTATTTCCCCGTCCAGCACATTTCTTGGTAACCGGTATTCCGGGATTCCCAACAGCATCATGCCTCCGGGCTTAGGTTGGGCTTCGAAAACGGTCACTGCATGCCCGGCTTTAGCAAGATAATAAGCTGCCGTAAGCCCGGCCGGGCCCGCTCCTACTACTGCTGCTTTCTTTCCGGAAGGGGGTAACTTTATACTTCTTAGTTTCCATTTATCATCGCCATGGTCAGCGGCAAAACGTTTTAGTAACCTGATTTGCAAGGGGCTTTCTTTAATTTTGCCCCGTTGACATTCCCCTTCGCAGGGATGGATACAAACTCTACCTAGCACACCCGGGAAAGGCACTTTTTCCCGTATTACCGCCAGTGCTGTTCCCGGGCGGCCGCGTCCGATTGCCTTAATATAACGGGGAATATCAATGCCGGCAGGGCAGGCTTTATGACAGGGATAAGCAAACTCGATAACACCGGCTTTTCGGATATCGGAACAGGCACGAACACATTTCTGGCAGTTGATACAAAGGTTGTTATCCCGGACGAAAAACGGGCTATCTTCACGCACCGGTAATTGCTTATTAACCGAAGGTTCTAATTCATTTACTCCGACGTGTTCAAAAACCTTCTGCAGTTCACATCTCTTATTTGACGGACAGAGGATACATCTTTCCTCCAGTGAAACTGACCGTAAACAAGTATCGGCAGGCCCGCAGTGTTCTTTCCGCCAGCAGATAAGACAGGCATTGGGATGCCTTCGCAGGATATCCGTCAATAATCGCCGCCGTTTTTCTTGTATTTCGGCGGTATCGGTCTGGATGATCATACCGTCAGCCGCTTTTTCTTCACAGGCGAGCGCGAGATGGCCATTTATCTCGACCAGGCAAAGCTGGCATGCCATATCCGGCCTTATTTCGGATAAAGGGGTTAGATCCGGATGGTAACAAAGATTGGGAACATAAATACCGGCTTTTAACGCTGCCGCCAGAACCGGCATTCCTTGTTCTGCTTCTACATTTCGGCCGTTGATATTAAGGTTGATCGTTGTCATTCTGTCTCCTGGAAGCTAGATAATGTAATATTTTATTTTTTCACAGTTAATTTCCGGACTGCCCGGTTGAGTCCGTCCAGTGTTAAAGGGAACATGGGGAAGACGTTGCCGATCATGCTGATGGAAGAAGTATTGCGCCAGTATCTCTCGTCATTATAAGGGTTCAACCAGGCACAGTGTGTAAAATGCCTTTCAAATCGCTTTAGCCATGAAAGGCCGGGGGTATCATTCAGATCAAAATAACTGATCGCACCTTGTTTTTCCGTTAATTCCCATGGCCCCATCATGGCATCACCTACAAGAATTACCTTGTAGTCGCTTTCCAGGTTTCGCAGTATTTGTTCGGTACTAACAGTCTGCCGCCTTTCGATATCCTTATAGAGGTTGTGGTATATACAATTATGAAAGTAATAATATTGGAAATCCCGGAAATGATCGCTGGAATGTGCCGCTGAGAATAACTGGCTGCATAACGCCGCGTATGGGTCCATGGAGCCTCCAGCATCCATGAGTAAAAGTACTCTGGCGGCGTTTTTACGGCTGCGCTGCCATATCAGTTCAATATCACCGGCATTCCTTGCCGTGGAATCGATGGTACCTTCCAAATCCAGTTCATCTTCCAACCCGATGCGGCTTAACTGGCGCACTCTTTTCAGGGCCATTTTTATCTGCCGTACGTCAAGTACCATATCATCCCGGTAATTTCTGAACCGCCTCTCCCCGGCGATTTTGATAGCGTTCATGTTGCCGCCAACGCCACCGATCCTGATGCCGCCGGGACGGTATCCGGAATTCCCGAATGGTGATGTCCCCCGCCGCCCTATCCAGTGGTTCCCCCCGTCATGTTGTTCTTTCTGTTCCTTAAGCCGTTTTTCAAATTCGCGCATCAATTCTTCAAGAGTCATTGGTTCAAATTCAGGGAGTTCACCAAGTTGGAATTTCAACTGTTCCAGGGCTTCCCTGGTCCATTTTATGATCTCTTCCGGAATTTCTACCGGCCCGGTAATTCCCGTGAAATATTCCTGGAAAGCAACATCGTAACTGTCAAAATGAGCTTCACTTTTGATCAGGATCGCCCGGGCCAGGAAATAGAAGTCATCCAGGTTACCTACATACCCACCGTCTAGTGCCTGCATCAGCGTCATCCACTCGGTCAACGAAACCGGGACCTTGTGACGCCTTAAAGTATAAAAAAACTCCGTGAACATCTTATCGATAAGTTCCTGCTGCTCTTACTTTGGCCAGGTAATTGTAATCATTTTCTTTCTTTAGTAATGTCCCGACGAAAGGTAAATCGCGAGATATATTCTGGTAAGGGATCCCGGCAGCGATCAACGCCTTTAGCCAGTCGATAAGTTCGCTGGTGGAAGGTTTCTTTCTGATGTCATCTAATTTTCTTAGATTATAGAAAGCTTTGACTACCTCACGCAGCAGATTATCCTCGATGTCCGGGAAATGTACATGTACTATTTTGGACATCAGTTCCTTGTCGGGGAATTCGATATAGTGAAAGATGCAGCGTCTCAAAAATGCGTCAGGTAGTTCTTTTTCGGCATTCGAAGTGATGATTGCGATCGGCCGGTTTTTGGCCGCTATGGTAATGTCTGTTTCAGGGATATAGAAACTCATTTCATCGATTTCATTCAAGAGGTCGTTTGGAAACTCAATGTCTGCTTTGTCTATCTCATCGATCAGCAGGACCACCTGTTCTTCAGCCGCAAAAGCCTGGCCAAGTTTTCCAAGATGAATGTAGTTCGTTATCTTGGATACGTCTTTATCTGAAAAACGGCTATCATTCAACCGCTGTACAGTATCGTAGATATATAGTCCGTCATGGGCTTTAGTTGTCGATTTGATATTCCAGGTGATTAATTTTTTTTCCAGCCCTTTGGCGATACTATGTGCCAGTAATGTCTTTCCCGTACCGGGTTCTCCCCTGATCAAGAGTGGGCGGCCTAATGCGATCGATACATTTACCGCATTGCGTAATGGTTCTGAAGTCACATATTCCGCCGAGCCTTTGAATTTGTCGAAGTTGTTGTTCACTATCTACTACCATCCTGATAACAGAATAAGTTGATTATATCGTTTAGCTGTTTCGCTAAGCAATTTTTAGCTTCCTATCTTGACTTATGCAAGCAATGATGACTACAGTGTCATGAGTAAAAACATGTTCTATTGAAAAAAATGAAGCTGAATGCAACTAATATCATTAAAAATTGGGGTGCGTTAGCAACCACCCCTTCCCGACATAAGGTGCTGTCGATACTCGAAGCCGGTATCTCGCGGGTATTACCTTCTTCTATCATGTACGCTTCGGTAAAATTCAGGAAACAACAACATTTGCTATCTGTAAGCGGCCATAACTATGACCTCTCAAGTGGCCGTGTTTTCGTAATCGGCGGCGGTAAAGCCGCAACGGCCATGTCGCATGCTCTCGAAAAAATACTGGGGCCTTCTAGTATTTGTGCCGGTATTGTCACAGATAAATATGGTGTAGTAGATATCAACACAAAAAAAATATCTGTCGTATTGGCAGGACATCCGGTCCCTGATGAGAATGGCGTACGCGCCGTTAGTTCAATGCTTCAACTTAAATCCCAATACGGTATTACTGAAGGTGATCATGTTATTTGTCTCATCTCCGGAGGAGGGTCAGCTTTGTTGCCTTGTCCCGCTGATAGTGTGGCTCTTGAAGATAAGCAACAGATCACCCGGTTGCTGCTTGCGTCCGGTGCTGAAATTTCTGAAATAAACTGTGTCCGTAAACATCTATCGAAGGTTAAAGGCGGGCAGCTTGGCCGGTTCTTCGCTCCGGCGACGGTCATTTCCCTGATCCTATCGGATGTGATCGGCAACGACTTAAGTGTCATTGCTTCCGGTCCTACTTTCCCGGATAATTCTACTTTTGACCAGGCCGCGGCGGTAATTCGAAAATATGACTTATCTGCGCAAATTCCCGTATCAGTACGCCAATATCTTGAAAAAGGAGTCTCCGGACATGTTGCAGATACGCCAAAGTCCTTGAAAAATTGTTATAACTTTATCATCGGTGACAATTCCTTAGCCCTGGCAGCGATGAGGATAAAAGCATTACAGTTGGGTTTACATCCCCTGATTATTTCAGCTGAGCAGAAAGGTGATACCGGAGAAATTGCCTTGCAGCGGGTGAAAGAAATCCTGGATGGTAGATATTCGGGATACGATACATTATTAATCGGTGGTGAAACTACCCCGCGTATAACCGGAAAGCATGGGCAGGGTGGCCGGAATCAGCATTATGCTGCGGTATCCTTATTAGCCATGGAAAAAAATAGCCATCCATGGTTGGTAGCCAGTCTTGGTACCGACGGCTCTGATTATATGCCGGATGTTGCCGGAGCATTGGTAGACGATTCGACATTATTGAAGTTGAACAATAAACGAATCCCCCTTGTTTCTTATATTCAAAAATTCGACAGTTACGGATTACTGTCTCAGGTGGATGATGCCATTATTAAGACCGGAAATACTGGTACTAATGTCGGAGACATTATCGTTTATCTGTTGGGTTGATTGCCGCTATCAGAGAGGGCACTGTGTAATTCGCTTTTCAGATGTTCGAAACTGGTTCCTGAATCAATGATTGACCAGGGCAAACAAGCTTCGGTATCCCATCGGCGATGAGCTTCATCATTATCCTGAAAACCATGGTCACGTAACGCACCTCTCCACTTCGACAATGATGTGGTCTCCACACTGGCCAATACTGGAGCCAGGCCTTGCCCGCCGCGAGCCAGCATTGCCTGGACTTCACTCCAGGCGGGGCTTTCTCCAGCTACTTTAATACCCGCGGGGCGCAGTTGGTTTTTGATTAGGTCAAGACGGTGGTTGATAATTTCCAGTTTTTCCATTGGCATCCACTGGAATGGTGTTCCCGCTTTTGGTACGAAAGGTGAAACACTGAGAACGATCCTGGCAGTGCTTTGCTCATGTTCAAGTATATCTTTACACCTGGTTGTTAGTTTCACGATCTCATCAATATCATGATCGGCTTCAGTCGGTAACCCTACCATGAAATACAAACGAATCTGTTTAATGGGATACTGTGAAATAACCTCGATTGCTTTGAGAATATCTTCTTCCGTTATCCCTTTCTTAATTACTTTCCGTAATCGTTCTGAACCTGCTTCAGGAGCTAAGGTTATTGTGCCGGTTCCCCCCCTGGACAGTTCGGCGATCGCCATTGGACATAGAGGTTTGATACGGAGCGAACTAACTGAAATTTCTGCCTGTAAATCTTTAAGCCTCGTAATAATATCATCGATTTGAGGGTGATCAGTTACATCGGGACCTACCAGTCCCAACCTCTTCCTGGATAAAAGACCGGTCTTCGCCTGTTCAATTATCGAGCCTGGCGAATGTATCCGCATCGGATGGTAAGCTCCTCCCACCAGGCAAAACCGGCAGCGCCAGGGGCAGCCTCGTTCTACTTCAATCAGATAAAGATCCCCTAACTCGGTATCTCGTGTCGTTATTGCTGTATGCACGGGGAACATATCCAAATCCATTACCCACTGCCGGACAACCACTTTTTGCGAAATCTGTGGTACAAAAACTCCCGGAATATCCGCCAGTATTTTGAGTTGTTCCCTGCGGCCATGGTGAGACGACTTATGCCATGATTCCAGTAAAGCTGGGAAAATAGCTTCTCCTTCCCCGATGCACAGACAATCGAAAAATGGGGCCACCGGCGTTGGATTAACCGTGATACACGCTCCTCCGGCAATAATCAACGGGTATGTTTCGTCTCGTTCTTTGGCCCATAACGGAATCCCTGAAGACTTAAGTATGCGCGGGATATTAAAATAATCCAACTCATAGGTAACTGAGAAAGCAAGTATGGCAAATTCGCTTAAGTCCCTTTGCGACTCTATCGAAATCGCGGGGCTCAAGTAATTTCCCTGCTGGTTTTCCCAGAAGATGCGTTCACAGACGGTATCCGGGCGTTGATTAAGAAGCGAATATAACGCGTGGATACCCAGGTTTGACATGCCTAAATAATAAGAATTGGGATAGATTAGAGCAATTGGTACCTTACCGCCCCAATCTTTATGTATCGTCCCTTGTTCATGGGATAAATGACGCCGGGCTCCTTCCCTGGTATTAATTGTCAAGATTAGTCATCCTGAAGAAATTTTAGGCCGCGGCTGTAATCCAGGTGTAGTAAATCTATAACCGGGAATGGTTCTTTTCCTTAGTTTCTTTATATATCCTGACCCTTCTTTTAGGTTCATGCCCTGAACTCTGCGAAGAAAGGCCGTTTCGCTGGGCAATCAGGTGTTGCAGCCGCCGGATATAGGCACTCTGTGGATTTAATTCGATTGATCCCAACCCGCTGATTACTTGTTCTGATGCGGCTTGTGCTTCGCTCAAGGCGGTGGTCAGGTTGTTTCCATTATCGTGGTTTTTTTCTCCGCCATGTCGTATGGTGTTGATAAATTGCATCAACTGCATTGGGGTATTACTACGCAGGACGAATATCGGGATGCTTAATCCTTCTGCCTCACGTACCGTTTGTGGTTTACGCCGGTAGTGCTGTTTGCTGGTGACAAAAATATCTGCTTCATTTAACCTGTCGACTACTTCAATTCCCGCTTCGGTATCAGCCACCATTTGTTCCAGGCGGCCCCGGTTCACTCCAAATAAGTATAGCTTATGCTTTTTACCGCTGCCTGGGAAAGATGGTTTAATTTCTCCCATATCAGTAGATGTTTTGGAGGTATTGACATTGCGGCGCTGTACTTCTCCTTTTTCATCCAACCACCGTTCTTCTGTCTCCGATAATTGATCTCTTAATAAGGCATCGACCGATTGTGCAACATCGGGATGTACGGCCACCCGATCACGTTCCTGGATTTCTACCACAATATGAAAAGTTGGGGGTGCCCGTCGTTCCAGTACTGTCTTTTGGGTACCTCTACGTTTAGCTTCTTCATCACCCAGTGTAACACTTTGTATCCCACCAACAAGGTCGGATAAGGTTGGATTCAGTAGTAAATTTTCCAGTGTATTTCCGTGCGCGGTTCCCACCAGTTGAACTCCGCGTTCGGCAATCGTCCGGGCAGCCTGGGCTTCCAGCTCAGTCCCGATTTCGTCGATCACAATCACCTCTGGCATATGATTTTCTACTGCCTCAATCATAACTGCATGCTGCTCCGCCGGAGTAGTTACCTGCATGCGCCGGGAATGGCCGATGCCGGGATGCGGGATATCGCCGTCGCCGGCGATTTCATTTGAGGTATCGACGACGATTACCCGTTTGTGTGAGTCATCGGCCAGAACCCGTGCTACCTCACGCAGCATGGTCGTTTTACCAATCCCCGGCCGTCCCAGGAGAAGGACACTTTTCCCCGATTGCACTAGATCTTCAATGATGCGTATCGTGCCGAAGACTGCCCGGCCTACCCGGCAGGTCAAACCAACTACCTTTCCTTGCCGGTTCCTTATCGCCGAGATTCGATGTAGTGTTCGTTCGATACCTGCCCGGTTGTCTCCGCCGAAAGCGCTGATACGTGAAGTTACATACTCGATGTCCTCGGCGATGATCTCGATATTACCAAGTATTATTTCACGGTGAGGGAATCTTGCTTCTGGTAAACGTCCTAGATCCAGTACGATTTCGGTAAGTTGGCTGATATCCGGTTGTTCCTTCAATGAAGACTTGATGCGGAGAGGAAGGACTTCCAGCAGGGCATCTAGATCATCCGTTATTACACTCTGCAATGAGAAATTCTCCACTTACTGTTTATTAAGTAAATCCAGGAAATATCGGTGCAGCCTGAGATCCTGGGTTAGTTCCGGATGAAATGAGGATACCAGGATATTCTTTTGTTGGGCAGCAACTACTGTCCCGTCATTCAGGCGTGCGATAATATCTACTTCCGAGCCGGTTTTTTCAATCAAAGGTGAGCGGATAAAGACCCCGTGAAATGGCGGTTCGCCGATATTTGCGATCTTTATCTCAGTCTCAAAACTGTCTACCTGGCGGCCAAAAGCATTCCGTCTTACACATATATCTATCAGGTTCAGCGGGACTACCCCATCGCCATCGATGACCTTATTGGCCAGTATAATCATCCCGGCACAGGTACCGAAAACCGGCATGCCCGAATTTACTTTCCTGATTATCGTTTCCGATAAATCGTAAGCAATCAATAACCGGCTGATCGTGGTACTTTCTCCCCCCGGGATAATCAACGCATCGATTCCGGATAATTCTTCCGGAAGCCGGATAGGTATTGCCTGTACCTTCAGGTTGTTTAGAGCCTCGATGTGTTCCGCAAAAGCCCCTTGGGCAGCAATGACCCCTATCTTCAAACTACCAACCTCTGATAGCAAGCAGGTCGTCCGGTTTAATTTGCTTTATGTCAAGTCCTGGCATGGCATCACCGAGATTCCGGGATACCTCAGCAATTATTTTCGGATCCTGGTAATGAGTAGTTGCTTTTACAATCGCCTTAGCCCGGGCAGAGGGATTGCTCGATTTGAAAATACCCGAACCTACAAATACGCCATCAACGCCCAACTGCATCATCAGCGCCGCATCTGCCGGGGTGGCAATGCCGCCGGCAGCAAAATTGACTACCGGCAGTTTACCGGTCTTATGAATTTCCATAACCAGTTCAAACGGGGCACCGATTTCTTTGGCATATGCCATCAGTTCTTCATTTCCCATGTTGACCAGTTTGTGAATCGCTCCTATCACTGACCGGGCATGCCGGACAGCTTCCACGACATTTCCGGTTCCGGCTTCTCCCTTGGTACGTATCATAGCTGCCCCTTCGCCGATGCGTCGCAGGGCTTCCCCCAAATCACGGCATCCACATACGAACGGTACTTTAAAATCGTGTTTCCAGATATGATGACTCTCGTCAGCCGGTGTTAGTACTTCCGATTCATCGATATAATCGATTCCCAGCGCTTGCAGCACCTGTGCTTCGACGAAATGGCCGATACGGCATTTCGCCATTACTGGAATAGTTACTGCTTTCATGATAGCTTCGATGACCGTAGGATCGGACATGCGTGCTACCCCGCCGGCAGCCCTGATATCGGCCGGGACTCTTTCTAACGCCATTACGGAACAGGCACCCGCATCCTCGGCGATTTTCGCATGTTCGGGCGTCACCACATCCATGATAACCCCGCCCTTTAACATCTGGGCCAGTCCGGTTTTTACTTTCCAGGTACCAGTTTCCATCTGTGCCTCCGTGAGAAAAAACAAGAAATGCTTACGATGCTATTTTACTACTGAAGGGTTTTAGTATCAACCATTGTGAAGGTTTGCCGTGTTTGTTTTCTAATATAGGATAGGGTTTTTCGCCGGAATACCAGCCCGGCGTGGAAAATCGTCTATTGTTGGTGATATCTTGCTGAAGATGATAAGACAGCGGTGGTCGGTAAATTCCGGTAACTCAATATCTATGACCTCACGTAACATCCCGCCTAATACTCGAATGGCCTTTGCTGCACGGTCTATTTCTTGTTTTGCCCGGTCTTGTTTTTGGGCCACGAATATTCCCCCTATTCGGCAAAATGGCAAGGTGAGTTCCAGTAATGTCGGCAGTGCGGCTACTGCCCGTGACAGTACCAGGTCATACTGTTCCCGGTGTTTTTTATCATGTCCAATCTCTTCTGCACGCGCATTAACTATTTCCACGTCTTTTAAGTTCAGTTGGCCAGTGATATATTGCAGGAAAGCGGCTTTCTTACCCACCGATTCTACCAGTGTTAGCTTAACAGCCGGCATTACTATTTTAAGGGGTATTCCTGGTAGTCCTGCTCCTGTACCAATATCGATAATTCTAGCCGGTGGATTTTCTTTCAGGTGGTGGAATGCCAGGGTTACGGTCAGCGAATCCAGGAAATGCTTGATTTGTACCTCCTCATATTTGGTGATCGCTGTCAGGTTGACGCGTTGGTTCCATTTACTCATTTTACTGTAATACAGTTCGAATTGAGCCTGTTGCCGGGATGTCAACTTTATCCCTATTCTTTCCGCTCCTGCTGCCAGTAAATCCATTTTTTCCCTACCCTGTTTCCTTTTAACGATGATTCCACATGGGTAATAAATGGTATCGATGCTCAAACGTCAGTGTCGTGATGATACTCCTACCTTGTTCGATAATGCTAGCTATGCAAATACTATCATATAAAATTGTTGTTGAACCTGCAGATATATATGTAGCAAGGCCAGTTGATATCCTTACCTTATGAAATTATTCCGGAGACATGGCGGAACCTGGAAATTTGGAGAGAAACAAATGGTTATCAGGCAGGAGGAAACCAGTGGTTAGAAGAACATCTCGGGCCTTTTAGTGCCTCAGATGTGTTTACTCTTTATTTATATCGTCCCATCGTTGGCTAATCTCGAATTAGGTTTGCATTCCGGTTCTGGCTGTGCTACGATTTTTAATACTATCGTAACTGAAAATCGCTAGGGGTGCTCAAAGCTGAGAGTCCCGGATTTTTCGGGACAACCCTCGGAACCTGCTCTCGGTAATGCGAGCGTAGGGAAGCGTAGAGACTCAGGCCAAGGGCTCGAAAACCCCTTGGTCTTATTTTTTTATGGAGGGGTGCCATGACACAACTGGAGATGGCTAAACGTGGGATTGTCTCGCCGCAAATGAAGATGGTAGGGGAACAGGAGAATGTCGACCCTGACATTATTTGCCAACTGATTGCCCGGGGGGCGGTTGTTGTTCCAGTAAATATCAATCATCGAAACCTCGTCCCTTGTGGCATTGGGGAAAGCCTTCGCACGAAAATCAATGCCAATATCGGGACATCCTCTGATTTTGGCGATGTTACAACTGAATTGGCTAAATTAAAAGTATGTTTGGAGACCGGAGCGGATGCTGTAATGGATCTCAGCACTGGCGGTGATATCCAGGGCATCAGGTACCGTATTATCGAATCAAGCTCCGTTTGTATCGGCACTGTCCCGATCTATCAAGCCGCCGTAGAGGCTATTGACCAATATCAAGCGGTGGTAAAGATGACCCCCGACGGCATATTCGCCGCTATCGAAAACCACTGCCGCGATGGAGTCGATTTTATCACCGTGCACTGCGGCGTAACTCAAAATGCTATCGCCCGTTTGAAGCGTCAGGGTCGTATCGCTGATATTGTTTCGCGCGGTGGGGCTTTCCTTACAGGTTGGATGCTCTATCATGAAAAAGAAAATCCCCTTTACGAACAATATGACCGTTTGCTTGATATCGCTCTTAAATATGATGTTACGCTCAGTCTTGGCGATGGTTTGCGGCCGGGGAGCACCTCCGATGCTACTGACCGTGCTCAGATAGAAGAATTATTAACCCTGGGTGAGTTAGTTGACCGGGCGCGTCAGGCTGGTGTTCAGGTTATGGTTGAAGGGCCCGGCCATGTCCCTCTTGATCAAATTGTGGCTAATATACAATTGGAAAAGTCTCTCTGTAAAGGTGCTCCTTTTTATGTCCTCGGCCCGTTGGTGACCGATATTGGTGCTGGTTATGATCATATCACTGCGGCCATCGGAGGAGCCATCGCGGCTAGTGCCGGTGCTGATTTCTTGTGTTATGTTACGCCGGCAGAACATCTTGCCCTGCCTGATTTACAGGATGTCAAAGAAGGTATAATCGCTTCCCGCATTGCTGCTCATGCCGCTGATATCGTTAAAGGTATAAAAAGTGCAGCAGATTGGGATAAAAAAATGTCAGTTGCCCGGAAAAAACTGGATTGGGAAGAACAAGCAAAATTGTCTCTGGATCCTGATAAATTCCGCCGTGTACATTCAGAGCATGCGTCTGCGGGAAAAGCTTGCAGTATGTGCGGCCAATATTGTGCCATGGACCTGGTCGGTAAATATTTGGGTGTTACCGCGACAAAGTGTTAAGATATCCGTTAATTTTCCTGGAGACGATATTATGAAAGCAGAAATTATTTCTATCGGCCGGGAATTATTGATGGGTGAAACCGTCGATACTAATGCATCTTATCTGGCCAAACAATTACCCCTTTTAGGGATTGACCTGGTTTGGGTCTCCCAGGTGGGAGATATTCAAGCTCAAATAGTTGAGGTCTTCCGGAGAGCCTGTAGCCGTTCTGAACTTATCCTGGTTACCGGAGGGCTTGGTCCCACGGGTGATGACCTGACTCGTGAATCGGTGGCCGAACTAATGGGTGAAAAAATGTCTATTATCCCTGAACTGGAAACCGCTTTACGGGAACGTTTCCGTGGTTTCGGTATAACGGAGATGCCGGTATCAAATTTAAAACAATGTACGCTGATACCATCTGCCAAAGCTATCAGCAACCCTAACGGCACGGCTCCTGGATGGTGGATTGAAAAAGACGGCCGTATCATTGTCTGCATGCCTGGTCCTCCCCGGGAAATGCAGGAAATGTGGAAAAACGAAATCAGTCAATTACTGCATAAACGCTCTGAACTGATAATCCTTGCTCGTACCTGGAAGACTTTTGGATATACTGAAGCTACTATCGGTGAGATGACTTTTCCCCTCTTCCCGGGCGATAATCCTTCGCTAGGTGTTTATGCAAAACCAGATGGCATCCAGGTACAACTTAAAGTCACTGCTAAATCGGCAGAAAAAGCTCATGAACTTTTATCCAGTGGTGAAAAAAAGATCGAAAATGCACTCGGTAATGCCATCTGGGGAAGGAATGACGAATCCCTGGAAATGGTAGTCGGGCAGTTGTTGATACAAAAAGGATTTACGTTATCGCTTATTGAGGATTACACAGGAGGCTTCTTAACCACTTCTTTTTCTGATGTTCCCGAGTATCTTCGTTTTTTCAAGGGTGGTATGGTTGCTTTAACGGATAAAGTTAAAATAGCACTGGGTATTCCTGCTGATATATTAGCCAAATATGGTTCGGCCAGTCCTCAAGCTGCTGCTTCTATGGCTGTGGCTGCCCGTCACAGTTTTGACGCTGATATCGGGGTCGGAATTTCCAGCATAGAAGATATTACCCGGCCCGGTAGTATCGTATATGTTTCTATTAATAATGGGGTGAATAATGAGATGGCCCTTCAACCCCGAAATAAACAACGCCTGCTTACCGCACTTCTTTTTGAGCTAAGAAAAATCCTGTTACAGCCTTGATACTAATAAACGATTTCAAAGATCAGGCAAATACATTGCTTCGCCGTAATGATGGTTTGTAATTGTCACGGCTTAATAATCCCATTAATCTCTTGGGATTACTGGTCTTCCTTAGCGCATCTTCTTCATTAACCTTCCCCGACAGTACCAGGTTGGCTAAAGCATCATCCAGGCTTTGCATTCCGGCGTCTTCGTGTATATGCATATAGCTGGGTATTTCAAATGATCTGGCTTCGCGGATCAGGTTCCGTATGGCCGGTGTTACCAGTACTATTTCGAAGGCCGCAATCATACCCTTTCCAGAAGCTCTGGGTAATAGTGTCTGTGATAAAATCGCCGTCAATTCTTGTGAGACCTGTACCCTGATTTGGTTTTGCTGGTGTGGGGGGAAAATATCGATCAGCCGGTCGATCGTCTGGGGAGCATCAGTCGTGTGCAGAGTACTCATCACCAGGTGCCCTGTTTCGGCTGCCGTGATAGCGGTAGAAATCGTTTCCAGATCGCGCATTTCGCCAACAACGATTACGTCGGGATCATGGCGTAATGCCCTGGTCAGAGCCATTCCGAACGAGTTAGTGTCATCATCCAGTTCTCTTTGGGCAATGATCGATTTGAAATTAGGATGGACGTATTCGATTGGGTCTTCGATACAAATGACATTCGTATCTCTATTTTCATTTAAATGCCGGATCATTGCCGCCATCGTGGTTGATTTCCCAACCCCCGTCGGCCCGGTTACCAGGATTAATCCTCTTGGTTGCAGGATCAGTTCTTTGCACACTGGTGGTAATTCAAGTTCGTCTATGGAGGGGACTTCAAATGATAATTTTCGGCAGGCAATACTTAAAGTTTTTTTCTGCCACATCACATTCACGCGAAACCGGGCTAAGCCGTCCAGTACATAAGCAAAATCAAGTTCTTTGTCCGCGCAAAACTTGTCCCTCTGTTCCTGTTTTGTCATCTGCCCGAGCATATACATTGCATCTTCGTCAGTAATCTCAGGAAAATCTGATTGCCGTTCCAATCGGCCGTTGACACGGAATACTGGTGGTAGTCCGACTCTCAGGTGAACATCGGAAGCACCGGTTTCGACTGCTAGTTTCAATAGAGTCTTAACATCCATACTGAATACTCTCCCATCTCAAAACCATACTAATAAAAAAACGATACGTAGTAAGATATGTCAGTTACGACTAAATTACTTTTTCTACTCATAAACCAACCTATCATAACAATAGCTACATTTAGTAGGCAGTACAATGGCCAGAAAAGGTCAGTTTGTAGAACGAAAGTAATAGTATTGAGTTGCGGGATACTATCTATAAAAAAAAATTGGAGCTGGCAGTGAAATTCTCCGCTATTTTGGCATCGCCCAAATTGATACTCATGAATGTCCAGGCTCTTCCGACGACTTCTTCAGGATCGTGGTCTGTTCCAGTTAACATTTCCGTTACTCGTTCTTCGGTTGGCAGCACGATTGGCAAGCCGTCTGTTCAGGCATTCTTCAGGAAGAGACGGTTTAAATTCGCTTCAGTATCGGGAGGCAGCAACCGGGGATGTCTTGGTTTTTTCTCGAATGCCGGATTTTTGTCCTGCAGGGTCATCGGTTTGGTCAGAGCGTCGATTATTTCCTGCATCAGCGGTTGACCGGTTACTGGGTCATTTCCCTCGATATACCCACTTATGACTTCACGTTGCATATACCCCACCGGATGCGGCGGGTAACTGTATCTCAAGGGTATACCATGGGCGCGGCTGTTCATTGTTATGTAGTCGGCGAAATGGGCGGTAACCAGAGGAGTGGTTGGAATCCCCGGGCTTTCTGTTGTCCGGCTGAATATAGTACTTTCTTCTTCAGGCTTTCCAGCCTTATGGCCATATGGCTTTTTTGATCCTTACCTCCCGGTTGAATGAAAGGATCCATGCTGCCGCCTGGTTGTGGTTGAGCACTCAGGCCGTGGCCGAATATTCCTGAGGGTTGTCCTCGGGGTTCAATACCTTGATCAGATTCGTACACCGTGCTATATTGTCCCCCTTTATGGTCTGAATTAGTTTATTTTTTCGTATCGCGTTTTTCTTCTATTTCATATAACTTTTCCAGTACGAATTTAACGAACAAGTCACAGGTTATGGCCGTGATATTTTCTTCCTCGTATTTTTTCCAATTTTCCGGTTTGCTGAAATCCAGTTTCACCAGTTCCAGGCAGATGGTGCTGCCAAATTTCTGGATAAATTCAGTCGCCAGTCCGTTAGCTTCTTTTTCAATAATTTTCCTTTCCCTGGCAACTGCTTCTTTATCGGTTAACGGCATTCGGTGCCTTAGCCCCAGGTAAACGGCAGCAGCCGCTGCTGCACCACAGGTAGCCCGCTGCTGCCCGGCAATCCCTCCGTATAGTGGAAAACCCGTCCAGAATAAGTCACTATCAAATCCAGATGTTTCACACATTACCTGCATGACACTCGGACCGCAGTCGTTGCCGTGATGCATTAGATCAAGTGCTCGTTCTTGAGCTTCCTGGAGGGTCATTTTGAACAACATATCGATTACTCCTGAAGTAGTATTGAAAATTGTTACCCAGACTTTAGTTAGTATGCCCAGTTTTGTCAAGGTTATATCAGTCGATAAAAAAGGAGGGTGCTTCGAACAAAGCACCCTCCTACCGATAACAGAATATAAAGAGTTCGACTAATCTCTCTGGCCGAAGATGGCCACGGCACCCATACCAGAACCCGGGTTCATGCCGAAGTTATGGACCAGGCCAAGTTTCGGATTCTTGCGTTGTCTGGGTCCGGCTTTGCCTTGCATCTGTTTGTAGATTTCATAGGTCATTCTCAAACCGCTGGCACCGATCGGGTGACCGAAGCTCTTTAAGCCACCATCCGGGTTGACTGCTAGTTTGCCGTTGAGTTCAAACGTACCGGCTTTAATCAGTTCAGGCGCCTTGCCACGTGGAGCAAAGCCCAGATCTTCCATGATTACGAGTTCGGTGATACTGAAGCAGTCGTGCACTTCACAAAGATCGATTTCATTGATTACGTTCTCTCGTTTGATGCCAGCTTGCGTATAAGCTTGCGCGGAGGCACGTACTGTTTCTTCCATGTGCGTCATATCATAGTTGTTTCGTAGATAACCCTGGCGGGCACCGACACCCAGGCCAAGGCCTTTGACCAGGATATAGTCATCGCGGAATCTCTTGGCAATATCTGCACGGCAGACAATGGCACAAGCAGAACCGTCACTAACTCCGCAAG
Source organism: uncultured Dehalococcoidales bacterium (assembly GCA_964606525.1). GTDB lineage: Bacteria > Chloroflexota > Dehalococcoidia > Dehalococcoidales > UBA2162 > JBBITI01. Next base: position 26,162 of record CAZSHH010000010.1, read on the forward strand.
CATCATAGAGGCCTAAGGGCCATGCTACCATAGGAGCATTGATGGCGGTTTCTTCAGTGATTTCGCGTTGAAAGTGGGCTTTAGGATTTAATGAACCATTATGATGGTTCTTCACATCAATTTTGGCTAGAACTCTCTTGAAATCATCATAGCTGTAATTATAGGAGTACATGTAGCGGCTGGCCATTCTGGCGAAGAACATGGCCGCCCCGCCGCCCATTTCTCCGGTACCATTACCGCCGGCCATACCACCACCGCCACCCAAACCACCGGCGCCCTGGTCCTTTAATTTTTCCACACCGATCGCCATAGTGATATCATATAATCCCGAGGCAACGGCGAGACAGGCATTTCTGAGGGCATCGGTAGCGGTAGCACAGAGATTTTCTACCCTGGTTACCGGGATATAATCGAATTTTAGTGCCGTTGCACACGGCTCTGCGGTATTTAGTCGGGTAGTCCCAAACCAGCATGCCTCGATTTCTTTCTTGTCGATTCCGGCATCCTGGTAGGCTTCGAAGGCGGCATCTACCATCATGTCTTCAGCGCTCTTGTCCCAGTTTTCGCCGAATTTGCAGCATCCCATACCAATGATGGCGACTTTATCTTTTATACTTTCACCCATCTTACTTTGCCTCCTTGGCTGCTGGCGCAGTTAGTGTGCCTTCTCTGATTGGTTTACATCTCCAATAATAATTATGGATCTGTCCACCCATTCCCAGTTTACGGAAGACCATTTCCAGGTCCTTGCCGATCAGGTCTTTAGATTCGAATTTGGGCGGTAAACTGACATCTGCCATACCAATGGTTGCCCGGCCGCCGCCTTCGAAATCAATGATGGTATCGATGCTGGGTTGTGTGAATCCAGGTGCATCGTATTTCAAAACGAATAAGAATACTTTAGCTCTCTTGTCCGACATTCGGATGGCTTCGAAATTGTCTTTTGTACCACAGTTCGTACAAACCCGCTGCGGGGGGAAGTTGACGGTACCGCAGGTCTTGCATTTACCGCCGTACATCCGGTAGATCCAATCGCGTTCACGGGCGATTTCGGAAGCCGCTGCCCCTCCACCCCTCTCGGCATCACCGCCGGCTACATTCTGCCACTGCATCCACATGTCAATGCCCGGAACCATCATTTTTGCTGCTAGGCCGTTCTTAATGCCCCATTTGGGTTTGGCTGTTGTAATTTTGTCGGTGGCTTGTAGTAGCAGGATATCGGCACCATCACCGTAAGCTAAAACAAGAATTTTGTCACCCGGTTTGGCTTCTTCCAGCGCTGCCACTAAACCCATCAGGCTAAAGGCCGACCCGGTATTACCGATTTTGTCAAAATTCGGATTTTGTACCTGTTCTGGTTTTAGTTTTAACTTGGCAGCAATTTCACGGTGCCGCCGTGCATCCGGGGCATAGAAGACAACCTTTGCCATATCGGCTAATTTAGCTCCAGACTTTTTCAGGAACTTGTCAATTGCTTCAGGGACAATTCTTTGCACGCCTACTTCATAGACATATCTGTCTTCCCAGGTTCGGGTTCGTTTGGCGCCTTCTGCTCTCCAAACATCAAGTAATTCATTTGACATCGAGTAGCTGTCCACCAGAGTTGCCGCGACGTCAGCGTCTCCGATAACGAAGGCCGCTGCTCCGTCGGCGAACTCACCATCGGTTCCGGGTACCCCTAATCTTCGGTCCGAAGCGGTAACCAGTACTTTTTTCGCCGATCCAGCTTTGACTGTATCGACCGCCATTCTGATTGCTGTCGTACCGCATCTTAAGGTATCAGTTACATCTGCTGTCAGAATATCGGTTCGGAGATCGGTTGCCATCGCCAGCGTGGTTGCTACCAGTTTCTCTCGATAAGGGGAAGTGGTGGAAGCAAAGTACGCACCGTCGATTTTGCTACGATCACTTTTACCGATCGCGTCTAGAGCGGCTTCTACCGCCATGGTTAGGGCGTCTTCATCCCAGGATGCAACGGCTTTCTCGATGGGAGCCGCCCATCCCCTGGTCCCCGGCCCTAATCTGTGAACAGGAACATAGGCACCATAGGACACAATACCTACCATTCTTTATCTCTCCTTTTTGATGGTCCTGCTTAGTAACTTCTTTGAATAGGCACTGATGGCAGCTTGTTGCTTGTCTTCCTTCCCTACCCATCCTTCTTTTATTTGGAAATTTAATAACATAATTGGGTCTATTGACTGCCTCAGCAACTGGAGTACCTGTATGTATTGTCAGAGAATAGATTAGAATCCAGTTGTATTCTTATATAATATTTAAGGTAGTGGTGTCAACGTTGAAATCAGTACCTTCATTACTCAATCGATAATCGACGCTTAATATGAAACCACAGCCCAATAGTGTTAGAATAAGCGGCATATGAGTAACGAGTTTCGGAACCTCCCTGGCGTAGATAAACTGTTGTCCGATGAGCGCATCCGGAATTACTTGAATTTATATCCGCATGATTTGGTCGTTGGTGTCACCCGCCAACGCCTTGACCGGGAACGGGATACCATTTCTCACGGAAAAGCGTCTACTCCAATCAATGAGCTCGTTGATTCAATCTGTGCCATACTCTCCGGTTTAGGTAAACCCAATCTCCACCAATTGGTCAATGCTACCGGTGTCATTCTCCATACCAATTTGGGTCGCGCTCCTTTAAGCCGGGAGGCATTGGCCGCCATGGCACAAGTTTCACAGGGCTATTCTAACATCGAATTCGAAATTGAAAGCGGTAAACGCGGCTCCCGCCAGACACTGATCGAACCACTTTTATGCCGTCTTACCGGTGCGGAAGCTGCGTTAGTCGTAAACAACAATGCCTCCGGTGTCCTCCTGGGCCTGGCAGCGCTAGCTCGCCGGAAAGAAATAGTAGTATCTCGCGGCCAGTCTGTTGAGATCGGTGACAGCTTCCGTATCCCCGATGTTATGCGGCAAAGTGGGGCGAAGTTGATTGAGGTCGGTACTACCAATTGTACTTACATCACTGATTATGAACAGGCAATTACCGAACGTACCACCGGTTTAATGCGGGTACACTCCAGTAATTTCAAAGTGATTGGCTATACTCACGAGGTTGCCATACAGGAATTAGGAGCATTAGGCCGGAGGCGTAACATCGATGTTCTTGACGATTTGGGCAGTGGTTGTTTTCTCGATACTAAACTTTTTGGCCTGAATCCGGAACCAACCGTACAGGATAGTATCAGTGCCGGGACCAGCCTGGCTTTTTTCTCCGGAGACAAACTGGTCGGCGGTCCTCAGGCTGGTATCATCGTGGGTAATAAAGTGTTAGTAGATAGACTGAAAAAGCATCCTTTAGCCCGTGCTGTCCGTATTGATAAGGTTCGTTTAGCCGGGCTGGCAGTTACCCTTATTCATTACTTGAAGGGTGAAGCTTTAAAGAAAATCCCGGTATGGATGATGATTTCCATGCCTATTGATGATATTGCGATGAGAGCCAATACCTGGGCGGATGCTGCCGGCAGCATCGCCCGAATAATCGATGGTGAGAGCATGGTCGGTGGCGGCAGCCTTCCGGGCGCGACTTTACCTACCCGCCTCCTATCGATTCATGCTCCTGGGAAAAAAGGACAGCACCTTGCTCAAATATTACGTCAGAATCCGGTACCGGTCATCACACGTATCTCCGAAGAATCACTTCTTCTTGACCCCCGTACCGTCTTTCCTGAAGAAGATAATATAGTTATTGAAGCTCTGAAAAAATTATCGTTTTCATAAAAAGGGAAAACTCATGTTTGTTCTAGGTACCGCCGGACATATCGATCATGGTAAATCCGCCCTGGTCCAGGCTCTTACAGGTATGGACCCGGACCGTCTCCATGAAGAAAAGGAACGCGGTATGACGATCGACCTCGGTTTTGCCTGGCTCAAATTGCCCAGCGGTCAGGAAGTTGGTATCGTTGATGTTCCCGGTCATGAACGTTTCGTGAAAAATATGCTCGCCGGTGTCGGTAGTATCGATCTGGCGATGCTTATCATTGCCGCTAATGAAGGTGTAATGCCGCAAACCCGCGAACACCTGGCGATTCTCGATCTTCTAGATATTGAAAAAGGTATCGTTGTGGTAACCAAGAAAGACCTTGTTGATGCGGAATGGCTTGAGATTGTCCGTTTGGATATTGAAGAGTTGATCAAACCGACGGTTTTAGCACAGGCACCAGTGATCCCTGTTTCCTCGGTGACTAAGGAAGGCCTCGTTGAACTCATGAGTACGCTCGACAATATGTTAAAGACTGCAACCCCGCGTAAAGATACCGGCCGGCCTCGTCTGCCCATCGACCGGATTTTTACTATCGCCGGTTCCGGCACCATTGTTACCGGGACTCTTATTGATGGCTCTTTAACCGTTGGCCAGGAAGTGGAAATCGTACCTTCCGGCTTAAAAACACGTTTGCGGGGTCTTCAGACTCATAAAACCAGGTTGAATGTGGTGTCACCGGGTTCTCGTGTTGCTGCCAATATTGTTGGTGTTGCTACCGCCGATATCAAAAGAGGAGATGTCCTGACTAAACCAGGTTGGCTGATTCCTACCACCATGCTCAGCGTCGAATTGCGCCTTCTTCCTTACATGAAGCGTCCGTTGCGTCATAATACCGAGGTCAGTTTCCATACTGGTGCTGCTGAATCTATGGCAAAAGTCCGCTTATTGGATAAAGATCGCCTGGAACCTGGAGGTACGGCCTGGGCACAAATCATCCTGGAAACACCGGTAGCCTTGATCAAGGGCGACCGTTTTATCATCCGTTCTCCTATGGAAACTCTGGGCGGCGGTAAAGTGGTAGAGTCACAAGCCCGTCGTGCGCGGCGGTTTAAAGATAATGTTATCGATAGTTTAAAAACCCGGGAGAAAGGGACCAGTGAAGATGTTATTTATGACCGGTTGGAAGTAAAGCAACCCCTGGAGTTACAAGGAGTTGTTTCTGTTAGCGAATTACCTGCCGGTCAAGTCAATCAAGCCCTGGATAACCTGATTAAAGAAGCCCGCGTTGTCGTTATCGGCCAGGGCGATGCCCGCCTTTTTTATACTGATACCGGTTGGATGCGTTTGATTAAAGATATATCTGCGGTACTTCAGGAATATCACCGGAAATATCCGGTACGTCTCGGCATGCCCAAAGTCGAACTGGCTTCTCGATTAAAAATGGGGAAGCAATCTCCACTTATTCTCCAGCGGCTGGCAGAACAGGGCGTTTTTAAAGATGAAGGATTAAATGTCAGGTTGATTTCTCATGAAGTACATCTTTCGACTTCTCAACAAATGGTCGTCGATGCCTTTTTAAGGTCATTGGCACAGAATCCATATGCTCCACCTTCCGACCTCATTCCTGAACCTGATCTGCTTAATTTGTTGATTGAACGCCGGCAGGTGATAAAAACCGGCGAGGTTGTCTTCAGTACTAAAGCTTATGATGATATGGTCGCTGGTATCACGGCATATATAAAATCACACGGAAAAATAACCCTTGCTGAAACCCGTGACCTGTTCAAAACCAGCCGTCGTTATGTCCAATCACTCCTCGAATATCTGGATGAAAAGAAAATCACTCGCCGTATTGGTGACGACCGTGTCCTGTATTAAAATGGTAAAATCATACAAAGGTACGATTGACAATTTTTAGTTTTGTCAGTTAGAAAGTGATCTGGTTTTACGAATTATCGAAAATACCCTATATTATGCAGCCGTTACACAATGCTGTAGTGGCCAAATAAAACCACGGGTTTTTTTATAGTGTAACTAAACCCTCGTTTGTCCCATTTCCCCCTTGATTGATACGTGCCGTGCACATACATGATTACCTGTATCGAAACACATCCATCCTTCTGTCACCGGAAGGCCGCAAAAAGCACACAGGAAATCTCCTTTTTGCCGTTTAAAAATCCATAATTTACCTTCAAGGTCGAGGCCGTCCAGGACCATAAAATCCTCTCCCAAACCATGAACATCATGGAGAATTACTTGCTGTTCAGTAGTCGTTTCTCTTCTCCTTACTTTATTTACTTTGTTGCTGTGAAATATCCCACCGGACCAAGATGACTGCTTAGAAAGGTGAAAGAAACTGTTGTTGGATGTAATGGCGGGAGCGCATGGGAGTCGAACCCACCTGAGACATATTCATGCCCCCCAACGGATTTGAAGTCCGCGAAGCCCACCGGGACTCATCCGCTCCCCTCTGAACGCCAGCCATAAAGTATACCATCCCTTTTCCCCTCCCTCAACTTGATCTTTTGAACAATACGGTATAGCTGAAAAACACCTTCGGTTGGTCTACTATTTGGAACCCTGATTTTTCAGCGATTTTCACGGTTTTAAAAAAGTTATCTTGCGATACATGTATTTTAGGCTCTGCTAAAAATAACATACTATCCTTTTTCAGGACGTTGTATATCTCCTCCAGGAAATGGTTTTTGTCAGGCACCTCATGTAACATCCAGAAAACCAGGCAAAAGTCGATAGGTTCCTTGATGCCAAGAGACTGTGTCTTACTCTTGATTAATTCGATACGTGATTCAATACCTGCTTTCCGTGCTCTGTGGTAAATTCTATCCAGCATTTTTTGCTGAAGATCTACTGCTAATACTTTACCGGTTTCGCCGGCTAATTTTGCCATTTCTATGGTGAAATATCCCATCCCAGGTCCGGGTTCGAGGACCGTCATCCCCGGTTTAATGAAAGGTTTCAATATCTTTTCTGGCTTATGAAATATCTTTCGTATGGGATTATCGAAGGAAAAACAGAACCACCACGGACACACTATTTGGTGGTTGTCTTTTTTTTTACCTTTCACTTAATCGCTGTTCCTTTACTTCGTATCTTTCTTTGCGATTATTTTTCAATTTAACTAATGGAAATAACTAAATAACATTTCTCCATATTACCGGTAATTATGTTTCTGTGTTCTTCTTGCCAAAGACGTATGCCAGCCAAATACTGATTTCGTAGAGAACTATTAAGGGTGCTGCTACCAGGGTCTGGTTGACTGGATCGAAAGTTGGTGTGATGATGGCGGCCAGGAGAAAAGCCAGTATTATTGCAATTTTTCGTTTTCCTCCAAGCCATCTCCCGGATACAATGCCTATTCGTGCGAGAAATGTCGTCAGGACCGGCATTTCAAAAACTAGCCCTATTGCTAATAACAACCGTGTCACCAATGTAACATAGTTGCTGATCCTGATTTGGCTTTCTGCAATGTCGCTGCCATAGGTCAGTAGAAACCGTACTGCCGGAGGGATCAGTATGTAGTAGCCAAAGATCACTCCTGCTGCGAACATCAAGCCAATCCACGGTAAGATTATGTAAACATACCTTTTTTCTTTAGGAGTGAGTGCCGGTGCAACAAACATAATGAATTCATATGTCAGGTAAGGTATCGCCACGATTAGTCCACTGATCAGGGAAATCCGAAAAATAACCCCAATCCTCTCCGTCATCTCGATGGCTATAAATTGAGTATCCCCCGCCGGCTGCACCAGGATATCGAATATGGGTTTATATAAAAGGAAAGCGGCAACTGAAGTTATGACGACTACAATAACACTCCTTAATAGGCGTGTTCGCAGTTCATCCAGGTGACCTAGAATAGTCAGTGTTTTCCCTGTTTCTGTTTTCTTAGTCATTCTTTACTAGTTTTATCGGTAGTTTTTGCTTCTTTGTCCAGGCTATCGTCCGCAGGTCTTTCTTTGGTATCTTTCGGCTTATGGTGGGTATTTTCCGGTTCTTTTTCCTGAAGGTCAATTTCCTTAGTGACTGTATCAGTAAAGTCGGTCGACATTTTTTTCAAATTACGGCTGAGTCGCCCCAGGGATTTAGCCAGTGCCGTTAATTTACCTGGGCCTAGTATAATCAGACCAACGATCAAAATCAGGATTACTTCGCCGATGCCGATCCCGAAAAAATTCATTTGTTTTACCTTGTAAATAATTGGAGAGGCGGCTGCTAAAGATATTCGTTATTATAGGTAGTCATTCTTCTCTTGGCAATGCGGGGATATAACTCCGTCTGTTTTTACAAAGAGTGTGGGTTAAGTTATAATGATGCCCAAAAGAAGGATAGGATTATGAAAGTAATTTTTATTGAAGACGTGACAAATGTTGCTAGAGCTGGCGATATTAAAGAGGTCGCCGATGGTTATGCCCGGAATTTCCTGATCCCTAAGAAATTGGCAGCTGTAGCTACCTCTCAATCTATCAATGAAGCTAAAATCCAGATGGAAAAGAGGGTTCGTGAGAAAGCTAAGACTGAAACTGAGTTTAAAGAATTAGCTGCTCAATTGGAAGGTAAAGAAATTGTCCTCACGGCTAAAACCGGAGGTAAAGAAAAATTATATGGTTCGATCACTGCCGAAGACATTACTGCCGGTCTTAATTCTTCCTTTGGGGTTGTCGTCGACAAACGTAAGATCGAAATCCCGGAATCAATACGCCAGGTAGGAACATATCCCATCGTTCTTCGGCTGACTGCTGATATCGTGGCAAATATCAATGTAACCGTTAAGGAAGAGGAGTCGGCGTAAAATGGCCGAGGAGCGCCTGCCCCCTCGTGATTTGGACGCGGAAGAAGCTGTCATCGGTTCTCTGTTGATTGATGGTGAATCTGTATTCCGGATCGCTTCGGTACTGGAGAGCACTGATTTTTATCATGATCAATGCCGCTTGCTTTATGCGGCCTGTCTGGCGCTATATCAGCGTAATGAAGCCATCGACCAGATCACTGTAGCCCAGGAGTTAGATCGTCAGGGTAAATTGTCTGCTTGTGGCGGCGCGGCATATCTCAGCCACCTGGTAGCCATGGTGCCGACTTCTTTGGATATTGAGCATTATGCCCAGATCGTCTCCCGCCTGGCTGTGAGCCGCCGCCTGATACAAGCTGCCTCACAGATTGAGGCTATTGGCTATGAAGCTAACCCTGATATTGATGAGAGCCTGAACCGGTCTGAGGATGTCCTGTTCCGCTTGCGGCATGGGCAGTCGCCCCGCGATTTTGTCCCTATTCGACAGGTTTTGGACAAGTATTTTGAACCTGCTCCTCCGGAACCTGAGGAAGGCCGGCAGTCGATCCAACGGGTCATGACTGGTTTTTCCGGATTTGATGAATTACTGGGAGGCTTGGGCCGCTCCGATCTACTGATTATCGCTGGCCGTCCCAGTATGGGTAAAACAAGTTTTGCTTTGAGCATCGCCGCAAATGCTGCTGTAAAACAGGGCGCTTGCGCCGCCATCTTCAGCTTGGAAATGGCTCGTGAACCGATTGTCTTACGTATGCTGGCGAGTGAAGCTGATGTTGATTCTCGTTTGATAAAGCTTGGGACGCATATCGGTGATGAAGAAGAACGCCGTATTATGCACGCGATCGGGGTACTTTCAGAAGCCCCTATTTATATCGATGATTCGCCTATGACCCGGGTTGTCGAGATGCGCAGTAAAGCCCGCCGGCTGCATTTTGAAAAAGGCATCGACTTGATCGTGATCGACTATCTTCAACTTATTCAAGGCGATACGCGTACGGAAAACCGGGTACAGGAAATCGGTTATATCTCGCGCTCACTTAAGGCATTGGCTCGGGAATTAAATGTTCCGGTTATCTGCGTATCTCAGTTGAGCCGGGCTGTAGAATGGCGGTCTAGTCATCGTCCCCAACTATCGGACCTCCGCGAAAGCGGTAGTATTGAACAGGATGCTGATGTTGTAGCGTTTATTTACCGTGATGAATATTACTATACACGAGAAGAATGGCAGGTCGAACATCCCGAGGAAGAATATCCCATGGGTATTGCGGATATCATTGTAGCGAAGCAACGTAATGGCCCTACCGGCGATGTCAAGTTGCATTTCATGGCTAAATCTTCCCGGTTCACTGATATATCATACCAGCAACCGAGTTTGGCATGAAGCGGTTTGGCGGATTTCCGCCTAAAATGCGTTTTACGGCTGTCCCTGAGCTGGTTTTCAGTCATCTTTTGCCCATGATCAACGACATCGCTGAGTTAAAAGTAATATTATATGTCATCCATGTTTTATATCATAAAAAAGGTTATCCCAAATATGTTACTGTTAATGAATTATCGAACGATATCGGGTTAATGACGGGGTTGTCTGCCGAAAATAGCACTACCGGAACCGTGCTTAATGAGGCATTAACCAGGGCTGAAGAACGGGGTGTTATTCTCCGCATGGCCGTTAACACCGCTGATCAGGAAAGAGAGATCATTCTACTTAATACGGAGTCGGACCGGGAAGCAATAACCCGGTTAAAAAATGGCGAATTACAGCTCCCCGGATTGGTTGTAGCCGCTGCTAAGGGAGTTTCTATTCCACAGCGGCCGACGGATACCTTTTCTCTTTATGAGGAAAATATCGGTATGATTACTCCTTTGATTGCTGACGAGATCCGTCAGGCAATCCAGGATTATCCGGAATCATGGTTACAGGAAGCTATCCGGGAGGCTGCTAAGCAAAACAAACGGAAATGGAGTTATATTTCCGCTATTCTGGAACGGTGGAGTTCCGAAGGAAAAACTGGTGGAACATATCAGCGAGATACTAAAAAAACAGATCCCGACAAATACATCAAGGGAAAATACGGGCATATGGTCCAGCGCTGATTTGTCAGAAGATGACCCGGTGAAAACACCATGTCCGGTATGTAAAGGTGTCAAGTTTGTATATCCCCTGTTACCTTCCGGAAAACCGGATTACAGTAAGGTCGTCCCCTGTCAATGTGTACAGCAAGAGGCTTTGGCAAACCGGCAGAACCAGTTGTTAAGGTACAGTAACCTTGGCTTGTTAGCCCGGCTCAATTTTAGTAATCTTAAGACAGAGAGTTCCGGTAATGATGTCAATGTTCAGGAGCGGTTCTCTCTTGCCTTAAATGCTGCCCGGACTTTTGCTGAAAAACCTGAAGGTTGGCTTGTCCTGATTGGCCCCAGCGGCAGTGGCAAAACCCATCTTGGCGCGGCGATCGCCAATCATTGTCTGGAAAATAACCGGTCGGTCTTCTATATTTCCGTACCTGATCTCCTAGACCACCTGCGGGCGTCTTTTGCCCCGGGTAGTGAATTACCTTATGACGATTTGTTTCAGCAGGTTCGCGGTACGCCACTGCTTATTTTAGACGATTTTGGGACTCAGTCTACCACTTCTTGGGCCAGGGAGAAACTGGATCAGCTGCTTAATCACCGGTATACCAACGAACTTGCTACTGTCATTTTATCTGCAACTCCGGTGGAAGAATTGGAGGATAGGCTTCAAACACGTCTCCTCAATTCTACTTTTTGCCGTATCTTTAATATCGGGCAGCGTGTTTCTGCTCTATCACTTTTAAAATGGGCCCCCGGTTTTGAGTTACAGAAAAGTATGTCTTTTGCCAATTTTGGCGAACGTCCTAATCTCCCCTCCGAGCAGAAACATAACTTATCTGAAGCGCTGCGTTTGGCTAAAGAATTTGCCAGATCACCTGAAGGGTGGCTGGTTTTCCAGGGCGTTAATGGTTGCGGTAAGACTCATCTGGCGGCCGCAATTGTCAATTATCGTTACCAGAACAATAAACCGGCCCTTTTCGTCGTAGTCCCTGATTTTTTGGACCATTTAAGGTCATCGTTCTCACCGGATAGCAAAGTATCATATGATCAAATCTTTGAAGCCGTAAAAAGCGCTCCCTTGTTAGTCCTCGATGATTTTGGCGAGCAAGCCGGGACGCCCTGGGCTCAGGAAAAGCTTTATCAGGTTATCAATCACCGGTATAATGCCCGTCTCCCCTCGGTCATTACTACCTGTTGTTCTTTGGATGAAATTGAAAGCCGAATTAGTTCCCGGCTGGTTGATCCTAAAATCAGCGTATTATTCAATATCACCGCCCCGGACTATCGTGGCGATGCCCATGGCTCCAAAAGGATAATTAGGTCGAGGAAATCTTTATAATCATCATGGTTTGCATGAAAGGTTTCTTTCTTTGTAGAATGTGGTCAGAAGGTTGTGAATGTTAAACTCGCCAGTCTTAGTTCTTAATCTTGGATACGAGCCCCTTAATGTTTGCCGTGTTCGGCGGGCAATCGTCTTGATTGAAGAAAATAAGGCCGAGATGCTTGAAAATGGCTCCGGTTTTATTCGTTCGGCCGATCGCGAATTTGCGGTTCCTTCGGTGATCCGCATTGCTTCGATGGTCCGCTTGCCTCGCAGGACGAACCACAAATTGACCCGCATGGAGATATTCCGCCGCGACCAGTATACTTGTCAATATTGTGGTCGGCAAATCAAGCAGCTTACCCTCGATCATGTAATACCGCGTTATCGGGGGGGCCAGCATACCTGGGAAAATGTCGTCAGCGCCTGTGCTGCCTGTAACCGGGGTAAAGCCGGCCGGACGCCTAAAGAAGCCGGTATGAAATTACTTCGTCAGCCCGGTCCTCCCCAGGACAACACTGTTTCCTTTGTCTATAATCACCACCGTGATATTCGTACAGAATGGCGGAAGTATCTTCCGGCTGCCGGATAAGAGAAATTAGTGTCCCAACTCCCGGTACATCTCGTCATAAGCCTTTGTAAATTCAACATCAGATTTCTTTCGTAAATCGCTTAGTCGCTGCATCCTTTCCGCAAAACCATCTTCGTCTTTGCCATTGACCAGGGCTGCCCATGCGGTAACGTTTTCTGATATTAAACGGTGGAAATCACTCATGTGCGGAATATTTGTTTGTATTGCGGCATAAAGGCCGGGGTCTTCTGTTAATACACTATCTGCCAGCATCAACAACAATTTACAGGTGGTACCGCCCAGTCTCTCCATCTGTTCAAAATTACCCAGTCTCAATAAGGTATCTGCGGAAATCAATGCCAGTATATGCGGTAATCCGAGAACGATCGCCATGAGCCTGTCATGTTCTTCTGGAGTCATGATACTCACATTACCCTTGTATTTTTCAAGGAATGCCCTTGCTTTGACCGCCAGTTCGTTCTCAATATCATTTGTCGGGGTGACTATAAAGTTATGATTTGCCATATCCCTGGCTCCGGGTCCGAACATCGGATGAATGCCAAGGACTTTTTTCGTCCGTAAAAATTTGTGCATCGCTGCCATTGGCTTCGTCTTTACCGATGTTATTTCAATGGCATATTGTGATTCGTGGGTATAAGAGCCGTATTGACTGACTATTTTTTCAAATGAGTTGATAGGTATAGAAAAAAGGATTACGTCTGCGTCACTTACCGACTCCGGTTTTTCTGATATCTCGACACTTGGGGTATCCTGGAAATTTGATAAACGGGCTTTATTCCGGCTGATAAGTAGCAGTTGATAGCCTTCATGTAACAGGAAATTAGCGAACCAGTTCCCCATTTTCCCGGAACCGCCGACGATTGCTATTTTCAATGAAAATATCCTTATACCATTTCAATAATAGGTTATATATAGTTTCCGGCGATGGTTTGATCAACCATGAACATGATTCAAGTACCAACTGCTTTCATGTAATTGAAATCGAGTGCGTCATTTTGCTTTGGGATAAGAACCCAGGACTTTGATGAATAGCGCAAATTCCTTGATGCTGGCCAATGCTTCTGCCGCGGTCTTATCTTCGCAGTGCCCATCGAAATCGAGGTAGAAATTATATTCCCACGGCTTTTGCCTGGTCGGCCGTGACTCGATCTTTGTTAGATTGATATTGCGTAGTGCCAATCTCTTTAATAATTCAAAAAGTGTACCCGGCTGGTGCTTCACGGAAAAAACGATGGAGGTTTTATCGTTGCCGGTCGGCGGAACCGGCTGTGTTCCCAGGATGAAAAAACGGGTGAAGTTATGCGGATTATCCTCGATTTCACGGGCGATGATCGACATCTGGTAAATCTCAGCTGCCCTGGTACCAGCGATGGCTGCCCCGTCGGTAATGTGTTTTTCCTTGATCATTTTTACGCTGCCGGCGGTATCGTAAGTAGGTATTAGTTCTACTCTGAGATGCCTTAAATATGATTGGCATTGTCCCAGCGCCTGTGGGTGTGAGTATACTTTTTTAACATCCGTTAAGGAGACTCCTGGATTGGCTATCAAACAATGAAGTATCCGCAGTTCCGTTTCTCCGGTAACCTTGATATCTGAATCAAGCAGCAGGTCATAAGTGCCGCTGATGCTGCCTTCCAGCGAATTCTCTACGGGGACAATACCGAAATTTACGTCTCTTTTTTCTACTACTTTAAATACATCATCAATACTCTCACATGGTGTTACAGAAATTAGATTCCCGAAATATTTGTAGGCTGCTTCTTCACTGTATGCCCCTATTTCTCCTTGAAAGGCAACCACGGTACCCTGGACACTGGAAGAGGCTAATATGAGTTGCCGGTAAATAGCTTCGATATCGTACTCGTTAAGCTGGTTTTCCCGGGCTAACTGCTTTATCCTTTCCAGTACGGTTTTTTCCCTTTTTGCGTCGCGGATTGGCATCCCGAGTTCTTTTTTCTCTTTACCAATTTTTTCAGAGATTTTGGTTCTCTGGGCAATTAGTTTCAGTATTTCAGCGTCAGTTTGGTCGATTTCTCTTCGTAGTTCATCTAAATTCATTTGATCACTCCGGGTAATATTCCGGCTCTTAAACAAAGATCAGCCAGTACGACGGCGACCATCGATTCTACCACCGGGACCACTCTTGGTACAATGCAGGTGTCGTGACGCCCGTTGATATTCAAATTTGCTTTCTTCATTTTCTCCAAATTTACCGATTGTTGCGATATGCTGATGGATGGTGTCGGCTTAACTGCTGCCCTTAATACTATCGGCATCCCGGTACTGATACCTCCGAGGATGCCGCCGGCATTATTTGACGTCGTTACAATATGTTTACCCTTGATATCATAGGGGTCGTTGTTTTCCGATCCCTTAAGCCCAGCACTGTTGAATCCCCTGCCAAACTCGATCCCTTTTATCGCCGGAATCGCAAAAACCGCTTTTGCTATTTCACCTTCAATCGTATCGAATAGCGGTTCACCTAAACCTGCCGGGACATTTAAGGCAATTGCTTCTACGATTCCTCCCAGGCTGTCGCCTTCTTTCCGGTTTTTCTTGATTTCGTCTATCATTTTCCGGCTGGCTTGGACGTCACTACAGCGTACCGGGCTCTTTAAAGAATTCTGCTTTATTTCTTCGATAGCTTTATTTGCTGCTTTTATCTTACCTATCTGTATGGTATGGGCTACTACTTCTATGCCGACTTTATGGATTAATGCCTTTGCCACTGCCCCTGCCATGACAAAACCGGCTGTGATTCGCCCCGAAAACCTGCCCCCACCCCGGTAATCGTTGAATCCTCCGTACTTAATAAAAGCAGTGTAATCGGCATGGCCGGGCCGGGGGATAAACCTGGTCTTTTCGTATTCCCGGGAATCCGCGTTATTATTTCGCACCATCATCGAGATTGGTGCCCCTGTGGTAACTCCTTCGAATATCCCCGACAGTATTTCTACCTCGTCTTTTTCTGCTCTGGTCGTAGATCCGGCTCCTGCGGCCGGCTTTCTTAAATCAATTTCATGCTGAATATCGGAATCACGGATCGGTAATCCGGCCGGACAACCGTCAATAACCACGCCGACACATTTTCCGTGGCTTTCTCCAAAACTGGTTACGATAAACAGCTTTCCGATACTACTGGTCATGAACGATTACTTTCCCTCCCAGTCTTTCTAATATAGTCCAAAATTCAGGGTATGTCTTGGCTACGCATTCCGCATTCTCTATCACGGTGTTGCCACAAACCAAACCAATTAGGCTTAATGCCATGGCGATCCGGTGATCACCATGACTGTTGAAAACCGCTCCTCTGGGCATTGTCCCGTAAACTGTGATCCGGTCTTCTTCCTCTCTGATTTCTACTCCGGCTTTTCTAAGCTCCTGGGTAATCGTACTTACCCGGTCGGATTCTTTTAGTCTTGCCCGGTTAATACCGCTAAGCTCGCTCTTCCCTTTGGCAAAACTAGCCAGGACTGCTATCGTTGGTAACAGATCGATACATTCATCCAAATCGGCACGTATCGGCTTAAGTACTGCATCGCTTTTTCTGGTCCGGAATGTATTATTAGTAACGGAGATCGGGATTCCCATTTCGTGAAGGTAAGTTAATAGGATTTTATCGGGCTGCAGGCTTGTCCCGTCTAAAGTGCCCACCGTCACATCGCCTGCCAGGGCTCCTGATGCCAGTAGATATGATGCTGAAGACCAATCGCCTTCAACCGTATACCTGGTAGGATGATATTTCTGTTGCGCCACGAAAAAGCTGGTGTAACTGGGTAATGATACTACCTTGATGCCAAATTGAGCCAGGCAATCGATCGTCATCTCGATATATGAACGGGATTCAAGTGTCGTTATCAATTTTACGTTTAGTCCCCCGTTGATCATTGGGGCCAGCATGAGTAAGGCAGAGACAAATTGAGAACTTACATCGCCCGCCACCATGGTCATATTACTTTTTATATTGCCGCCATGTACGGTGATCGATTTACCATCCGGTTCTCTCCGGCACTCGATCCCGAGTTGTTGCAAAGCATCCAGCAGCGGTGCGATCGGCCGGGCAATCAGTGACGGCTTGGCCGTCAGTCGCACCATACCCGGGATAATCGCCGCGATCGCCAGTAGAAACCGGAGTGTAGCCGCTGATTCTTTACATTCCAGATCTGATTTCGGCACTACCAGATGTCCGCCAAGTATGCGCCACGAGTGATGTCCATGCAGCACCCGGACCCCGATTTTTTCCAGGGCATAACTCGCCGCCTCCGTGTCATCCGAAAGGAGTGGGTGTATGATTTCACTTTCCCCGGGAGATAATGCTGCACACACTAGCGCCCGTATCGTATAACTCTTTGATGAAGGGGCATCTATCTTTCCGTTGATAACACTCTTACTGATTGAGACTTTCATACTCTTTTATTCTCCGGACGATTTCTTCAGCTACGGTTTCCGGAGTTAATTTTGAGGTATTTATGTTGATATCAGAAGCTCTTTCGTAGAAAGGTTTTCGAAATTTGATCATATCCCGGATCGTTGTTAGCGGGTCGGTTACATCCAGCAGCGGTCTTTGTCCCACCTGTTTCGTGATCCGTTTCAATGTTACTGCAGGCGAAGCAGTTAAGTTGACTATTACCGCATTTTGACGCAATCTGTCAACGTTTATCCAGTTCAGAACCAGGCCCCCACCACAAGCAATGACCGCGTGTTGTTTATAAGCTATTTCCTTGGCAGCCTCGATTTCCAGTTCGCGGAATCCCATTTCTCCCTGATCTGCAAATATCTGGGGAATTGTCCGTCCGGTTTTTTTTTCGATGACCGAATCGGTTTCGATAAATTCAAGCTTTAGTTTTTTTGCCAGGATACGGCCTACCGCAGTCTTCCCCGTTCCCATAAATCCGATTAATGCAATGTTATTTTTCATGTTATGTCAACTTATTGTATATCGTGTTTTTCATTATTTCGACGGGCGCCTTACACCCTGTCCATTTCTCGAAGGCTATCGCCCCTTGCCACGCAAGCATTTCCGCACCGCAAATTGTCAGCGCCCCTTTCAATTCCGCTTCACGGAGTAGTTGTGTCCGTAATGGATTATAAACAATGTCATAAACTAACAGGTTCTTTCTTAAATACCGGGCGGGGATTGGTGTGTCAGCGGTTCCCATGCCAATGCTGGTTGTGTTCACGATCATTTCAACTGATGCGGCAGCTTCTCTCAGGTTGCTCTCCTCCAGGGAGTAAGCCGCGGCATCGGCTTGCAGCTGATCTTTGAGTTGTTTGGCTAATGCGGCGGCTTTTTCCTGGGAACGGTTTATTATCGTTATCCTGGCTTTGTGCTCTGCTAAAACGAAAGCAATGGCTTTGGCCGCTCCTCCGGCACCGATGATCAAGATCCTTTTCCCGGGAATCCTGATATCTTTTTCAACTAAGGTCCGCATAAATCCTTCCGCATCGGTATTAAAACCGGATAAAATCCCGTTTGTATTAACGATCGTATTGACTGCGCCGATTTTCCCGGCTCGTTCATCAACCTGGTCCAGCATTGTTAATACCGCTTCTTTATGCGGTATTGTCACATTCACACCGCGCATGTTTAGTGCCCGCATTCCACGTATCGCATCTGGCAGTTGTTCTTTTGTCACCCTGAACGGGACGTATAGATAATCCAGGTGTAAAGTTTCATATACTGTATTATGCATTGCCGGCGACATCGTATGTGCGATCGGATCGCCGATAATACCGCATAATACAGTCTTACCGGTGATTACTTGCCGGTTATTCAGGTTTAAATCTGGCTGTACTTCACTCAATATTTTTTCCGCAGTAATGATACTCTCTGGCCAAGCATTTATGAATCGCTGATGATTTGATACGTCTTGATCAGTTCTTTAACGGTGATCTGTCCCGGGGCTGACTCTTTCCCTGTCTCGATGGAAGCATAAGTGAAATAGCCGCCGGCCAGGGGGCTAAGTACCCGACTCAACAGTCCCATCGTCCCCATGGCAAAAGCTACTAACGACACCCCCGGATTCTGAGATATCAGGTCCAGTATCGTCCAGTTGTCCCTGACATCGGTGGCTGTCGTCACTATTTTACAGGCATCCGCTCCTGCTTTAAGTTGTCGATCCAGTAAATTTTTCAATTCGGTTAAGGGTGGGGTATTTTCGAAGTTATGGCATGAAATAATACAGGCCGCCCTTTTTTTTACTGCCGCCACGACGTTCTCAATGTTTTTTGTTTGCAGCTCAATGTCCACGATACTGGCTCCCAAATCGGTTGCCAGCAGCAGTCGTTCGATACGGCGCGGTTCCGATTCTTGCCATTTCCCGCCTTCTTCCGGTATCCGGTTGCAGGCGATCCATGGTTTACTTATTTCCCTGGCTACCTTCGTCCAGTTATCTCCGACGAGGTCAATGCGAATCTCAAATAAGTCGACTAACGGTTGGATTTCCGTAACCGCTGCGACATTGTCGTCGGTGATTACAGCACAGATTTTTGGTCTTTTCATCGTTTATCTGCCAGTACCTGTTTTATTAGTTCTATTTGAACATCATTAACCATCGTTACCTTTCCGATTCCTTGCGGCAAAGCGAACTTGATTTTGCCCTGGTTTACTTTTTTATCACGTTGTATCAGGTCGTAAAATTTATCCGATATCTTTATATTGATTTCGGTAGCTAACCCCGCTGCCGATATTAGAGAGGTTATTCGGCCGACTTCCTCTTTGGATAGCAATCCCAGTTTGTTGGCTAACCTGGCTTCGACTACCATGCCCATGGCCACGGCTTCACCATGCCAAACCGTCATTTCCGAAGCTGATTCAACCGCATGTCCTATTGTGTGTCCGTAGTTTAGGATGTTCCTTATCCCAACGTCAAACACATCTTGTTCAACTATTTTTGTTTTCAATTCGACTGATTTAGCTACCATGGTTTCTACAATGCCTGCATCCAGTGCACGTATTTTACCGGTATATTTTTCTAAATAATCGAAAAAGTCGCTGTCTAGTATGGTCCCATATTTGATCACTTCGGCTAGGCCGTCGCTTATTTCGCGGGCTGATAACGTCGTCAAGGTGTTGATATCCGATATGGTTAATCTCGGTTGGTAAAAAGTACCGATTTTGTTCTTTAATTGTCCGTGATTTACCGCCACTTTGCCGCCGATACTGCTGTCACACTGCGCCAATATCGTGGTCGGTATTTGTACCAGGGGGATGCCGCGCAGGTAAGTTGCCGCCACGAACCCTGCCAGGTCCCCTACCACCCCACCCCCCAGGGCCAGTATTACCGTGTTTCTCTCTGCTTTTATGTCCGTCAATTCGGTATATAACCGGGCTGCTGATTCCAGTGATTTCGCTGCTTCCCCCGCCGGAAAATCCAGTATCACTGCCTCACATCCAGATGACCATAAAGACTGTTGTAGAATGCTGCTATAGAGTGGTTTTACGTTTGAATCGGTAATGATCACCACTTTCGTCTTTACCCACCCGTATCTGGCTAAAATGGAACCGCCTTGTTCCAGCAATCCGCTTCCCACTAACACATCGTAGTGCTGGTTTGGTACCGCATTTTGCTGTTCTATCCCTAATCGTACTTTCAGGGTTTGCATCTGCACTTACCTTAAGGGAGCAAGAAATTTCCCGATTTTATTACATGCTAAGATGGTGTTTTTCAGTTCTTCAGGTGTGATCGCTTGTTGGCCGTCAACCAACGCTTCCGCTGGATTATAATGCACTTCGATCATTAATGCACAGGCCCCTGCGGCGACGGCCGCACAACTCATACTGAAAATCAGGTCACGGCGCCCTGCCGCATGGCTGGGGTCTACCATTACCGGTAAGAACGTTTCTTTCTGTATCGCCGGTACCGCTCCCAGGTCCAGGGTATACCGGGTAAAACTCTTACCTTTCCCTACCGGGACGATGCCCCGTTCACACAATATTATGTTTTTATTACCCTCCGCAGCAATATATTCGCTGAATGACAGGAATTCTTCAATACTGGCGCCGAAATGCCGCTTAAAAAGTACCGGCTTTCCTTTACTGGCGGCTTTTGTTAACAGGTCCTGGTCATACATGTTCCGTGCCCCTATTTGCAGAATATCAACATATTCTGCTACCAGGTCTACCTGGCCTTCACCTCTGACTTCGGTCACCACCGGCATCTCGAACTCTTCCCCGGCTTCCCTTAGCCATGTTAATGCTTCGATCGCTTCATCACGGCCGGCCGCGCCTAATCCCTGGAATGAGTGTACCGAACTGCGCGGTTTAAATATCCCTCCCCTCAATATATGCGCCCCGGACTTTTTTACCGCTTCCGCAATGGTGAATAACTGTTTTCGGCTTTCGACACTGCAAGGCCCGGCAATATACACCGGGTTGGTACCCCCGATTTCAATATCCTTTACTTTTATGGTAAACGGATTTTTATCTGTTTCCGAAAGCCGGTTGTATTCCCGGCTTATCAGCTTATACGGCGTCTCAATACGGAATACTTCTTTTACCCCGGGGAGATTTTCCAGCTGGGCAAAATCCATACCCCTTTCATCTCCAATGATACCGATGACCGTCTTGTATTCACCTTTTGAGACGTCCGCCCGGAATCCCCGCCTTTTAATTTCCTTGACTACTCCGGAAACCTGCTCCGGAGTAGCTTCCGTTTTCATGATGATCATCTTGTCCTCCTGGTATCGCTATTTGTAAAAAGAAAGAACCCTCCGGCTTGGGAGGGTTCTTGTATGTTTGTCCTGTTAATTTTATATGTTGCGGATTATGTTAAAGCCCCCCAAGCGCTTTGGCGCAGGGTAAATGTATAATAGTAATAATAGTAGGAGGCTTTATTGATCTTCATTTAAATGATATACCCTGATTTTCGAGTGTAACACAGTAGAAAAATAGTTGTCAACCGTGACGGCGACTGGTGATAACCGTATTGACAAACAGGGGCTCCAACTTTATATTAGCTTACACACGTGTGTACACACATGTGAATGCATGATTAGGAGGGTGCTATGGCCTATTATTTACAGCTGGTTGTCCTGACTGACCAGGGTCGTTTAAAGTTTGAAGAAGACCCCGAATGGGTAAAAGAGGTCAATAAAGATATTGAATTGATGGGCGCTAAGATAGTATGCCAGTATGCTCTCCTTGGTCAATATGATTTGGTAAACATCGTTGAAGCACCCAGCGATGAGGTCGCCGCCAAAATCGCTATCAAATTAAGTGCCGCCGGCTCTTTCCATCCGATGACGCTAGCTGCCATTCCCCTGGATAATCTGGTGCAAACCTTGAAAAAAGACCGTAAAGCCCCCTGGTAGAACATCCAGATGAATGAAAGCAGTAGCGTAAAACAACTGCTTTGTCAGTCTTGGCACTGATCGCCAGAGATGATATAATCGTCAGAATGTATTGTTCATAAGTTACTCTCGCTAAATGATAAGGAGAATACCCGCTGATGGATATCGAAGACGTAAAAAAGAACGTCAAACTGATGATCGAAGGCAAGCCGTTTAATATTGATGACGTTGATTTTGTCAAACCTGGTAAAGGTAGAGCCATCTACCGTCTCAAATTAAGGAACCTGCGTGACGGCAGCACTCTAGAGCGGACTTATCATTCCAGTGAAAAAGTTGAGGAAGTTAGCATTAGTGCCGAAGAGGATCAATACCTTTATAAGGAAGGCGACCATTTTGTGTTTATGAACACGGAATCATTCGAGCAAAAAATGATACCGGAACACATGATTGGCGATAAAGCCGCCTTCCTTAAAGAAGGTACTATCGTTACCATGACCATGATGGGCGATGAACCAATAGAAATAACTCTTCCGACTTTTGTCGAACTTCAGATCATCGGAAGTGAAATGACCACCAAGACCGCTACGATTACACCACAAAACAAAGCAGCTAAAGTAGAAACCGGTTATTCCATAGGTGTCCCGGCTTTCATCAAGGAAGGGGATGTGATCAAGGTCGATACCAGGACCGGTGCCTATGTAGAAAGGATCACTACGAAAAGGTGAATTACGATGAGGAATCTCGTCGTCTTTCCGGCATCAAGCATAATTTGAGCCTGCGTTCCTCGATATTA
>CAZSHH010000011.1:0-48506 GCA_964606525.1 uncultured Dehalococcoidales bacterium
GCGGAGGGGGTGGGATTCGAACCCACGGTAGCTTGCGCTACGACGGTTTTCAAGACCGTTACCATAGTCCACTCGGTCACCCCTCCCGGGTATAGAAAGCAGCAAATCAGCCGGACGGCACCGGGCACCTTTGTATTATATGCGAACCGCAGAGTGTTGTGAAGGCAACCCTTAGAGTTTGCTTTTTTTGTTTAGTGTGTGGCCGGATACTTTCCCTATTGTGATTTGGTACTGGCACTTGCCAGTATTTTGTACGGGTTGAAGGATTTGCTGGTGGCGGAGATCATGCCGGGGCTCTCCGCTGTTAGCTTATAATCGCCGTCTATCGGATCGATCGAAATATAGTTAAAAGTTGCAATGCCGTTTACGGCTTTTTTCGTTGTGGTACCCGTTAAGACAGCCCCTGCGGCGCTGCTGGTTTCGTTGAGGTTGATGGTAACCTCGGCGGTAGAGTCGGTGACAATATTCTGGAATAGATCCATCACGGCAACCTTAATGGTAATGTTTGTGCCTAATCCGCTGCTTTCCGGCTCACCGGAGAAGCCCAGGATGATCGCCGGGCTGGGTATAATGTTGAAGGAGTTACTAACGGTTGATGTCGAACCGGAACTGATCGCCGTCAAGGTATAATCCAACCCTGCCGAACGAATATTAACATCGGTAAAGGTTGCGATCCCATTCACGGCATTAACCGTGGTGGTGCCCCATAATATTGCCTTACGGTCAGTTACCTGCAGTGTCACCTCTGCGGTAGAATCGGTCACGATGTTTCCGTCGGCATCGACGATCTCTATTACTGGTTGGACGGGAAAGTCAAATCCCGCTTTAGCCTCGACCAATGGGGTGGTAAAGGCAAGTTTTGTTGTTGTTGGCCCCCCGGTTAATCCGGGAGTGAGTGTGGGGTTAGTAGGTTCGGGCTTGTACGGCAGGCCGGCGTTTTTATTGAGATTCAGACCAATCAGGACTGCCGCTACCAACAGTACGACGGCGGCAGCCACTAAATAGTATTTCCTCATCCCCGGCTGCCGGAAAAGCCTATCACTCCATGATAGCGGGGTTGTATCATCGGCAACAGGGATCGTTTCGGATACGCTTTCTGCCGTCGGTGATTCCAGATCTTCTTCCCTGAAACGGGCGGCGGGGTGTATCCCTTTCCATTCGAACCTCACCATATACCAGTATCCACTCGAACCGGCCGAAGGGGTTGAATTATTCTCGGGTTCGTCTTCTACCACCCCGGTTTGTCCCCGGTAGCGTGAATGCGAGTTTAAGCGCACTCTTACCTGATCACCCTTATTGAACTTTGGCATGTTCTTCTTTCCCGTCAGCATTAAAAATCAGGTTATACAGGTCGATCCCGTAGCTTGTTTCCAGCGGTTCACCCTCGGCCAACCGGTATGTACGGCTGCCGTCGGCTTGTCTTTCCGCCCGTAAAAACAGCATCTCCGCCGTTCTTTCCTTGTAAAGGTCGTGCGTAAACCGGTACAAATGGGATACGAAGATGACTTTTACATGTTTTTCCGGTAAAGCCGCTGCGATTTGCCTCGCTATTTCCGATCCTTCTTTCTCGTTGGTGGCGGCAAACGCTTCGTTAAACAGTACCAGCGAGCCGGCTGATAAATGGTTGACGATTTGACTCATACGGTTTAATTCATCATCCAGTTTGCCGCTTTCCAGGGATATGTCTTCCTTTCTTTTAAAATGAGTGAAAAGGCCGGTACATAAATTGGCGGTGAAAGACCGGGCCGGGACGAACATCCCGCAGTGCATCATCATTTGCGATAAGCCCACACTACGTAAGAAGGTAGTTTTTCCGCCTTTGTTTGCTCCTGTTATGATGATCAGACTTTTCCCGTTGGCTTTGATGTCATTCGCTACAACCTGCTGCCCCATTTTGAGGGCTAAGGAAATGTCATAAAGGCCTTCGGAAGAAAACTGGTACTGGTTGGCCGCTGCTGTCACCGGAAAGCAAGTAGGCTCGTTGATTTCGGTAAGGCGTTCCTGCAAGTTGATACAGCCGAGATAAAAAGCCAGTTCGGTCCGCAGCATGATGAGAAAATTGAGCACGTGATCAACTGCCTGGGCTGTAGTATTGGCTACCGAGTCGATCCCCCGGTTTCTTAACTCCCCCAGTCGCCGGAGGGCGTTTTCGTCTTGATTATCGATACGGAAGGTGTAGGATTCCGGGCCTCGCTTGAATGCCCGTACGATCCATTTCTCCGGGCTTTTCGGCTTACACAATATGTAATTACTGCCTCGGTTGCTTTTACCCAGGTGCGCCCCTATCAGGATTTCATCCCTTAGGCTCAGTTCTCCGAGTTGTTCCTCAATTTCCACCAGGTATTCATTGGTAATTTCTTCTCTGATCCTTAGAAAGAACCCGGAAAAGCCTTCCGATTCAAATTTACTGGCATCTACTTCGGCTATATCCTTTAAAGTCCTTAACATACCCAGGAATACTTTCAAGATTTCCACCGCCCGGAGCAGCAGTGACCTTGAGGAGTGGGTAACGCCGCTGGTCCAATGGGATACTTGTTTTTCTCCGATGACTCCGACGGCCAGCTTATATAGTCTTTTAATAACCGCTGGATTTTTCAGACAATCATTGAGTACCGCATGGCGGTAGAGTATCTCCTCAGTTCCGTCATTGAGACTGGATAACAGCGCACTTTGGGCTACCTGGTATAATAACTCATCGCCGCCGGCCATGGCTGTTAAAACCGGAGCCATCTGCAGGTCCTGGATCAGGTCCGGCCCATTCCAGGGGACTTTTTGTTCCGCATCGAAGTCCCGGTTTTTATACATCAGGTAGACTTTCATTACTTTATGCGCTCCCGGAGAGAGTCATAGGTCAAGCGGTATTTCCTGGCGATCGCCGCAGCAAAAGAAAGCCCGTGCGGAGACCTTCTGGCGATCTTATAAGTGCGCAATGATGGGTTTTCCGGGTCTACCAGACTGACCATACTCACGGCCTTACTGCTATATGATGCCAGTTCCTCGACAAAGGTTACCCAGATGCACAGCGAATCTAACCGGGTCAGGTTTTCCATCACCCGTTTGCCCAGGAATGTGGCATCGTCCAGCGTCGTCGAGGTTAACGCTTCATTGGCGATTATGATACTGCGTGCGGTAGCCTGGTCGATAATACCATGGATTCTCGTAAGGTCGTCTTCCAATTTACTCCGCAGGTTCTCCACATTTTCTTCTTTCTCAAAGTGGGTAAATATCCTGTCGAATAAGAAGAGGCGGGCTTCCTGTCCCGGTACGGGGCAGCCTAAACTAGCCAGATAATGTGCCTGTCCGAAAGTCCGGGCAAAGGTTGTCTTGCCTCCCTGGTTTGGCCCTGAGATAACACAGATACGCTCGTTATCTTTCAGAAAAAAGCCGTTGCATACGATCGGATTTCCTTCCGCAACCAGCTTATTGGCCAGTGCCAGATCGAATCCTTCCTGCAGCGAAATAGCTTTACTCTCCTCTAGGATTTCCGGATAACAGAATACCAGTCCGCCGGCTTTGATGGTACCGGTGAATTCCAGGTAGCCTAAATAGAACTGGATTTCCCGGTCAAAAGTATTGATGGTTGCCTCGGCAAAATCCATATGCCGCTGGCAATAATCATCCAGGTCGTCGAATACTTGTGGATATAGTTGGGCGACCGCTCCCAGGATGGTGGCTTCCAGTTCATCCATCTCCACCGGCTCGGAAAACCGGGTCAAGTAGTCGTTTGCATCGCCCTGTTTGAACCTGGCAAAGGTCTTCTCAACATCTGCACTCAAATCAACTTCGGACTCACTCCGCCGGACAGTATATTCTTTCCCTCTAATGTCTATACGGTAGTCTACGGCCGCAATATCGGCCTGCATTCTTTGCGTTTCTTCGGTGAGAGAAACAAAAGAGTCGGTATTCGTATATTCATGCAGATAATCACGGAATGCCAGTAATCCCCGTGATGCTAGCGCTGCCGCTGCCAAGTCATGGTGGAGGGTAGCAACTGCTTTACAATAAACATCCACGGCGTCCAGGAACCATCTTTGTTTCTGCAGCGGGTACATCATCCGGGTACCTCGAGCCAGGTACCGGCGCATGGTACGCATTCGTTTTGCAAAATCAGTGATGATCCGGGCCGTCTCTTCCCTCTCAAGTTCCTGCATTATTTCATGACGGTACCGGATTGCGCCCACGCGCCCGAGAGGATACCAGAAGAAAGGCTTCAGATTATATTCTTGCCTGTCTCTGGTCACCGCTTCGATGATCTGATCAAGATTCAGGTCAGTGAAAAAATCCGGCAGTACCGGTTCTTCTGACGGACGGTCTTCAATTTTTTCGAATAAGATACTCGCAAAATTCATGGACTAACCTGGAATGGAACCCCGGGTCTATGTTCTTAACATTATCATTCAGGCTTGTCAGCCAATTGGATTATAACAAAACCCGCTGCTGCAACAAAGTTTTTGTTTCATTTTATGCCAAATCCGGCCACCTGGTTTCTTTATGCTCCTTGAATGAAAGGCATCATTATGGACAACAACGGGGCGTATCCTGGATCCTGTCTGCAGTATTACGGTGCGTTCAGGATATCATATGCCCTGGCGATGAATATGATTTTTGTCCCTTAATGTCCGGTCTTTACTTGACTTCGGTATACATCTTAATCTCGGGTTCACCGTTAGTCAGGGGACCAATGGTCTTAAAAAATTCTTTGAAATGCGCCGTCGTGGAATGGTACTTAATGGCCTCCTGGTTTTCATACTTCTCATAGAAAAAGTATTTGGTGGGGTCGTTATTATCCCGGTGCAGGACATAAGCTAATGCCCCGGGATCCTTGAGTACCTTGACTGCTGCTTTGCGGTACGCTGCTTCGAATTCCGGCCCTTTGCCTTCTTTTACGTTCATCATAGCTTTAACAACGATCATGATAGTCCTCCTCCTGTAAATCGATTGGGTTTTTCTCCACCCCGTCATTTTATCATACGGGGAATCATCAAATACCCGGTATCCTACTAAGGGACGGCTTCCGGATTGGCACAATTGGGCAGCATCTCACCCCGCAGCCCCGCCAGCAGATTTTCGGCAGCGATCAGCGCCATTTTGGTCCGTGTCGGCACGCTGGCACTCGCGATGTGGGGAGCGATGATCATATTTTCCAGCGTCAGCAGGGGGTCGTCGGCCGGGATGGGTTCCGTCTCGGTCACGTCTATCCCCGCACCGAATATCTGGTGGTTTTTCAATGCCTGGTACAGTGCCTGCTGGTCGACTACCGGCCCCCGTGAGGTATTGACCAGGACTGTCGTCGGCTTCATCAGGGCAAATTCTTTTTCTCCGATAAGATGGCGGGTTTCTGCGGTCAGCGGTACATGGATACTGATGAAGTCAGCCTGTGACAGCAGTTGCGGTAGATTTTCTACGTATTGGAGGCCAAGACGCCTTTCCTCTTCTCCCGGGCACCGGAAGGCATCGTGATAAAGTACCTTCATACGGAAGCCGCTGGCACGCCGCGCCATCTCTTTCCCGATCCGTCCCAGGCCGATGATTCCCAGGGTTGCGTGGTGTATATCCTGTCCCAGCAGTACCATCGGTCCCCAGGTCTTCCATTTGCCCTGCCGGGTATAGCGATCTGCCTCGACCACACGCCGGGCGGCTGCCATGAGCAAGGCAAAGGCAAAATCAGCTGTGGTATCGGTCAGTACGCCTGAGGTTATCCCTACTGGGATGTGCCGCCTGGTAGCTTCTATAATATCGATGTTATCGAAGCCTACGGCCAGGTTGCTGATCACCCGCAGCCGGGGTGCCGCATTGATGACAGTGGCATCTATCCTGTCCGTTAATAGTGACAATAATCCCTCGGCAGTGCCGGCTTTCTCCAGTATCACCGAAGCCGGCGGCGGTATTTCTTCCGGCCATAACTCCATCTCGGTTTCGCTGGCTATTTTCTCCAGGGCTTCCCTGGCGATCGGCCGGCAAACAAATACTTTTGGTTTAGCCATTTTCCCTCACAACCTTTGTTATGTTTAATATCCTTGAGTAACAGGTAAGTCCATACTTGCGCTGGAATGACAGACTGATTAATGAGTAACCCATTCTCGACCTGATCGGGAATCCAGAGCATGGATTCTCTGTTTCTACAGGAATATCCTTAATACCGGTTACTTCACCCCCAGCCCCTTGATCCCCTCTCCCTGGTGGCGGCACCACTGGGCCATGACCATGGTATCCCAACCGATGCAGAAGTGGCGTACCCCCATCTCGAGGTAGGGTTTGGCCTGTTCGAAGCTGCCCACCTCCACCCGGGGTGCCACTCCGTACTTGAGGGCTTGCTCGATCATTGCCCGGTGGGCATTTTGAACTTCGGGACTGTTGCCTTGCCCCGGTTTACCGATACTGACAGAGTAATCAGCCGGGCCGAACTGGACCATGTCCACCCCTTTCACCGCCAGGATTTCATCGAGGTTTTCGACCGCCCCTTTCTTCTCGATCATGATGGCGATCACGACGTCATCCATCATCCGGACCCACTGTTCCATGGGGTTGCCGGTCCCATAAGCCGCTCCACCTGCTCCATATACCGTGGCTCGCCGCATGTTATAACCGTGATTACCCCCGGCTTCCGGGGTTTCCGAACGGACCAGGTTGATGCAGTCCCGCACGTCTTTCGCTGACCGGCAGTCGGTAAATAACAGGTTGGTTATGCCGGCATCGATAGCACGCTGGGCGATGAAACCCCGGTTCTGTTCTTCTACTTTCATCATAGCCGACATACCAGGATAGAGTTCCACTGCCCGGGCGATATTTTCGAGTTGTTCGGTGGTAAAGGTCGAATATTCGCCGACATATTCAATATAGTCAAAAGCCCCGGACTGGCCGATGATTTCGGCCATGCCCGGCCAGGGAATCAACATGTGGACACCGAAGGTCGGTTTACCCTGGCGCAGTAGTTCCCGTAACCGGTTTGGTTTCATGATAGACTCCTTCTTTTGTTAGTCTCTCCTTTTCTAAAGGTCGTAGGTTAAACCCAGGTCTCCGGCCAGTTCCTGTAATGAAGCGACAATTTCCGGGTGCAGCGGCAGGCCGTGCTTTCGTTTGTTTTCGATTTCCTGTTCGATTTCTCCGGACATATATATCCGGTCGGTTCCCGGTGCTTTCGGCAAGTCGTGATGCGCTTTGATTACGGCATCCATGCGTTCTTTGAATTCTTCCGGAGGCATAAAACCTTTTATGGCGATAGCTCCAAAGAAATGGCTGGCCTGCCCAGTGTAAGGTTGTGTGATTTCCGGGACGGTAGGCCATCCGGAAAGGGTACTGCAAAGGATATCGACCAACACGGTCAATCCGAAACCTTTATACGAACCAAGCAGCGGCGAACCGCCCAGCGGCAGGATGCCGCCGGTAGCCTTAGCTGTTTCGGTGACCGGTTTATTGTCCATATCGACCGCCCAACCCTCGGGGATCGACCGCTTGTTCCTGGCCGCGACTTCCAGTTTGCCCCCTGCCACCACCCCTGTTGCCATATCGATCACAAAAGGGGCTTCATTTTTCGCCGGGACAGCGACGCTGATGACGTTAAGGCCCAGTCCTCGCCCCCGGCTGCCCGGGGCGACAATGCCTTTCCCCCCCTGGGTGAGGGAAATTCCGATCATGTCCTTTTTTAGAGCCATCATGGCATAATATGCCCCGGCTCCGTAGTGGGTGCTGTTGCGGACCGAGACAAAACCGGAACCGGTCGACTCTGCCCGGCTTATCGCTTCTTCCATAGCCCGGTAGCCGACGACGAAACCGAGCCCTTTATCCCCATCCATAACCGCCGTGCTGGTTGCCCGGCTCATGATTTTGATCTGAGGTTTTACATTGACCTGGCCGTCTTTAATGCGTTTGATGTAAAAAGGCCCCAGGTGTGCGGTGCCGTGAGAATCAACACCCCTCAGGTCAGCCGCTACCAGCGCCTGGGCAGTGATCAGGGCATCCTCCGCAGGTACCCCCAGCTTTTCGAAAGCTGCTGCAGAGAATTTGGTCAGTTTACCAGGATCGATCAATCCGTTTCCGGTAACCATTTGTCCCTCCCTAATAAAGCAACCGAGTAATTTCGACGAACATTATAAGTCAATCATTGGCATTATAAAAGCAACACGGTATTTCTTACCTGTATGAACACATGGTAAAATACTGGATTCCGGTCATCCGGGTAAATATGGCCCATTGTTGATGCGTCACGTCGTATGCCTGTGGATAGTTCGCTTGTTCGAGCTTGAGAGATTAACAGGCTGTTGTTATAATGATGCCATAATGAATATTCGGGTTATTCAAATATGACCCAATATACAAGGCCGCCAAATATCGTGGGCCCTTTTAATATCTACGGCCTTTTGGCATTAGCCGGGATCATCGGCCCCCTGGTGTTCCTGGTAACTAATCTAACTACAACTTTTACTGCCCATGGATATGACTTACTGCGTAACTCCATCAGCAGCCTGGCCTGGAGCCCGATGGGTTGGCTGCAATCGATCGGTTTTCTTACGGTCGGAGTTTTTGTAGAGATTTTTGCTGCCGGCCTGCTTTTCAGCATACGAGCCAAACGAGGTTTTGGTATTGGCATCGGGCTGCTGGTTTACCTGGGCTTTGGCATGCTCCTGCTCGGGGCCTTTGCCGAAGACCTGGCCGGCACCCCGCATACTGTGCAGGGGATAATTCATATTATTGCGGCCATCTCGGTTTTTACTTCGTTCCCGTTTGCCAGCCTGTTGATCGCTGCCAGCTTGAGGCGGGATGCTTATTGGCAAGGCCTGTATGTTTACACTATCGTGGCAACCTGCCTGGCTGCCGGATTTGTCGTTTGTTATTTGATTTTCTGGCTAAGTAAGTTCTGGATCGGTTTACTGGAACAGGTCCTGGTGGCTAATATGGTGATATGGATCGAGATTATGGCCATACAGCTAATGCGGCTTTCTTTCCGTCCGGACGCCCATCTGAAAAGGCCGCGGATATTTTACTAATCTATCGAGGTCATGGTGGCTTTTTCCTGCATACCAATCTTGCCTGATATTTGACTATTGCCTGCCGTCAATGATAAATTGCTTTCTGTGAATGACCTCTCCAGTTCGCAGGCTGCACAAAAAAATAGTTTCTGGCATTTCCTCTTTACCCCTGAATCCATTGCGGTTATCGGAGCTAATGATACTCTCGGTTCCTGGGGGTCTGATGCGATCGTAGCGGCACTAGCTTCGGTCAAGGCCAACCCGAAACGACGTGCTTATGCTGTGAACCCCAATGCCCGCCAGGTCATGGGCGTCAATTGTTACGGCACTATCCTGGATATTCCCGACATGGTTGAACTGGCAGTTATCGTCGTGCGGTCTTCACTCGTAGCAGATGTGATGCGCCAGTGTGTCCAAAAGGGAGTCAAGGCGGCGGTCGTCATTTCAGCAGGTTTTGCCGAAACTGATGAAGCCGGGGCGCAACTCCAGGAGGAAGTCGTAAATATCGCCCGCCAGGGCGGCATCCGTTTTGTCGGCCCGAATTGCATCGGCCATGCCGATTTGTATACTAAAGTGAGTGCCCTGGGTGTCTCCCGCATGGGAAAGCCGGGCCCCCTGGCCTTATTAAGCCAGAGCGGCACCATCAGCGCCGGCATCATGGGTGCCGCCGCGGCGCGCGGCATTGGCTTGAGTAAATTTGTCAGTACCGGTAATGAAGCCAGCCTGCATATGGAAGATTACCTGGAATACCTGGCAGGGGATGACAAGACCCGGGTTATTGCCGCGTACATCGAGGGATTAAGGGAAGGCCGCCGCTTTTTCCGGCTGGCACGGAAGATAACGTATAAAAAACCGATCGTAGTCATCAAGACCGGCGGTTCTGAGGGTGCAACCAAAGCGGCACGTTCACATACCGGAGCTCTGGCTGGTTCCGATGTGGTTTATAGTGCTTTGTATAAACAGACAGGGATTATCAAGGCAGAGGATGAGGAAGAACTTTGTGATGTCGCCCTGGCCTTGCTGAGCCAACCATTGCCTAAAGGTAACCGGGTAGGTATTTTAACCATCGGCGGCGGTTTTGGTGTCATGACTACCGAAGCCTGTGAAAAAGAAGGCTTAAAGATGGCGGAACTGGGCCCGGAGACGATGAAAAAACTAGATTCAGTATTGCCGCCGCGCTGGTCCCACGGTAACCCGGTGGATATGGTCGGCGTCAAGACGATTGATGAGTTTGGCATGATCATATCCTGTCTCAGGGCGATGACCGAGGATGAAAATATCGATAGTATTATCGCCCTGGTGACTAACCGTCCATACGGGGGAGACGAATTCCGGGCGATGCAGATCAAAAACGAGCTGGCTCTGAAAGACCTGGGCCAGTACGCCAGTAAGATCGGTAAACCCATGTTTCTTGTCCGCCATGCAATGCATTACTCCCGGGAAGAAAATGGGGAGTTGACTCCCCCTGTTCTGGAACGTATCCCGGAGTATGAAAAGCCCCGCCAGGCTGCCCGTGTCCTCGGCCACCTGATGCGTTACAGCCGTTACGTTAATCAGCAATAGCTTGTCCTCAAAGCTGCCCTGTTTTTTCCGGCCTTAGTTTTAGCGTGATTGGCTTTGTGCTTCTTGATGTCCCGTTCGTGGACGATCCATCCGCCCTTTGGGCGGCCCGGTTCCCGGCCGGCGGTTTTGTCCCCGGTTATTTCGTGTGAAACGCTGCCCTGTTTTCCTTGGTGGTGCTTTGGCATAATCGAAATCCGGGATGGTACTGCGCTCCAGTTTCGTGTTCAACAGTTTTTCCAGGTCGCGGATGGCAGTCCCATCTTTTCCTGTCACGAAGGTAAAAGCTTGCCCCGCTTGTTCGACCCTGCCGGTACGGCCGATGCGGTGAATGTAGGCATCGGTATCCTCGGGCATATCATAATTGATGACGTGGGAAATGCTGAGGATGTCCAGTCCCCGGGCGGCGATATCGGTGGCGACCATGATCTTGTAACGGCCGGAACGAAAACCGTCGATAGCCGTTTGCCGCTCAGGTTGACTCATATTACCCTGGAGGGAAGTCACTGGAAATCTTGATTTCTTTAAGTTTTGGGCAACCCTCTCTGCTTTGATCTTGGTACGGGTAAAAACCAGTACCGAATCGGTGTCAGTCCGGCGCAGGATCTCTTCCAGCAGCGCCATTTTCTGGTGTTCTTCCACCGGATAAAGGGCATGGGAAACGGTCTTGGCCGGCAGGGTTTGCCCTATTTTTACAGTCACCGGGTGGTGCAGGATTTCCTTGACCAGGCGGTTGATATCTTCCGGCATCGTGGCGGAGAAAAGTAGTGTCTGATGCGGCTGGAGTATGCATTCCAAAACCATGCGGATACTGGGCAGGAAACCCATGTCGAACATCCGGTCCGCTTCATCGATAACAAGGACTTCCAGGTGCGTAAAATCGACACTCCCTTTCCAGAGATGGTCCAGTAAGCGGCCGGGGCAGCCGACGATGATTTCCACGCCGTGGCGTAATTCCCGGAGCTGCTGGTCCATACTCACGCCGCCGTAGATAGCCGTGC
Source organism: uncultured Dehalococcoidales bacterium (assembly GCA_964606525.1). Taxonomy (GTDB): domain Bacteria; phylum Chloroflexota; class Dehalococcoidia; order Dehalococcoidales; family UBA2162; genus JBBITI01. The sequence continues at coordinate 11,528 of CAZSHH010000011.1, forward strand.
TACGCAGGTCGGCGATCGCTCCCAGTGTGTTGAATGTGTTGTTGGTCTGTTCTGCTAATTCCCTGGTGGGCGAGATTACGGCGGCCCCGATCTGTCCTCGCGGGCTGTTCATCAAGCGTTGTAAGATTGGGATAGCAAAGGCGGCGGTCTTACCTGTCCCGGTCTGGGCTAATCCGATGAGGTCTTTCCCTTCTATAATAGGCGGGATTGTCTTTTCCTGGATCGGGGTCGGTGTATCGTATCCGGCAGCCTGTATACCAGCCAGTACTGCCGGATGAAGTTGAAAGTCTTTAAAATTCACTAATACTCCTTGACATAAAATATGCTTACTTAATTAGACTGAGAACATTAATATCATACCGGTTACTGTGATTACCCCGTCGGACGGCGAAGGCATTAACTCTATATAAGCAGTACTGCTTTCAGCGAATACAGGCGGATTACCCATGCGGTGCGGACTAATCGTCTAACAGCCTATTTTTCAGTATGCCTTGATTATACATCAGTTGATGGTGAACATGAAAGAAGAACGGCAAGAGGACCGGTATCGCGGGGACCATTGTTTTGAATATTTGATGTATGCAAAGAATTTGAGTTTCGAAAAGGGTTTATATAAACAGGTACCCAGGAACAGTGTCCTGAGTACCTGTGCCTTTCTAACTCATGCTGTACAAACGGCAGGGAACGTTGGAACCGCAGTTGTGATAAATGTTTCCGGCTTTCTGCGTGAATCTACGGGTAGGAATTATCCCTTCGGCGTTAAAATTCACGGTTTCCATGGCTTTGCACCGGGGACAAAAAGCTACCACTTCGCGGATCGATTCATTGACCATCCAGAGGGCCTTGGGTACGGCGTTCTTGGTTGTTCTTTTTGTTTCCGTCGTCATTTTTACTCTCCTGTTGTAAAAAGAATACCCTGTCAAGGTTAAGGCGATATTAAGGAGGGAAGTTGGTGGTTAAGGGCTGGTGACAACCCCGTTCCAGCTTGGTGAATTTCCGTGATTCGGAAGTACTTTTGTCCTGGCCCGGGTGGATTGCATGTATAGGTATAATGTTCTAGACTAAGCGGCAATACCTTCCGGGGGACAACGCTATGGTTTATAGAAAATGGATTCGTCTACTCCTTTTGACTCTGGTCCTGTTACCGGTATTTGTAGCGGGTTGTCAGATGTCATCCCCATCTGAACTGCCTCTTCAAATATCCTGGCAATCTCCTACATCTGGGCAGACGGTTTACGGTATCGTCAAATTAACGGTTCACCTTGAAGGAAACAATATTGTCCCGGTCCTCTTCTACCTGGATACTGTGGACACGGAACATAAATTGGGGCTGGTAACAATTACCGGCGGCCGGGATTTTTCCTGTGACTGGTATGCCCAGGAGGCGGCCAACGGAGAACATAAGTTATGGGCCGTTGCCGGTGCGGCCGGGTCAGCGGCTTTAACTGTTAATGTCGCAAATCCTCTCCGCACCGGTTCTATCCCGGTGGGGACGCTGAAGATGACTCCGCAGAACGATCCCGCCCCCCCGCGATTAGTAGATGCTTTTAAAGTTTTCTGGCAGGACCCGGTGCCGGTTGCCAGTCCGGTAAACACCGCCGGTGCTGAAGACTCACCCTTTATCACCCCTGATGGGAACACGATGTATTTCTGGTATAACGGCGACCAGACGAAAACTGTCCAGGAGCAGGTGTATGACCCCATGACCGGTATTCATGTCACACGTAAAGTCAACGGCCGGTGGCAGGAACCGGAGAGATTGTTTTTACAGTATTTCGATAAAATCAGTTTCGATGGGGCTGCCACTGAATATGATGATACCCTCTGGTTTGCCGCTATTCGCGAGGGCAATTACCGGACTGTGGATATGTGGACGGCCCAACGCGTAAATGGAAAATGGACCAACTGGCAAAATGCCGGGCAGCTGCTTAACCAGAGCTATGAGATTGGTGAGGTACACCTTGCTGCTGGCGGCGCTGAAATATATTTCAATTCGACTCGTAGTGGTGGGCTGGGGCAGAGTGACATCTGGGTCTCCCGCCTTGTAGACGGCCAATGGCAGGAACCGGAAAATATCGCTGCGGTAAATTCTGCCGAAAATGAGGGCCAGCCTTTTGTTTCGGCGGACGGTACCGAATTGTGGTTTACGCGGTATGTGGGCGGAGCCGCAGTTTTCCGGTCACTCAAGGTAAATGGTCAGTGGCAGGCTCCGGAAATGGTCGTTGCTTCTTTAGCCGGGGAACCGACGCTCGATGCTGCAGGAAATCTATATTTTGTCCACCACCGTTGGGATACCAGCCTGGACCGGGCTACTGAAGCTGACATCTATGTTTGTTACCGGAAATAGGGTTATTTTTGCAGTTGGTAAGGTACCAGGATCACAGCAACATCCTGGTGCTTTCTAAAAGCTCTGGTTAACTGATCGGCGGTACGGTTGTGCAGAAAGCGTTCCCAGCCCCGGGCAGGGATAAATTCCGGTACTACGATCGAGATGAAGCTATCGGGATGCTGCTTATGGAGGGCTTCCACATAAGTGACCATGGGGCGCATTATCGACCGCAGCGGCGATTCCACTACGACTAACGGTAAATCCGCAGCATAAGCTTTCATCCGCTGGCGTACCTTTTCCACCCGCTCCGTATCGGTCGCAATATGCAGGACAATGATGTCTTCGCAAATAGTACGGGCAAAAGATATCGCTCTTAAAGAAGCATAATTGACATCGTCAATGGGGACAACGGTAAACTGAGAAATCTTCGGAGGCGGGATATGTTCCGGAATAATGCGCAGTTGTTCTCCCACCCGGTCGTAATGGTGCCGGATAAAAAGGAATAAGGGGATGATTGCCGGGATTAGAATAATTACAATCCATGCTCCCAGAGCGAATTTTGTCACAGCGACTACTAACAGTACGATAGTTGTTAATAACGCACCGACTGCATTTATTGCCAGGCTGGTTTTCCATCCCTGTCCCCGGGTTCGCCACCAGTGTACTACCATGCCAGTATTTGAAAGGCTAAAGGCCAGGAAGACGCCGATGGCATAAAGGTGGATAAGGGCATCGACATTCCCCCGGAATACGATTAACAAGAAAGCCGACAGGCCGCCTAGGAATATGATCCCGGTTGAAAAGGCTAGACGGTCACCCCGGTGTAGAAAACCATGGGGGAGAAAGTTGTCCTGGGCCAGTATCGAAGCTAGGCGGGGAAAACCGGCAAAAGCCGTGTTGGCTGCTATCACCAGGATACCCATGGTGGCGAATTGGAAGACATAGTAAATTACGTTTTTTCCGAATACCGCCAAAGCTACTTGAGAAATGATAGATTGCTTGCTGGGAACCAGATTCAGATGCGTGGTTAAATATGAGAGTCCGATAAAAAACAGTGCCAGTAGTACCGCCATTACCGTCAAAGTGGTTGCAGCATTTTTTGCTTCCGGTGGTTTAAACGCCGGTACGCCATTGGATATGGCTTCTGTGCCACTCATGGCCACTGAACCGGCTGAAAAAGCTCTTAGAATTAGCCATAATGTCAGTGGTTGTACCACTGGTAATACTGGTGGTTGGGCCGTTGCTGTTAGAGAATTTGTGAATACTTTAATCATACCTAATCCCAGCATGACGGCGAAACCGAAGATGAAGAGGTATGTGGGGATGGAGAAAATAGAACCCGATTCGCGTATTCCACGCAGGTTGCCCAGGATTATCAAACCAATGAACACCAGGCTAAGTAATACATTAGGGTTTAGAAATGACGGGAAAGCCTGGGTAAAAGATTGAAATTGGTCTCCATAACCTGCCGTAAATAGAGCTGAGGTTATCGCCAGTGAACCAGCTGCGATTGAGACGGCGACAGTCATCACATAATCAACAAGTAAAGCGGAAGCACCCAGTAATCCGGCAATTTTTCCGAGATTTTGACGGCTGACGATGTAAGCGCCACCGCCTTGGGGATAAGCATGCACGATCTGACGGTATGAAAAGGCAACGATGGTCAGCAGGAGGCCGATGCCGATGGCTATCGGGAAAGATATGCCCAGGACGCTATTCCCCGCTACCATCAGTGCTACTAATACTGCTTCAGTAGCATAGGCACTGGAAGAAATGGCATCGGAGCCGAACACCGCCAATGCTTTAAATTTAGTTAGGCGTTCATGGATCTCTTCTCGTGAAAAAAGCGGCCGGCCGATGAAAATAGCTTTAAGAATCCTTAACACCCGTCCTACCCGGTTCTCCGGGGTATAAGACTGGGGCGTCGCGACTAATTGTCCCCGGATACCGCGGAATAGTTTTTGGTAAGGTTGTTGCTTGCGGACATAGGTATCACCGGGGCGTGTCCCCTGTTTACGCTGGCTTATTATAAGGTCCGGATTGATCTTCGCTTCCGAAGATTCTTTGCCGTTTTGCCTGTAAGGGGTACTCTTATCTTTTAAGGCGTCCTGTTTGTCCTGGTCCGTCATACCATAACTCTAGTAACGTTATTAATATTACCATCACCGGACTGGATTAGATATTACATATCATATAAGAAACAATATTCGGTCGCCTATAAATATTAACAAACCCCTTTCCTGAACGGGCAAAGGGGTCTGTTCTGTTGACGTTTTCTATTTTTACTAATAAGTTCCGTATTCCTTGGTGGCCTGTATCATGGTGCGGACATTCTCCGGATGTACATCATCGATCACCGCACCATTGATCATGATATAGCCGCCGTCTTTGCCGCATGTTGTTATCAGTTTTTTAACTTCATCTTTAATTTGCTGTTTCGTGCCAACACTGAGGATAGATAACGGCATGTTGCCGCCGATGCAGGCTACATCACCCATGGTTTCCTTGACCCTGGCCATATCCGTGGTATCGAATCCCCAGACAGTCTTGCCTTTCGGGATGTCCCGGATGATTTCCAGCCGGGAGTTGTAACCTCCTTCTGCCCAGGGGAAGGGGACACAGCCTTCATTAATTAGTCCGATCAGCATCTTTTTGAAAAAAGGCCAATAAAAAGTTCGAAATTGCTTGTCGGATAGAAAACCATCGGCTCCCTTGTGCAGCGGTATAAATACCAGGGGATTGCCGTTAAGCCTGGCTGCCGAGGCTCCCATGCGTACCATGATGGGTGTCATCGCTTCCAGGGCTTTCAGTAGTTTCTGCGGGCGCTGGTACATATCCAGGGCAATGCCCCGGGTGCCTCTTAATGTGTCGCTGATGGTGTCGAAGGGAACTTTACAACCGCCGCCGAAGAAATTAGGAAAGCCTAAAGACTTGGCTTCGGCATCGAAAGCCCCGGCCGCCCCCACCCATTTTAGAGCTTCACTACCGGCTTCCATCAACTTTTTTAACGCAGCCTGGACATCCGGCAAACCGTAAGGAACCAGGGTCACCCCGGTAAAACCGCCGTACATCTCGGTCATATTAGTCAGGTTGCCCAGTTGTTTGAATGCTTCCAGGCCGCCGAAAATGCGCGGCAGGAAGTAGTTCTGGAAAAACAGGGAGGGGTCCTGGGTCAGGATGTCGTATTCTTCCGGTTTCATCCACTCCCCTTCGACTGCCTGGTAAGAATGCTGCGGGGGGACGCCGTGTCCCGGCCATTTGTATAATTTGTAGTCCAGGATATCGAAAGACTTGCCGCCGGGTGCTCCCATCGCCCCGGAATGGGCATCGGGCTGAAAATCAAGGACGTATTTCTTGAATGCGGCTCTCATTTTACGGTAATCGTACATCACATCCCGGGGAGTATATCCAGCGTTGTAAGCCGGGAAGAAACCGATCATGGGGAATACCGGTACCCGGTCCGGGACTTTCATCTCGATAGCGTCTTTTAGCCGCTGGGTACGTTCTTGATAAGCTTGCCGGGCAGCGGAGTTTTTGAATTTCACATCGGGAGACTGCCATTTCTGGAAAAGGTATTTTCTTTTTTCTCCAGCAGTCATTTCTTCCCATTTCTTTTCCATTACCTACCTCCCGGTATTATTAGTTTCTTATTTTTGAAGCGGTTTCAGTTAAGAAAAAAGACTCAGATACTTATTATTCCTGTATCTATATTACTCAATTGCCGGTCCAATGGTAATGCATCGACGACTAAGCCGTGTCCCTGGCACCGGCCGCTCCCATTGTGTAATGCCGGAGATTTATTGTCAATAGAAAATTAATCAATCACATTGAAACCGAAACAATTGAAGAGATATCTTGTCACCGGCATCCTCTTATGCTAGTATCTCTTCCAGAAAAAGTAATAACTTTTTAGTAAAAAGGGACTTCTACGTTATTCTTCATATTATGGTTTTTGCCTTTCTGGAATTAGTATATTTTTTGTATTTGTTAAGTAGAATTCCGGAGGTCATGAGCCATATTGCTTCACTCGCAGTATGTTTTACCTGGGTCGGAGTATCTATAATCCCGGATGGGAAAGTTACCGTTAAATATCCTGATTAAGGATAAAAGGAGGGTTTTATGAAAGCTGCTGTCTGTTACGAATTCAATAAGCCATTGGTGATCGAAGACCTGGATATTGACAAACCTCACAAGGGTGAGGTTAAAGTACGCATGGCCGCTACGGCGGTTTGTCACAGCGACATCCATTTCATCAACGGAGATATAGGTGCGCCGCCGCCCTTTGTCCCCGGACACGAATCGGCCGGCTTTGTCGATGAAGTAGGTGAAGGCGTAACCTCGGTGAAAAAAGGCGATCCGGTAGTATTATCGCTGCTGCGTTCCTGCGGCCAGTGTATTTTTTGCCGTACCGGACGGCCTAACATGTGTATTGCGAAATGGCCGCTGGATACGGAAAGCCGTCTTCGCAATAAGAAAGGCCAGGCAATTACTCATGGGGTGCGGGCGGCGACGTTTGCGGAATACTCGATTGTCGACCAGTCCCAGGTAGTTAAGATCGCTGCTGATATGCCACTGGACCGGGCCGCCCTCCTTGCCTGTGGGGTAATTACCGGATACGGTGCCGTGGTTAACCGGGCCAAAGTACGGCCGGGTGAAAGTGCCGTGGTGATGGGGGTGGGGGGGGTCGGCTTGAATGCTATCCAGGGAGCAGCGATCTGCGGCGCTTACCCTATTATCGCCGTTGACCGGTTGGACAATAAACTGGAAGCCTCCCGGAAATTCGGGGCGACTCATGTTCTCAATTCTGCTAAAGTAAATGATCCTGTCCAGGCCATCAAGGATATGACTGGCGGGATGGGGGCTGATTATGTATTTGTTACCGTCGGCAGTACCGCCGCCATTCGGCAGGGTTTATCGATGTCCGGTCGGCGGGGGATGACCGTCATCGTCGGACTTGCTACCGAACCTTTATCTTCGGTTCCCATGGAATATATCGACGATGAAAAAACACTCACCGGTAGTTTCATGGGTACGACCAACTTGCAGGCTGATATCCCCAAGATGGTTAATCTGTATAAAGCCGGAGTCCTGAAACTGGATGAATTGATTACCGGGCGTTACCCGCTGGTCCAGATCAATGAGGCGATCGAATCTGTAAAAAAAGGGGAAGCTCTCCGAAACGTGATCGTTTTCTAATAAGACACTAAGTAGCAAAAAAAAGAAGGGGTTTGCTTTAACTGTTACCTTTACTTATAATTGTTTTTTGTTTACTTAATCATTAATCATCAAATAAAAAGGGGGTGACGTTATGATTGTTCTATCCCGCCGCACGTGAATCCAGCCGGCTTTGATGCGCGGTATGCGCTGTCAACCTGCGGCTGCGTGGAAAAATAATAGCGTTGCCTCTTTTCCTTATATCATGTTTGCTTGAGGCTCCTTTGTTAATATTCTTTCCACGCAGGTGAAAGAATATGATGGTAAGGAGTTTGCATGTCTGCTGTTTCACGTTTCTTGACTTCCCGCTGGGGTCCTATTATTACGGGTGTAGTCATTGGTATTCTGGCCCCTTTACTGGTGTTCTGGGGTAATCCCGGGAATATGGGTGTCTGCGTTGTCTGTTTTACCCGTGATATTGCCGGTGCCCTCGGTTTTCACCGTGCTGGTGTAGTACAATATATCCGCCCCGAAATCATCGGCTTTGTCCTGGGTGCTTTTGCCGCCGCTCTGGTTTTTAAAGAATTCAAACCGCGTTCCGGTTCTTCCCCATTGGTCCGTTTCTTACTTGGCATGTTCGCTGTTTTTGGTGCTCTCGTCTTCCTGGGCTGTCCCTGGCGAGCATACCTGCGCCTTGCCGGCGGTGACTGGAATGCGATTTTCGGCATTATCGGTTTGATTGTGGGAATTGGCCTGGGAATTATCTTTTTGCGCATGGGTTTCAGCCTGGGCAGGAGCCGCCCCGCCCCCAAAGCCGTTGGTTGGATAATGCCCGTGGTCATGTTAGTCCTGCTGGCGTTACTGCTTATCGAACCGCAGTTTGGCCGGGATGCGGAAGGTAACCTTACCGGTCCGGTCTTTTTCTCCACTACCGGGCCCGGCAGCCAGTATGCTGTATGGATAATATCCCTCGCTGTCGGCCTCTCCATCGGTTTTCTGGCGCAGCGCAGCCGTTTTTGTACGGTAGGGGCTGTGCGGGATGCCATACTACTCCGTGATTCCCGACTGCTGTATGGTGTCCTGGCTTTGATTGTAGCTGCTTTTCTTACCAACCTGGCCCTCGGCCAGTTCCATGCCGGGTTTGCCAGTCAACCGGTTGCTCATACGGACGGCTGATGGAATTTCGGCGGTATGGTTTTGGCCGGCCTGGCTTTTACCCTCGCTGGAGGCTGCCCGGGGCGGCAGTTGTTCCTTACCGGCGAAGGTGACACCGACTCCGCCATGTTTTTTGCCGGGATGCTGGTGGGTGCCGGTGTTGCTCATACCTTTAATATGACGAGCTCGGCTGCCGGTACCGGCGTCTTTGGCCCGTTCATCGTGATTACAGGAATCATTATTTGCGCCGTGATCGGACTGACGATGCGGGAAGCAAAGGTTTAGGTGTTAGATATGAATAATATAGTAACAATCGATGCCCGTGGATTATCCTGTCCGCAACCTGCCCTCATGACCCGGCAAGCTATAAAAAAAATGAATAAAGGAACTGTAGAAGTATTAGTCGATTCGGGTACCGCCCGGGAAAATGTTTCCCGTTTGGCAAAAAGTGACGGCTGGTCCATTGAAATCAAGGAACAGGCCGATGGCAGTTCTCGAATCATGTTGCAGAAATGATTTACCTGGATAATGCGGCTACTTCATGGCCGAAACCGCCTTCAGTCCTGAAAGCAATGGCGGCTGCCCTGGAGCAGGCCGGGGGTAATCCCGGCCGCTCCGGCCACCGCCTTTCGATCGCGGCCGCCCGGATCATGTATGATACCCGCGAACAATTAGCGGCCTTCTTTGGTATTCATGACCCCCTTCGCGTTATATTTACTGCCAATGCCACCCATGCCCTTAACCTGGCGTTATACGGATTATTGAAATCAGGCGACCGGGTGGTTACGACGTCCCTGGATCATAACGCTGTCAGGCGTCCGCTGCGGCATCTGGAAAGAAACGGTATCCGGGTAAATATTGTGCCCTGTGCTGTTGATGGTTCGCTGGACATATCCGAAATAGCCCGGGCGGTAGACTCATCTACCAGGTTGGTCATCGTCACCCACGCCAGTAATGTTGTCGGCACGATCTTACCCGTGGCCGCCGTGGCAGAAATTGCCCACCGGGCCGGTGCTCTGGTACTGGTAGATGCTGCTCAGACTGCTGGTGTTCTACCGATAGATATGATCGAAATGGGCATTGACCTCTTGGCTTTTACTGGTCACAAAGAATTATTAGGGCCTCCAGGGATCGGTGGATTGGTGATAGCTGACAATTTGGATATTTCGCAATTGGCAACGATGGTGCGCGGTGGTACCGGCAGTTTATCCGAACTGGAAGAACAACCGGATGATTTACCGGACAAGTATGAAAGCGGAACGGTAAATCTTGTAGGCATCGCCGGCCTGGGTGCTGGCTTGCGCTTTGTCCAGGAGAGAGGGATTAACCAGTTAAGAGAGCACTTCAGACTAATGTCCCGGACTTTACTGGAAGACCTGTCGGTGATACCGGGGATTCGTTTATACGGCACGCTTGATGCCGAACAGGCAGTTTCAGTTGTGTCTTTTACCGCGGGCGGCCAGCGTGTCTCGGAAATCGGGATGAGGCTGGATGAAGAATTTGGTATACTAACTCGTGTCGGCCTGCATTGCGCTCCGGCAGCCCACCGGACCATTGGTTCGTTTCCGGAAGGGACTGTGAGGTTGTCACCGGGTAGTTCTACTACGCTTGATGACATTAAGAAAACGGTTCAGGCGATCGATGAGGTATTAAGGCACTGATGACATATGGGGTTGTCTTATTTCCTACTACCTCGGCAGTGATGAAAGCGGAAAAATTGTTGGTTAAAAAAGGTTTTTCTATTAAATTGATACCAGTCCCAAGAGAGTTTTCCAGTGACTGCGGCTTGTCGCTGCGTTTTGATTGGGACCGTCGTGATTCCATTGCATCGGCTTTGAGTACTGAACGGGTTGAGTTTCTGGAGATCCATCAGATGTTATCAAAATAAGTATCTGTATGACGATTACTTGATAATCAGGAGGGAAAGCATGGAAGTTAAATTGGATATTGCTCCTTTGACGATGGACAAAACGGGCCTGAAAAAAGATACTCTCTCCGGTGAAGTAGCGGTGGTAACCGGCGGGACCAGTAATATTGGCCTGGGAACAGCCCGTTCGTTGGCCTGGGCCGGGGCGAAAGTAGTGATTATCGCCCGCAATCCGGATAAAGGCAAGGCGGTTGAAGAATTGATCAACCGGGAAAATGAACCCGGCACAGCTCTGTTCGTCCGGACTGATGTCTCGGATGAAGTCAGTATGAAGGCCATGGCTCAGAAAGCTTTCGATACTTTTGGTAAAGTGGATATCCTGGTTAATAATGCTATGGATATGTCCCTGGCTGCTCCGATATTGAAATCTACTGTCCAACAACTGGATCGGCAGTATGAAGTGGCCGTTCGGGGGGTCTTAATCGGTATCCAGCTTTTCATTCCCGGTATGCAGCAGCGGCATCATGGGGTGATCACTTACCTGGCGACGGCGTTTGCCTTCCCCATGGGACCGGCTAATTACTGTGCCATTAAATCGGCTACCAGTTCCATGTTGATGTCGCTCGCGGCCGAACTGGGCCCTTATAAAGATCAGGGCGTCAGTGTTTTTGGCATCATCCCTACCAGTGTGGGACGGCCCCGCCCCATGCCTCCCGATGCCATGAAAAATGTCGCTGTGCCGCGTTCTATGCCCGGGTATGAAGGACCGGTTCCTCCCGAAGACTGCGGGGCAGCTTTAACTTACTGCATCTCCCGGGCGGCCGATCTACATGGCTCCGGCATCATCATGCCTCAGGTGTTTCGCCAGATGAACTGGCCCTTCCCCAAACCGGAAACCCAGCGGCAGAAAGACTACGACCGGGTGCGGGACGAAGTTATGAATTTGGTATTTGGTTATATGGGCCCCGGCTTTCCAGAATCAAAAATGCCCTTAGTTTCCATCAATCGTTCGGAAAAAGCCCCCCGGGCATACTAAAACACTATTTTACAATCAAAAGGAAGGCAGCTTCCAGGCTGCCTTTTTCGTATTTTTTCCATATCTCATGTTTACATAAATCAAGAAAGCAGGTATTATTTTGTAAAATTGAATGGGAGGTAATACCGTGAAAAAATACCTGGCAGAACTAATCGGGACATTGGTTCTCGTCCTAATCGGCTGCGGTAGTGCGGTCATCGCCGGCGGTCATATCGGATTTGCCGGTATCTCAGCTGCATTCGGTTTAGCCGTGATGGCCATGGTATATGCTATCGGCAGTATTTCCGGGTGTCATATCAATCCGGCTATTACTGTCGCTATGCTCGTGGCCGGTAAGATCAAGGGAAAAGATGCCGTCTTCTATATCATTGCCCAATGCCTCGGTGCTATCGCCGGTGCTGCCATTCTTTGGTTGGTAGCCAGCGGTTTGCCCGGTTACTCCTTAGCCGTGAACGGGCTTGGCCAGAACGGCTTTGGCAGCCAATCCCCAGCCGGTTACAGCCTGCTGGCTTGTTTCGTCGCAGAAATTGTATTGACGGCTGTCTTTCTCTTTGTTGTCTTTGGGGCTACACACCAGGATGCGCCGAAAGGGTTTGCTGGGATCGCCATTGGCCTTGCCTTGATGTTCATTCACCTGGTAGGTATCCCTATCACCGGTACTTCGGTTAATCCCGCCCGGAGCCTTGGCCCGGCGGTATTTGTCGGCGGTGATGCCCTGGCCCAACTCTGGGTGTTCATCGTTGCCCCGGTCGTCGGCGGTATTATCACGGCTCTTATTTGGAGGTTTATTTTTGAAAAAAGGGCTGCCGCATAACCGGAAGCCGCCTGGAATTCATACACCGGAAGTATTAGTGTCGTATATAAGATAGTTTTTTTAAGGGACATTCTTCACGGGTGTCCCTTTCCTGTCCTATGATATGAGTATGCTAACCGGCAGCCTTCGTGATATCATTTTGGTTTGAATATGAAAAAATTATTGAAAGATGCTCTTTTTGATCATGGAGCAGGCCTGGTCGGTTATGCCGATTTACGTCAGCTTTCACACGAAGTGCGGCATAATTTTCCGCTGGCGGTTTCGATCGCTGTCCCCCTGGACCCGCAAATTATCTCGGGTATTACCGATGGGCCAACCCTTGCCTATTGGGAAGAATATCAACGGGTGAATACTCTCTTGGAATCCTTAGCAAAGCGTACGGTAGCCTTGCTTCAAACCAACGGGCACCAGGCTAAATGGCTGGCGCCGACGATTATCACCAACGACCCCTTCACCCGAACTTCAGTCAGCTATGACCCGATGACGATGTCTACCGTCCTTCCCCACAAAACCGCCGCTACTTTGTCCGGGCTGGGCTGGATCGGTAAATGTGCCCTGCTTGTAACTAAAGAATTTGGCTCGGTAGTGCGCCTGACCACGGTTTTGACTGATGCTGAATTACCTCCGGGGAAGCCAGTGGAATTCAGCCGGTGCGGAAAATGTAACGATTGTGTCGAGGCTTGCCCGGCCCATGCCGTTTCAGGGAAGCTGTGGACAGCAGGTATCAACCGGGAATCGTTTTTCAATGCTTTTGCCTGCCGCAAAACAGCTTTTGAACAGGCTGCCCGTATCGGTGTTCACGAAACGATCTGCGGCCGCTGTATCGTAGCCTGTCCCCATACTCAGAAATATCTGAAGCGGGCCGGATTTCCAGCCCAAAATCATCAAGCATGAAAAAGAGAAAAGAATTATTTTCTGCTGAGGCTGTCATGGATAATCTAAATACCGAATTGATCGGCCAGCGGGTCGCCTTTTTTCCAGTAGTCTCTTCCACGATGGATGCTGCCCGGGACCTGGTCCATGAGGGTATCCCCGAAGGTACTGTCGTAATTGCCGAAGAGCAGACCGCGGGACGGGGTAGATTAAACCGTTCCTGGATGACGCCTCGGGGTAACATCGCCCTCTCGGTGATCTTATTCCCGCATTTATCACAATTGCCGGAAATGATAATGCTGGCATCACTGGGAGTGGCACAAAGTATACAAAAAGTAACCGCTATCAAACCTGATATCAAGTGGCCGAATGATATTCTTATCGGCGGGAAAAAAGTATGCGGGATTTTACTTGAAGCAGATGCCCGGCTCACGCAGGGTACCCGGGTAGCCTATGTGATTATCGGCATCGGCATCAATGTTAACCTGCAGCCGGCTGACTATGCCAATATTGCTTCCACAGCCGCCAGCCTGTCGGTTGTTGCACGCAAGGATCTATCACGTTTGTCCCTGGTCCGGGCCCTGTTGCAGGAAATGGATAAACTTTTTGTCGAACTGAAATCCGGCCGGTCGCTGTTCACCAAATGGCGGGCTCGCTTGATTACCCTCGGACAACCGGTTACAGTGACGTCTGTCGATTCTGTATTTACAGGAATCGCCGAATCAGTTGAACCTGACGGCAGTTTATTTGTCCGCTGCCCTGATGGTGAACTAAAGCGAGTGGTGGCCGGCGACGTAACCTTAACCGAAAACAGTGGGAAAAGGTAGCTTTCCTTATCGTTCCCCCTTACTTTTTTACAGGAAACCAGAGTTCACACCGCATCGGTTGGCCCGGCTTCTCCGGTAGGTAGACCTCGAATTCCGGAACGTTATCATGTTCATAACCGGTTGACGGAAACCATTCACTGAAGACTCGTTTGGTAATCTCCTGTAAATCGTCGAGCGTGCAGTCGAACACTGCCCAGGTGGTTTGGGGGACATCGATCTTTTCGAACTGGCCCGGTGTTTTTCCTTCCCGTAACTCTACTCCAATGCCATATGAAAACTCGACAGCATCGGCGTCTCCGAAGCATATACCCAGCATTTCACCTCTGGTCACTTGACCTGGTCTGTTTCCGCATAACTCTCGAACCAGGCTGCATTCCGGCGATGCCGTGAATTCCTGCCACCATACTGGTATTTGCTTGAAATTCTCCCCGTTGACAGTAGTGAATTTCCTTGTCCTGCCGGCAAAGCTGAAGCCCGGTTTTTTCTCAATACGGTATTCCATATCACTGCCCCCTTTTAAGATTATCTGGAAGGAGATGCGCGGAAAAGCCCCCAGCTTTTTCCCAGGCGTACGTGCTGCTTGCGGGGTGATGCCGTGCATGTTCCGGAAAGCCCGGGTGAAAGCATCTGGTGAATCATAACCGTATTTCAAAGCGATGTCGATTATTTTGTTTTCTCCCGAGGCTAACTCGGTAGCCGCCAGTGTCAACCGCCGCCGCCGGATATATTCGGCCAGCGTGATACCGCTGATTACCAGGAACAGCCGCTGGAAATAAAACGATGAGCAGCAGGCAATATCAGCCGCCCGGGCGATGTCAATCTCCCCATCGAGATTGCTCTCGAGGTAATCCACGGCAGCACTCATTTTTTGGGGCCAATCCACGGTGAGGTATCTCCTTCACATGAAATGATAATTATATGGGTTATGCCTGTCCCGATTTTTGTTGCCCTTTACTGCAGGGTACGGCATTATGCAATTACCAGCAAATACTGCGGTATGATTTTTTTATCATAATAGAGGGGTGGGGCGTTCGCCGGAACGCCCCACCCGGTTGAATACCAGGGTAATTTATTCGGCTTTTTTATCCTGTTTTAGAAATCCCCCCAGCAGTTCGATGGGCAGTGGGAAAATGATGGTACTGTTTTTCTCTGAGGCTATTTCTGTGAGGGTCTGCAGATAACGTAATTGCAGGGTTACCGGATTTTTAGCGATGACCTCTCCTGCCTCGGATAACTTGGAGGAAGCTTGAAATTCCCCGTCGGCATGGATGACTTTCGCCCTTCTTTCCCGCTCTGCCTCTGCCTGTGCGGCCATTGACCGCCTCATTGTTTCGGGCAGTTCTACGTCCTTGATCTCAACAATGCTGACTTTGACGCCCCAGGGGTCGGTTTGTTCGTCGATGATTTTCTGTAACCTTACATTTAATTCTTCGCGTTGAGACAGTAATTCATCGAGTTCTGACTGTCCCAATACATTTCGCAGCGTTGTTTGCGATATCAGGGAAGTTGCCCGGATGTGGTCGAGGACTTTAACCACCGAAGCTTCCGGATCTACCACCCGGAAATAGACTACGGCATTCACCTTGACGGTCACGTTGTCCTTGGTGATGACATCCTGCGGCGGTACATCCATCGTCACTACCCGGAGGTCGACTTTCACCATCCGGTCGAAGAACGGGATGATCAGGAAAAACCCGGGTCCTTTAGCACCGACCAGCCGTCCCAGCCGGAAGATGACGCCGCGCTCGTATTCCTGAACGATTTTTACGGCCATCGGGACTATGATCAGGATAACGAGTACGATAATTCCGATCCAGATCCATTGCATGTTTACCTTCCTCCTTATTTCTTAACCACGTGTAATTTCAGGCCTTCCATCCGGACGATGGTCACCTCTTCTCCTTCTGCTACTGGTCCACTCTCGGAAACAGCTGACCATAATTCGCCGTCAAACAGGACAAAACCTTCCGGGTTTAGTAACTGCTTTACCACCGCGGTCTTACCGGCGAATTCTTCCCGCCCGGTGGTTGCCTGCTGCCGGTGGGCTTGAATTACTTTCTGCAGGGCAAAAATGATGAAACCTGCGACCAGTATAACTACTATTGCGATCAACCACGGACTCACTTTAAATAATGGCCCTCCCTTAAAGAGTATTAGCGAACCAAGGATCAACGAAATGATACCACCGGCTGCCAGGGCGCCAAAACCGGCGGTGAACACCTCGACGATAAACAAACCGAAAGCGAGAATGATTAACAGTACCCCGGCCCAGTTTACCGGCAGAACACCTAAGGAATAAAACGACAGCAGCAGGCATATCCCGCCGATGATGCCTGGAAATACCAGTCCCGGGCTGGATATCTCCACCAGCAAGCCCAGGGTTGCCAGGCTGAGGAGGATATAGGCGATGTTCGGGTCGGCGATGGTAAAGAGGAAATTTTCCCCCAGGTCCATATTAACATAATTCACCGCTGCCGTGCTTGTATTTATGGTAATCTCGTGCCCGTCTTGCATTTTGACTTGACGTCCGTTCAACTGGTCCAGCAGGTCGTCGAGGGCAGGTGCAATAATCTCGATTACTCCGAGTTCCAGGGCTTCGTCTTCGGTTGCCGATACACTTTCCCGGACCGCCTTTTCTGCCCATTCCAGGTTCCGTCCCCTGGTTTCCGCCAGGGTTCGCATGTAAGCGGCGGCATCATTAACTACCTTGTCTTCAACCGGTGTTGTTTCCCCGCTGGTACTCATAGCCACCGGATGGGCGGCCCCGATTACCGTGTCCGGTGCCATGGCGGCGATATGGGCGGAGATCGTAATGAATGCCCCGGCTGAAGCCGCCCTGGCCCCGGAAGGAGAAACATAAAGTATCACCGGGACACGGGCATTAAGTATATCCTGGACGATGTCCCGCATTGAGCTATCCAGCCCTCCCGGCGTATCAAGCTGGATGACACATGCCGTCGCTCCGTGGCCCTCAGCATGCCTGATACCCCGTTCGATGTAACTGGCCAGGACTGGATTAACGGTGCCTTTTACCCGGAGAACGTCCACCGTCTGCCCGTCAGCTCCTGCAGATGTAGTAAAAGCCAGGATGCCGAAAACCGTAATGAGGACAACCAGTAATATACGCCATATACGGAGCATAGCATCACTCCGGTTAGGTTTAACTAATTCTATGATGATTATACGATTATTTCGATTTGTTGGACTAGTAATGTTAACGGTTATGTTCAGCGTTTGGTTGTATTTTACATAAATGATTTGTGGGAATTACCGTTATGTCTTCGTATCATGTGGACAATTGAACCCCCTTCCCGCGTGGTGTAGAATTTATTGGTTAATTCAGAAAGGAAAATAAGTAGTCATGGCGGTTGAAAAATGTAAGGGTACCCGGGACATGTCGCCCCGGGAAATGAAGACTTTTCGTACTATTGAAAGCGTTTTTCGCGAGTGCTGTCTGAATTGGGGTTATGATGAAGTACGGACGCCGACCATTGAGTATCTATACCTGTTTACCGCGGCGGGTACCCTTACCCCGGGAAAACTCAGTAAGGTGTATTCTTTTCTCGATTGGGACGGTTGGGGTGGCGAAAGAGTCGTCTTAAGGCCTGATGGCACTATCCCCATCGCCCGCTATTTTATCGAAACCATAAAAGGGAAAAGCCCAACCAGGCTGTTCTACGTGAACAATGTCTTTAGTTTTGAAGAAACAGGCATTGAGACTCGTGAAAAATGGCAGTGTGGTGCTGAGTTGATTGGAGCCGGTTCGAATACCAATGATGTTGAGTTGGTAATATTGGCGATTGAAATATTGAAGAAACTTGGCCTGAAGAATATCGAACTGAGGTTGTCTCATGCCGGGCTGATCAGGGCAATTTTAGGTAAATTCGAAATTGATCCGGAAGAACAGCACCGCTTGATCGACCGTATTATGGATGGTGATATCCGTACCTTGACTGAATCTCATCCAGAATTTGCCAGGGTCATTGCCCCCATGCTCGAAGTTCGAGGTAAGTCCTCCAACTTTCTGAAAAATATCGCCGTGATGTTAGGCCGTGACTTTTCTGAATTTCAGGAACCATTACAGGACTTTATCACCCTGACTTCAAACCTGGATACCCTGGGAGTTAATTACGAGATCGATATCGCTTCCGGAAGGGGATTTGAGTACTATACCGGATTGATCTTCCAGCTCCGTTCAGATAATGAGATGGTCGCTGGCGGCGGCCGTTATGATGCCTTGATTCCCTTATTGGGTGGCAGTGATACCCCGGCCTCCGGCTTTGCCCTGTATGTAAATAAGCTGATGGACATAATCGAGACACAACCACCTCCGGAGACCACCTCAACCAGGATTGTCATCAAACCACAGCCCGGTTCGGACAGCTTAAAAGCTGCTTTTACCGCTCTGGATGCTCTTCATAACGCGGGCTTTATTACCGAACTATATTCTCCGGAACGAACTGTGGAACAATACGGTACCAAGTGGGTACTGGAAACCAATGAAACCGGCTGGCGGTTTTCCCTGCATGATCTCGTATCCGGTTCGAATTATGATGCTGCTACGGCTGAGGAAATCACCACTCATCTCAATGCCATAAAGTAGCCGTCCGACTGTATTTGGATAAAGCCGGCTGCCCTTGAAACATACGGGTATTATCCCCGTTGAAGGTAATAATACTTTGATAAGGTAATTTGTTTATATGGATTTTGTGAAGTTAGCTCTGCCGAAAGGGCGTTTGATGACTGAAACAGCTGCCCTGTTTTCTCAAGCAGGATGGGGTTTACAGGATTATCGTGAGGGCACGCGCTCTTACCGTTTGGCCTGTGACAAATATCCATCTCTGCAGGCGAAGATTTTCCATGAAAAGGATATCCCGGTTCAGGTTTCCGTGGGCAATTATGATTTTGGTATCTGTGGATTGGATTGGGTACAGGAGTTGATTGCCAAATATCCCAGTTCATCTTTGATAATTTTAAGACATTACAATTATGGCAAAGGTGCCCTCTACGCTGTCGCTGCGGCAAACAGCACTTCTCCGGTCCTGGATATAATACGGCACCGGACAGACACTATACGGTTGGTCAGTGAATATCCCAACCTGGCCGAAGCCTTTGCCCTCGATCTACGATTGAGGAGATTTAGTGTTTTCCCGGTCTGGGGTGCCGCCGAAGTATATCCCCCGGAGAGTGCTGATCTGGCATTGATGCCGGCCCGGGAAGCCGACGCTCCTTTCAATCACGGGCTGACTGCAGTGGGTACTGTCCTTAATTTTAATGCCTGCCTCGTGGCTAACCGCGACCACTGGCAGTATAAAGATCTAAGTAGACTGCTGGCGGAGGTCGATGCTGCTTTCAACCCGGTGATTATTTCCCGGGGTGAACTGGATAACCCCATAAAAAGACTAGCTGAGCCAAATAATGCCGTATCCCCGGTGCCGGTTGAGCCTGATCTCGACCTCGTCCGCCTGGCCTTGCCGGATGGGCATCAACAGGCTCCTGCTGTCAACCTGCTGCAAAAAGCCGGGATTAGGATGATCGATTATCCGTCAGAATCCGGCAACCGGCGGCCTGCAGTGGCCGATATTCCGGGGGTGATGGTTAAAGTGATCCGCCCGCAAGATATGCCCCTGCAGGTCGCTGCCGGGAATTTCGACCTGGCTATCACCGGCAACGATTGGCTGTGGGACCACCTGGACCAGTTCCCTTCCAGCCCGGTTGTTGCCCTGGCCGATCTGAACTTAGCCCGGGTCCGTATTGTCGCTGTGGTCAGCAACGAACTCCCCGTTACCAATGGCTTTGAAGTCAGGGAAATCTGGAAGCGGCGTGCTGAGCCTATCCGGATCGCTTCTGAATATGCCAATATCGCCGATAAATATGCCCGCGACCATCATTTCGGCCGCTACCGCATTATTCCCACCTGGGGAGCCACGGAAGCCTTTTTACCCGAAGATGCGGACCTATTGATCGAAAATACTGAAACGGGCAGTACCATTGCCCGGCATAACCTGAAGATTATCGATACCTTATTTGAATCTACCGGCCATCTTATCGGTAATCCTGCGGTATTCTCTGGAGGTGCCAGGAAACGGGATACTGCTGAATATCTCGTGCAAGCCTTGAAGAAAGCTGTGGAGAAATAACTTGAAAGTTGTTAAAGGATTCGAACTTGGTAAATCGGTTCTTTCCCGGCGCAGCACCCTTGCTGAAGGCCAGGAAGAACAGGAAGCAGTTGTTAAAAATATCCTTAATGAAGTACATCAACGCGGTGATGCTGCCCTGTATTCTTTTACCGAAAAATTCGATGGGATTAAACTGAATTCCCTGGAAGTCCCTAAAGCAGCCATCACTGCTGCTTACCAGCAGGTAGATAGCGAGATTGTCGCCTCACTGAAGACGGCTGCAGAACGGATTCAGGCCTATCACCTTAACCAGAGAACCAGCTTGGTACATGAAAGCACCCGGAGCGGCCTGGGGTGGATTATGCGTCCCCTTAACCGGGTCGGTATCCATATTCCTGGTTTTACTGCGGCCCTCCCTTCTTCTGTTCTCATGACGGTGATTCCTGCTAAAGTAGCCGATGTTAATGAAATATTCGTCGCTACACCGTCCCGTAAAGAGGGAGGTGTTTCTCCACTGACTCTGGTGGCATGTGATATCGCTGGGGTTAACCGCATCTTCTCCGTCGGTGGCGCCCAGGCGATCGCCGCTATGGCCTTCGGTACCCAGACTATTCCTGTCGTCGATAAAGTATGCGGCCCGGGCAATATCTATGCTACCCTGGCGAAAAAGCAGCTATTCGGTGTTGTTGGTATCGATGCCCTGCAGGGGCCGAGTGAAGTGTTGATTATTGCCGATAGTACGGTCGACCCCGAATATTGTGCCGCTGATTTTCTGGCCCAGGCGGAACATGCCGCTGGCTACCCGGTCCTGGTTACGACATCAATGGAGTTGGCTGACAAATTAGTCCAGGTGATTGAAAGGCAACTCAAGGAACTGCCCCATCCCGAGATTGCCGCACAATCGCTAGAGAAAAATGGGGTTGTGGCTATTGTCGAAAGTGTGGCCGAGGCCGTTGAACTGGCAAATATCTATGCCCCGGAACACCTGCTGTTGCTGGTCGATAAAGCTAATTCTTATCTTGATATGATCCGCAATGCCGGTTGTGTAGTGCTGGGGAAAAAAGGTACCGTGGCCGTGGGTGATTATGCTGCTGGCCCCAGCCATGTCCTGCCTACCGGCGGGACGGCGCGGTTTGCTTCGCCTCTCAACGTCCTGGATTTTGTGAAATTGACCAGTATTATCCGGATCGATGATAATCTCCTGAAAAAGATCGGCCCGGTAGTTAAAACTCTGGCCAAAGCCGAAGGACTGGATGCTCATGCCAAAGCCGTTGATAAACGACTAAGCTAAAAAAGAAAAATTTTACTGGTCAGTGGTAATTTTTTTTGGATCATAAATTTAGTATCAACTGACAACAGGAATTAAGATGGTTAGTAATAATATCGAGAAATTTTTTCGTCCTGACCTCGCTTCCTTCGGCGGCTATTCTGCCGCCACTTCACCGGAAACCCTCGCTGGAAAGACCGAAGTTGCCCAGGAAAACATTATCAAACTGGATGCTAATGAAAATCCCTATGGCTGTTCACCTCGTGTAAATACAGCTTTAAATAAATTTAGTAGCTTTAATGTTTATACCGATAACGACCAGACCCGGCTGCGTCGGCAGTTAGCCGGTTTGACCGGCGTCGCTGCCCGCCATATCGTTGCCGGCGGCGGCAGCAACCAGTTGATCGACTTGCTGCTGCGGTTGTTTGTCTCTCCTGGAGACGAAGTGATCAACTGCGTGCCTACTTTTGGCATCTACAGCTTTAGTACGGAATTGTGTGCCGGTAAACTGGTGTCGGTTGCCCGAGATGCCAGCTTCAATGTAGATATTACCGCTGTGAAATCGGCCGTTACCCGGAAAACCAAGATGATTTGCCTGGCCAATCCTAATAATCCCACGGGCAATCTTATTTCCCGGAAGGATATCCTGGAATTACTGGATACCGGGATTCCCCTGATGCTCGATGAGGCATATTACGAATTCAGCGGCGAAACCCTGGCGCCGCTGGTTGGTAAATATGAAAACTTGATCATCCTGCGGACTTTTAGTAAATGGGCCGGACTTGCCGGCCTGCGCGTCGGATACGGACTGTTTCCCGCCCGGGTGGCTGATTACTTACTCACCATCAAGATGCCCTACAACGTTAATGTCGCCGCCCTGGTGGCGGTCGAGGAATCCCTTCAAGATATGGATTACCTGATGGAAACTGTAAAAATGATCATCGCCGAACGGGCACGGTTGTTTGCCGGGTTACAGAAAATAAGTTGGTTGAAAGTTTTCCCTTCTAAGGCTAATTTCATACTCTGTGAATTACTTCGAGGCGACGCCAAAAACCTGAGGCAGAAACTCCAGGATAAGGGCATCCTGGTCCGTTACTTCGACCAGCCCCGGTTAAAAAACTTTATCCGTATCTCGGTCGGTAAATCGGAACATACTGATGCCCTGATCAAGGCTCTCGAAGAGCTTGGTGATGTCATCTAAACGTGTTACCGGCTCATTACCCTCCTCAACTGGTGGCGCATAAGATAGTAATGTTCACGACACTAAAGAGTATTACTTTCATGTAACCGGAGTAAATTAGCTGGTTCTTTCTTCTTAGTTGAGTATTTTCCCCTATTTTCACTATGTATTGACACCGGTTTTGCCCCATTGTACATTAAAATTAGTTAGATGATATCTAATAATTAGATGAACACTAATCAGTAGTTGGAGAAAGGATAGGTGAAGAAAAGAAATCCGTCTGATGTTCGTTCCCCGGATCCAGCCCGTGATGAAATGCTTGACCGGACGCTTCGCTTTGCCGAAAAGGTAACCCGGGAATTACTCCCCCTTACTCCGGGAGATGCTCTTATGCTCGAAGTTACGACTTCCCAGCTGAAAGCCATGTTTGTCATCTATCTCAGGGGACCCTTGCGTATCGGTCTGCTTGCCCGGGCTTTAGACGTGAGTTTACCGACCATGACGGTTACCGTCGACCGCCTGGTGAAGCGCGGCATTTTACTTCGTGAGGGTGATCCTGAAGACCGGCGTGCTGTCTATTGCCGTCTTTCGGACTACGGCCAGGAGATCCTCAATCAAATGTGGGATTCCGCCCGCAACCGTACCCGCCAGATGCTTTCGGTACTCACGGTGCCGGAACTGGAGACTGTCAGCCGTGCCCTGGAGATACTTCTCAAAGCCGGACAAATTACCAGGAGCAGTGAAACGGCATAAATATTAGCAATTCTTTCACGAAGGGGAAAAAAGATGTTTTCTAAACTCGGTAAACTGGTCATTAAATTTCGTCTGCCTATCGTTATTATATGGGTAGCGGCTTCTCTTTCTTTGTATTTTTTGGCGCCGAAATTTGCGGATGTAGCCGTGACTGATGAAAGCCAATTCCTGCCTCAGGATACGGAGTCTTCTTCCGCTGCCCAACTTTTAGAAGAAAAATTCGCATCTTCCGTTCAAGCCTATCAGAGCAGCGGTACTATTGTCTTTTTTAATATTGATGGTTTGACTACCGAAGAAGAGCAAGAAGCAAAAACCATACGTGACTGGTTGTTCTCAGAGGCGGCACCGGATGTAGTCCAGGGAGTCACCTCGATTTTCGATACTGACCTACTGCGCCAATCACTGGTTAGCAAAGACCGGACTACCATGATGATGCCAGTCTATTTCTCTGTCGATCCCATGCATGATGAAGCTAAAATTGCGGTCGGTCAAATTAGAGAATACCTCCATACCAATCATCCTAGCGTTCAGACATATTTTACTGGGGAAACCGGTATTTTACAGGACTTGTTTAAGTCTATCCAGCAGACTATTGATAAAGCTACCATCGTTACTTTGGCCCTGGTACTGATTATATTACTCTTTATTTACCGCTCGCCGGTGGCTGCCCTGCTGCCACTCGTGGCTATCGGCTGCAGCTTCCTGGCATCGATGGGTATTCTCGGTTTTCTGGGACACGCCGGCGTAAAGTTTTTTACTCTAGCAGAAGCATACCTGGTAGTGATTATCTTCGGTGTCGGCACTGATTATTGTCTTTTCATCGTGTCCCGCTTCCGGGAAGAACTCAAAAAGAGTGACCCGAAGGCAGCCCTTGCTTTTTCGATGACACATATTGGGCCGGTTATTGCTGCTAGTGCCCTTACTGTCATGATCGCCTTTCTATGTTTGAGCCTCTCCCGTTTCGGCATGAATCAGACCGCCGGTTATGCCTTGGCACTGGGTATCGGCATCACTCTCCTGGCCGGCTTAACCCTGATACCGGCATTGATGTCGCTTTTCGGTAAATATCTATTCTGGCCGAATTGGACGCCTCTACCGCGTAAGAATGGTAGACTCAGTTGGGAAAAGATCGGTAATTGGGTAGTACAGCACCCGCTTTGGGTTTCCATACCTATCACCTTGTTACTTCTGGCCCCCTATATCGCCTTTTCAGATTTCTCTCAAACATCGGACATAGTCGGCCAGATGCCGGGTAACACGGAATCCGTTAAAGGCTATCAACTGATAGAGGAACACTTCCCGGCTGGCGAAATGTACCCGTTATATCTCCTTGTCCAGTCTCCAGAAGGAACGGTAACCACCCCCACCTCCTTACAAGCGGTAAAAGATATCGCCACATCATTACATAGTGTCTCCGGGGTTTCTCGTGTGGACTATTATGCTGCGCCTGTTAGCCAGCTGTCGGCGCTGGCGATTCAGATGCGTGGTATCGGAGGCCAACTGGGTTCAGGTATCGGGCTGGAAAATCTGGCTTCTATGCAAACGGTTGGCCCTGTTTTGGAATCACTGGTTCTTCAATATCCCGGTATTATACAAAGTCAAAATTTTCAACAAATCATGGTTGATTTGACAACAATTGAAACACTGGCAAATCAATTAACGACATCCAACCCGGCCGGTCTGCCGGCATTATTGGGACAAATCCAGTCCGCTGTGTATGATTTGGCTGATAGCCTGGATAGTCTAATTGGGGAATTTAACCTGACCATCGACACCCCTTTTTCTATTTCTCTCTTAAGTACCTATTTCTCGGTAGATAAAACTTTAGCGAGGATAAACATTATCCTTACCACGGGCCCTTACCAACCAGAAACAACGGATACAATTGCTGCTCTAAGGGAAGCTGCCGGATCAAATATCGGTTTATCTGGCTTAAAAGGGGGTACCTATCTCGTTGGTGGGGATGGCGCGGTACGTGCTGATATTATGGCTACTAATGAGGGAGACTTTGGTGTTGTCGTCGGTTCTGCTATTGCCGGAATACTTCTTGTCATAATATTGCTTCTCCGCAGTATCGTTGCCCCGCTGTATATGATCCTGACCGTACTACTGAATTACGGTGCCACCCTGGGTATCACGACCTTGTTTTTTTCGAAAGTCCTTGGTCAGAGTGGGATGATTTACATGTTACCCATCTTCATCTTTATCATCCTTGTTGCCCTGGGCGCTGACTATAATATCTTCCTTGTATCCCGTATACGGGAGGAAACCAGCGGGCGGCCGCTTAAAGAAGCAATCAGCCATGCCGTAGCTAATACCGGTGGTGTAATTACCTCATGCGGCATCATCCTGGCGGGGACTTTTGCGACGCTGACCGTGTCGCCTTTACAGATGGTGATGCAGCTCGGCACCGCTATTGCCATTGGTGTTTTAGTAGATACTTTTGTTGTTCGGGCACTCCTGGTTCCTGCCATCGCTACTCTGGTTGGCCGTTGGAACTGGTGGCCGTCCCGCTTCGGTAAAAAGAATATTAAACCTGGTTAACCATCTATTCCTGAAAATGAAGGCGTTCAAGGACAGTAATGCTCTTGAACGCCTTTTTTGTCGTTTCCTTTTTGTCACTTTCCTGACTATAATATTGCCGAGACCGCATTCAAATATGGGGGGAGGGTATTTGCCATGGTTCAGACTGCCATGTCTTTAGAAATCATTGATGAAATCAAAGGTATCGTCGGCAGCGCTTACGTCACTTCGAACAAAGCCGACCTGTATATTTACTCACAGGACTTGACCCAGGCATCACCGAAATGGCCTGACCTGGCGGTTCTGCCCGGCTCATTGGTCGAATTACAGCAGGTAGTCAAGCTCGCCAACCGTGAAAAGATACCAGTAGTCCCGTATATCGCCGGGGGCAATATCGGCGGCCTGGCAATACCGCAAAACGGCGGCATTGTACTTGATTTAAAGCGTATGGACCGCATCGTTGAAGTTAATGAAACCGATATGTATGCGGTTGTTGAACCTGGCGTTACTTTCGGCCATATCAAAGCCTACCTGGAAAAACATCATCCCGGCCTGGTTTATACTTATGCTTTTTCCCCGCCATCGACCGGCGTTATCACTAATGCCATCCTCCAGGGATTGGATAACCTTTCCTTCCGCTATGGGGCAGCCTCCCACTGGGTTAGTGGCCTGGAAGTCTTACGGGCAAACGGTGATATCATCCGGATTGGCTCCAGCGCCATCAGCCGGACCTGGCAGGCGGTAGTCCCCTTCCCCGAATTAACCGGCCTTTTTTTGGGTTGGCAGGGTACTACTGGCATCGTGACCAAAATGGCAGTAAGTTTATGGCCCAAACCCCGCTTCTCGGCCAGTTTGAATTTCCAGTTCATGGACCTCGAAGGGGTTTTCCGTTTCCTGAAAGTCATTTCCCGGACCCGGATTCCGGATGACTTGATTGGGACTTCCTTTGCTCTGGGCAAAGTGTCACGTATTGCCCAGGAACACCAAAAGGCTTCCCTTTATCCTGCCCAGGTCCGTAAAGATGGTGAACCGGAGTTTACTTGTTCCTTGGAAATCTCCGGTAATACCCGGGATGAACTGGATGCTAAATTCAAGGTCATCGATGAGGTAGTTGCCGGGGAGTTAAAAGATATCAAGATGAAAATGGCTCCGCCCGGCCCCGGTTCCAGTGCCCACTTCCCCATGCAGACTTTACCCGTGCTCAGTTCCGGCGGCGGTTTGACTTGGGTCGGTTGTTACGGCCCGATGAGCCGCTGGCTGGAAACCGTTGAAAAAGGCTGTGCCTTGCAGGACAAGTATAATATCTCCCGGAGTTGTTATACCCGGGTTATGAACGAGGGGCATTTCGTTGGTTTACGCTGGATGCTGCCTTTTGATAAAGGCGATCCCGCCATGGTCAAACGGATCACCGATCTTACTAACGAACAGCTCGACCTGGTCCTGGAAATGGGCTATATCCCTTACAAGACACCGGCCTGGGCTGTCGAAAAGATCGAACAACGCGCTGGTCCCTCCTGGATCAAGTTGCATCAGCAGGTCAAGGAGATGCTGGATCCACATAACATCTTCAATCCGGGGCGGTGGGGTAAACCTGCAGCCTGATACTATGCTGGTTCAAGAATGTGTTGTTGGAAGGCTGTAGTATAAGCCGTTTCCTGTGATCAACCGGATTTATGAAGTGAAAAGGAGACGTCATGGCACTGGAAAGTGTAAAAGACTGGTTATATGGGTGCAGTCACTGCGGGACTTGTAAAGATGTGCTGAACATATTTGTCCCGGCTTGCCCGTCCGGGGAGAAGTACCAGCTGGAATCCTATTTTCCTTCCGGGCGGATGTTTTTAGCGCGCGGCGTCTCTGAGGGCATCCTGTCTCTCGATGATGAAGAGGTCCGCCAGCGGATCTATGCCTGTACAGGCTGCTTATCCTGTGAGCAGCAGTGCGGTGTCTACCACCACCAGCATATTTTTGAAGTTGTACGTGCCCTCCGTACCGAAGCTGTGACCCGTGGCCTGCTCACGCCGGGTTATATGACGGTATACTACGGCTTGCGGGGTGAGGATAATGTCTTCGGGAAACCAAAAGCCGACCGCGGGAAATGGGCTGAAGGTTTACCGGTAAAAAATGCTGCTGCTGAAAAAGTGGAAGTTTTGTATCATGCTGGTTGTATGCTTTCCTATGAACCGGAACTGTGGCCGGTAGCCCGGCAGTCGGTTGCTCTGATGCAGCAGGCGGGTGTTGCTGTGGGTATCATGGGACGGGAAGAGAACTGCTGCGGCGGGCGGGCATATGAAATGGGTTATCTCGGAGAATATGACAAATATGCCCGGCATAATATCGATACCTTTAATAACCTCGGCATCACAACGGTGGTTACTTCCTGTTCCGACGGGTATAGCTTCTTCCGTAATCTCTACCCGCAGTTGGGCCTGGATATTAAGTTTGAAACCTTGCATACAGTGGAATTTTTTAACATCCTGGTAAAACAGGATAAGCTGCAGCTTCACAAAAAAGTTCCATTGACCGTGACATATCATGACCCCTGTCATCTGGGCCGGCACCTGGATCCGGGCGTCTATGACGCTCCTCGTGACCTCTTAAGATCTGTCCCCGGCCTGGAGTTGGTCGAGATGGCGCGCAACCGGGAGAATGCCTGGTGCTGTGGGGCGGGAGCCGGGGTAAGTCAAGCTGACTCCGAATTAGCTCTTTGGACCGCGGGAGAGAGACTAAAAGAAGCCCAGGCTTCCGGCGCTTCTGCTTTGGTGACTTCATGCCCATGGTGTGAACGGAATTTCAAAGACGCTGCCAAACACTACAATATGGACATCCGGATTTTCGATATTGTCGAGATATTGGCCGAAGCATCTGATTTATAAGTATTTGGATTTAAAGAAAGGGAAGGCGGGGTAATCCCCGCCTTCCCTTTCTTTTACCTTTACCGGCCTTTGGTTCTAGTAACCCATAGCCTTCTTTTGTGACATATCTGTCCAGATATAGTGGACATACTTGGTCTGGTTGTCCCATCCCAATGTTACTTCACCCTGGTAGCCTTTGACCCACGGCCACCACATCACGTAGTAGTAAGGGCAGGGCAGCCAGACGCCCCAGACCTGGGACAGTTCGTAAGTTCCATATTCCTTCAACCGGACCGCTACTTCCGTTTCGTTGAACAGGTTGGCGTTCACCCAGTTATAGGTGTCTCTGGTATACGTCGATTCCCAGTAGGAGTGATCATCGATACTTTCCAACCGGGCGCCCATGATACGGAATGGGGCGTGGGTCGTCTGCATCTTGTAAATCATTTCCTTATGGCTCTTGGCGCGGCTGATGCTGAGCATGACCCCGGCTTCATGGGGGATAATATTGAGGTTGACGTTTACCTGGGATAGTTGGTCTTTAAGTAAAGAAACGAAATCGCCGTCGTTCGTGTTGCAGTCTACCGTGGCCGTAAATCCGTCAGGATAACCGGCCTCGGCCAGCAGTTGTTTCGCTGTATCGGGATCGAAAGTAAAGATATCCTGGACGATCTGCGGCTGTTCATTGAGGGGTGTATAGAAAGGTGAATATACTTTGGTCGGCTGATAGGGATAAGCAAATAGTTCGGCATCGCCACTGTAATAGCTGTCCACGATCGCCTGCTTATCGATGGCCATGTTCAAAGCCTGGCGTACCTTGATATCTTTGAAGGGTAATTCCTGGTTATCCATACGGCCGACCAGCGTTGGACATAACGACGGTAAATACTTCTTGTATACCAGGTCTTTCGAATTCTTCAGTATTTCGATGGCATCGTCATGTACCAGGGCATCGATGCGGTCAATCTTTCCGGAGCGTAATGCCGCTTGCTGCGTTGAAGTATCGGAAATAATCAGCATTTTCAGGGTGTCCAGGTAAGGTAGCTGGTTTCCCTTGTGTACCGGGTCTTCTTTCCAGTAGTCGGGATTGCGGGTATACACGACGGAACTGTTCGTTACATAGTCTTTCAGGATGAAAGGACCGGTACCGACGACATTTTTCCAGTTGGTCATGTCGCCGTAGGTGTTGATCACTTCCGGCGGTACCAGCCACATGAAGTCGCCCAGCATGATCAGCCACAAGCCTAACCCTTCCTTGGGTAAGGTGACTTTGGCAGTATATTTGTCAGTGGCTTCCCATTCCGTCGGCCGTAATGCCGGCGGGAATGCGCCGTATAAATAGGCACTTTTCGTGGTCATGTTGCGGTCGATGTTCCAGACTACATCATCCGCCGTGAATTCCCGTCCGTTAACCGGGGCCTTATTTTGCCAGTTCACGCCTTTACGGACGTGAAAGATGATGGTATGGTCGTCGGGGATGTCCCAGCTTTCCGCCAGCGAGCCGGTTTGGAGGTCAAACCTGCCAACGAAACCGACCGTCCATTCGGTATCGCCGGAGCCGGCTGGACCTTTCGCCCAGTTTTCCCCGATCAATTCATCGGTAACCTGGTATTCTGCCCGGCAGTCCATCTGGATGTTGATTGCCGGATCGAAACCGGTAATGTCGTTCGGCCAATGGAAGACAAATTCACCGCCGTAGATTGGCTCATTTGATACTTTGGTGGTAGTACTGGCTGGGGTCGTAGTTTTTGTCGACCCTGGAGTAGTTGTTGGTAGGGTAGTGGTTGCTTCCTTTGTACCGCAGGATACCAGTAGCAGGATTCCTACAAGACAGATCGCCGTGATCCATTTTGATGCCTTGGGCATACTTCTCCTTCTTTCTTCATTTTGTTGCTATCTCCTGACCTGTGTCAGTAGAGCCTACCGGTTCATTAACGACTAGATTTTAACACATAAATCGTAGCTGTCAACTATAGGAAAAACATTTTAGAAAAATAGATAGATGACTGCCATCGTTGTTTTTAAGCCTGAAAACCCGGCTTTGATAGTCGCTATCGATTATTATATTTTATTGATATATTACCAATTATTTGAAATATTTACCTTTGACAATGCGTTCTTTACTTGATATATTATGCCTTAATTGATAATTGTTATCTTTTACGTACGTATATGAGACTCACTGCAAATCGTATCGCCGGTATTCTTCGGGAAAAAGGTTATAAACTTACTCCGCAGCGCCACGCGGTATTGAAAGCCATTGCCTCCAGCCATGATTACCTGAGCCCGGAAGCAATTTTTGAAATTGCCCATATCAATTATCCCCGTTTGGGGGTGGTTACCGTATACCGTACCCTGGATATTTTGCGTGAATTGAACCTGATTTGCCGTATCCATGCTCCGGATGGCAGGCATGGTTATATGATGCGCCGCCCCCTGGAACATCATCATCACTTGATTTGTTCGAAGTGCAGTAAAGCGGTGGACTTTACCGCTTGTCCCACAGTTGACCTGGAGACTCAATTAACTCACGAAACAGGTTTTACAATCCGCGGGCACCTCCTGGAATTTTATGGCTTGTGCCCGGAATGCCAGTCTGCTGCCTGATATTAAGGTTGCTGTTTTTTTAGTTGTTAAATGAAACACATTATCATTTGTAAGTGGGGATGAGGTTACAGTGGCAAGGAATATTGATCTCGTCTAATATACCTGAATATATCGCTAAGGAAGAGGTATCCATATATGGTTAGACCTGTACTGCCAAGACTCATCTCAACCTCATCCACCATACTCATTCTGTCCGGACTATTATTTTTCAACCTGGTTTCCTGTTTTTCAGGTCACGACCTGGATGATAAAACCACCGTCGCTGTATCTATCCTGCCTCAGGCCGGTTTTGTCGAGGCGGTCGGTGGCGATAAAGTGAAGGTGGTGGTGATGGTTCCGCCTGGTGCCTCTCCGCATACCTATGAGGTCACCCCCGGCCAGATGGCGAGTCTTGCCAATGCCCGGATGTATGCTAAAGTCGGTTCTGGCGTGGAATTCGAACTGGCCTGGATGGATAAGCTTATTGCGGTCAATAAGACCATGCTTGTCGTAGACTGTTCTCAAAGTATCCAGCTGATTCCGGTGGCGGAAGAAGAATCAGCAGCAGCACAAGAACATGAGGAAGAAAACGGAGCCGAACATCACCATGAGGGACTTGACCCCCATATATGGCTGTCCGTCAGAAACGTGAAAATCATGGCCCGGAATATCTGCGACGGCCTGGTCCGGGTTGATGCTCAAAATAAGTCCTATTATGAAGCCAACCTGGCAGCCTACATTCAGGAATTGGATAACTTGGATGCCGCATTGATGGTAGACCTGGCAGGTGTCGCCAACCGGGAATTCCTGGTTGTGCATCCCTCTTTCGGTTATTTTGCTCATGATTATGGTCTTCACCAGATATCTCTGGAACAGGGGGGTAAAGAACCGGAGGCGGATTATATGATTCGCTTGATAAATGAGGCAAAACAGCATAGCATTAAGGTGGTTTTTGTATCTCCCCAATACAGCGCGAAAAGTGCGGAAATGATCGCTCAGGAAATCGGTGGAGAAGTAGTGATGATCGACCCTCTGGCCAGAGATTTTGTCGGGAATATGCATGGCATCGAGACTGCAGTAAAGCAGTCGATGCAGTAATTGTCTATGAATGGCTTCGAAATCGTCAGACTGCACAAGGTGCGTGTGCAATATAACGATATCCCGGTATTGGAGGATATTTCCATTTCTATTATGGCACATGATTTTTTAGGTATTATCGGGCCAAACGGTGGCGGTAAAAGCACCTTACTCAAGGTTATCCTGGGCTTGGTCAAGCCGGTCTCGGGTACCGTATCTGTTTTCGGTAAGGCTCCTGAGCAGGTTCGCAGCCGGATTGGCTATGTATCGCAGCGCCCTTCCTTCGACCGTGATTTCCCAGCCAGTGTTCGTGATGTCATGATGATGGGCCGCTATAGTAAGGCTGGTATGTTCCACCGGTATACCCGGGTGGACCGGGATGCTGTAGATAATGCCCTGGTGCGTGTAGGCATGTCTGAATTTCAAAATAAACAGATCGGACGATTGTCTGGAGGACAGCAGCAGCGGGTTTTCGTCGCCCGTGCCCTGGTCTCAGAGCCGGAATTACTTTTGTTAGATGAACCCACGGCCAGTATTGATCCAGGCATGCAGACCGAATTTTACGAATTGCTGCAAAATTTAAAGAAAAATCTGACCATTGTCATGGTTTCTCATGATATCGGCGCTGTTTCGGTTTATGTGGATAAGATCGCTTGTCTGAACGAACAGTTGTATTATCACGGCTCTAAAGAGATAACTCCGGAAATTTTAGAAGCTACATATAAATGCCCGGTGCAGTTGATTACTCACGGTACCGTGCCGCACCGGGTTTTAAAAGAACACTAAGTATGCTCGAAATCCTTCAATATGAATTCATGCGTAATGCCGTCATGGCCGGCTTGCTGGCAGCCATTGCCTGCGGCATCGTCGGCGTTTATGTCGTCGTCAAGCGCATTGTCTTTATCAGTGGGGGTATTGCCCATGCCTCCTTCGGCGGTATCGGCCTCGGCTATTTCCTTGGTATCAATCCCATCATCGGTGCTCTCGCTTTCTCCCTCGCTTCCGGCCTGGCCATTAATGGTATTACCCGGAAGAGCCGGCTTCCCGCCGATACTGCCATCGGTATCCTCTGGGCGGTCGGCATGGCCCTGGGTATCATTTTTATCAACCTCACCCCTGGCTATGCCCCTGACCTGATGAGTTACCTTTTCGGCAATATCCTGACTGTCCCTATGAACGATATCCTGTTGATGTTAGCTCTTGATCTCGTGATCATCGGCATCGTCGTCGCTTTTTACAAGGAATATCTGATCCTTTCCTTTGATGAAGAATATGCCACAGCTGCCGGCATGCCGGTAGAAAAACTTTACCTTTTATTACTAGCGATGATTGCCCTGACGGTTGTAGTACTGATCCGGGTGGTCGGCATGATACTGGTAATTGCCCTGTTGACCTTCCCGGCCGCGCTGGCCCAGCTTTTTACCTATAACATGAAAAAGATGATGTTGCTTTCCGTGATGTTCGGTTTTTGTTTTACCCTGGGCGGCTTGTGGCTTTCTTATGTCCTCAATCTGCCCTCCGGGGCAACCATCATTCTTCTCAGCGGCCTGGTCCTGGCCGTTTCCTACGGTGTCTCCAGATTTCACCTTAAGAACCGTAAAAAATCCCTGGATCGCAATTAAGCCAACTTATACAAAACCTGAAAAAAATCTGGTTTTATTTTCCTCTCAAGATGGCATAAAGGCCTTTCAAGCCACCTACCCTGCCCCTGATTACCGAATAGCTGGTTTCCCCCCTTACCAGGGCACAGCCGGTATTCCATAACCGGGTATCATGCCGGGCCAGGTCGAGTAATTTTTGGGGAACTGAATAGATAACCCGGGAGAGAAACTGGGCGGCCTCTATATCCGGAACGATTTTTTCTTCTATCGCTGTCTGGTATGTTTGCAGTTTAGCCGTTCCGTATTGTAGGGCATTCTTCACCGCCGGCGCCGCCAGCCGGGCACTCAATAATGCATTGCCGATCCCTTCTCCCGTCAACGGATCGGCCAGCCCGGCGGCATCTCCCATGAGTGCTATCCTGCCTGTAACTACCTGTGGTTTTCCGGCCAACATGGGGATCATCCCTGCTGACCATGATAAAACTTTATACCTCTTTATATTTAAGGATTCCAGGAACTGCCAGTATCCTTTTTTCAGGCTGCCGGTTTTATTTACCGGGGCTCCCACCCCGATCGAAAGATGGTCTTTCTTGGGAAAGAGCCAGGCATAACCTTTTGGTGTCCACCCCATATCGATCAAAATCCTGGATTTCCATTTCTCCATGTCCCGGTCCTCGACCTGGACTTCGGTCTCGATGCCGATAAACCAGTCGTGGTTTATGTTCTTGAAATATTTGGTGGCGACACTCCGGCTGCCGTCCGCGCCGATGACGTATTGGGCCCGGAATGTACCCTGGTTCGTAGTCACTTCTACGTGGCTATTTATCGGTTGCAGGGCCGTCACTGCCGTTCCTTGCATGATATTGGCTCCGGCTTTTGCCGCCCGCTGTACCAGGAAATGATCGAATTTTGCCCGGTTTACGGTTTGTATCAGGGTATTGGGATGGCTTCCGTCGAACAAACTGGAACCGGAAAAACTGAAAACTGCCTTGGACACGGTATCCTCGGTGATATCCGCTGGTATATTACCGATAAGGTTGCTGGCCCTGACTGTAACGCCGCCGCCGCAGCACTTGGTACGGGGAAAGACGGCCTTGTCGATGGCCAGGACTTTTACCCCGGTTTTTGCGAGTTCATATGCCAGTGTGGCTCCGGCCGGTCCGGCGCCCACGATGATTACGTCATGTGTCGGCTGCAAAAGTATCCTCGGAAATATAACCCTGTAAAAATGCAACTTACCATAAAACAATTATTAAGGTCAAAATAGTCTTGTTATTTACTTATCGTTGCACGAGTTTTATCAGGACATCACCGCCTTCTTCACGGGTGTCGAAGTAGGCAAATGGTTTTCCCTTCGCCGGCGTCCCGCTGAAAATTACGTTCACCCCCTTTTTAACCAGTCTGGCTGTTTCTTTCTCCAGGTCGGCTACGTTGAAAGTGAGGTCGATGATCCCTTCGCCTCTCTTTTCCAGGGACTGTTTAAAGATACTGGCCCCCTCACCCGGCTTGATGAGTTCGTAATTCAACGGGCCGATTTGCATAGTCCGCGTATCGGCTGTCATCCTGGTGCGCGGCGCCCTGCCGTTGACCTTGACGTCGCTGGCCTCGGAGGTGTCGAATATTTTCTTCGGCTTAAACGAGGCGATACCCATGTTTTCATAGTAATGGGCTGTCTTGTTGATGTCTTGCACCACGGCGCTGTGCCCGGTGAATTCCCAATCGACAATGGCCCGCCCGGCTTTTTGGGCTTTGGCTTCTTCACTCTGCAGTGTCCGGAACGAAAGCAGCATATTTCCGTATTCGCGCGTGTCCAGGTAGTCCTCCAGGCGTACGTCATCCATGTGGAAGTCCTGGATGATGCGGAAGCCTTTTTGCACCAGTATCTCCGTCTCGCCATCGATATCGGGTACGCTGAAACAAACATGGTTGCAGCCTTCACCGTAAGCTAACGCTTCGCCTGTCGGCCGCTTTAAAGGAGCTCTCAACACCTCAAGCTCCAGGCTCCCGATCTGGATGACCAGGAAAAATGGCATTCTGGTATCCCCTCCGAAGTTGATTGCCTGACCGAATTCGATGTTGACCATTTTATGGCCTCCCCGTAACGGTGCCTGCACCGGGGCAATTTCCGGGGCAATCCCCATTGCCTGGTAATAACGGATGGTATTTTCCAGGTCCTTTGTGAATACCCCCGAATGGTTATGGTCCCAGTTGCTTTTCATCTTAAATCTCCTTTCACGAACCCCCATTCCAGTCTTTTGGGTTAGCAGAATTATATGTCCGGTATATCAGTGATGCAATCCTAATGTTTGGCTGAACGGCCGCCGTCCTGGGCGATCACCTGCCCTGTGATATAACTGGAGGCATCGGATGCCAGGAGTACGGCTATCCCTGCCAGTTCATCGGCATCGCCCCCACGTCCAAGTGGGATATCGGCCAGCGTTTTCTTTAACCCTGCTTCCCGGGCGGCAATTTGTTCCGGGGTGGGTGGTGTCTGCGGCATCGGGTTATCGTGGCCGAGCTCGGAACGGTGTATCCCCGGGGCGATGCAGTTTACCCTGATATTGTA
The DNA here is from genome assembly GCA_964606525.1 of uncultured Dehalococcoidales bacterium. GTDB lineage: Bacteria > Chloroflexota > Dehalococcoidia > Dehalococcoidales > UBA2162 > JBBITI01. The sequence continues at coordinate 48,107 of CAZSHH010000011.1, forward strand.
TTTACCGTACTCGAGGGCGGCGATCTGGGTCATGATATTAACCCCTGCTTTTGCTGCGCAATAAGCTACCGGGGCGATTTCCGGGAGCTCTGCCCTGATGCCGGCCGTTGACGAGGTATTTATGCTTGACCCCTTATTTTGCTTTATCATCACGGGCAGGACATACTTTAATACCAGGAAAGGTGCTTTGAGATCATTGTTGATGACGACATCGAAATCCGAAACTACTTCTTCGTGTATCGGCCGGTGCTGCCGGGCGATGCCGGCATTGTTAAAGAGTACATCGATACGGCCGAATTTCTTGACCGTTTCCTCCACCATTCTCTTAATGTCGGCTTCTTTCGTCATATCGGCAGAGATGCCTAAAGTCTTGACCTTATATTTTGCCAGTATCGCCAGC
>CAZSHH010000012.1:0-45487 GCA_964606525.1 uncultured Dehalococcoidales bacterium
TTATCCAATCCAAACTCCAGTTTGGTATCGGCGATGATAATCCCTTTTGCCAGTGCCTGCTTGTGTGCGAAATTATAAATGGTAAGTGTCTTATCCTGGACCTGTTCAGCAATCTCTTTACCAACTAATTCCTTGACGCCCTCTGTGGTTATTGGTTCGTCATGGCCTATTTCCGCCTTTATGGTCGGCGTAAACAGAGGCCGAGGTAGGGCCTCGCTTTCACGAAGCCCTTTCGGTAAATTGTCCGCCCATAATAGTTTCCCCGTCTCCTTATATTCCGACCATGCCGAGCCGGAAAGGTAACCTCGGGCCACACATTCGATGGGCAACCGCTCTACCTTCTTTACTACCATGCTTCTTTCTGCAAGGTATTCAGGGTAAGCAAACCGCTTGTTAGCCGGTAGATATTTGTCCAATACTTTTACATCGTTAACTACTTCAATAACATGATTCGGAATAATATGCTTCGTTTGTTCAAACCAGTAAAACGATATTTGATTCAATATTTTACCTTTTTCAGGAATACCGCACGGTAGCACGACATCAAAAGCCGATATACGATCGGTAGCTACAATCAGTAGAAATTTGCCGAGGTCATAGGTATCACGCACTTTGCCGCGGACGAATAAAGGCAGGGGCAGATCTGTTGTCAATTGCATCATATCTTCTCCTCTCAATTGTTTGATGGTCTTGTCTACAATCGAAATAAGCTCCTCCAGACGATGCGACTTCTTGACCAGCACTTCGCGTTGTGATTTCAGAGCTTCGACCATATCAAAGTCCGGACGTGAAATTATTTTTGCGATTCCCTCGAGACTGAAGCCCAGTTCTCGAAAGAACATAATTTGCTGAAGCCGGATAATGGAATCCTCATTGTAATGCCGGTAACCGTTCTCCAACCGGTATCTAGGCTTTAGCAGCCCCAATTCATCGTAGTAGCGCAGTGTTCGAACACTGACTCCCGCCAGTGATGCTAATTTTTTAACTGTATAGACGATCATGATTTAAATATAAACTATGACGTAACGGTAGAGTCAAGTATTATTCAGGAATATTTTGCATCCTCGAACGAATCTAAGGACGGTTCAACTACCAATAATACGCTGAGGAATGAGTACTGGCAGCAACTTCTATTATGGGGAAAACCCCGTCCGTTTCGCCGCGTACCGCTGGATCGATCAGGACTTGAAACAGGAGATGAATTGGAGGAGATAGATGGCTTTAGTTCGATAGTGGTGAACGGTAACAGATCCTGGCAATAGCAAAAAAGTCACTGCGTAATTGATATCGGCTGTAGGTGTAAAATTTGGAGGTAGGCGGGTTCTGGTAATGACAGCGGGGACACCTCTCTGGTTCAGGGTTTCCGCAGCCTCGCATAGTTGTACAGGTCAGTTCCCGGGACGATGTCCACGGAGATTGGTGTAAAACCATATTGCTGGTAAATGATAACGTTTTTGGAGTTATTGGTTTCCAGATGACAGGACATTTTATCCTGGTCGATCCGTTCCAGTACCGGACTGACCAATCTTCGTGAATAATCCTGTCCCTGATAAGCAGGATCGACCCCAGCATCTGCGGATACCAGTGGGGATAATGAACAAGTTAGTGGTGAAGAATGTCGGTATACCTTCCTAAAGCCTGCATTCGTATTCCAACTTGTCTACCAAACCTGAACAGGATTGAAAAAGGGACTGATTGGATCAATTGCAGTATGCCGAAATGATCTTTCTCCAGCGGTCATCAGGCCCCTATTCCCTCCCTGTTGGTTGAAGAAGTATAAACTTCACCGTACCGAAAACAAACGCACGTAGCGATGAAACAAAAGGTATCAGCGATCGCTTCCCGCTCCCGGCCATCCGGATAATAGTAATGGAGTACCTCATATATACGGCCATGATTATGCCTGTCAGGAGTACAACGCCAGAATCAGTTCCATATTGTTCAAGGATGTTTTTTTAGATCCGAACGTTATCGATACGATCAACTACTACATAACTCCATATTGACATACCGTGATATAATCGAAGTACGTATGTGATAGTCCAATCAGACTATCTATCTAACACTATTCCCACCCTGATATTTAGGGACCTGCGTAAATACCGGGGCATAGAGTAACTCCCGTCTTTCATCACTGGAAATCCAAACAAAGGGAGGATACTTAATATGGGAAATACCATCAAAATTCCTCTAGATTAACCTCTTAATAAGTAGTGCAATTATCGTTAACAGCAATAGCCAGACTTAGCATAGTTCTATCTCGGTTATTTAAGCCAGGATGGTTATTTCGTAATGCGTTGCGAATTGAAGAGATAGATACCAAGTATCATTATTCTTGAAAGTGTATCTCAATACTGTATGTCAAGTTGATGTTTTTAAGAAATACATCAATTAGTAGGAGGGGTTTATGAAAAGGAAACTTGCTGTGTTGGCTGTAATGCCTTTTGTCCTTATCCCAGCAATTCTGGTTAGTTGCAGTCCGGAACAAAGTACTACCCCCATGACCTCTTTCCCACAAACAAGTATTCCGACCAGCATCGCCCCTACCAGTAATGTCGTAGTCAATACTCCAGAATATGGGGGTAAGATAACTCTGGTTACACAGAGTGATCCTAGAGGTTTCGAAGATGTTTGTGGTTGGAATGCGGGTAATACATCGCTCAAATTAACGCATGAGGAGTTGATGACTGGAGACTGGACTAAAGGTCCGGCAGGAACGAATCAATACGAATGGGGTTTGGACGGAACCGGTAGAACCGATAGTAAAGTAGGGTCTTTATCGGAGAGTTGGGAGATCCCAGAAGTGGGTACGGTGTTATTCCATATCCGTCACGGGATTAGTTTTGCCATCAACCCCGTTAGTGAGGCTAGTCGCTCAGTCAACGGCAGAGAAATTAACGCCCTTGATATCGTGGACATGTTAAATCGACTAATAAGTGATAAAAGGGCAACATTATCCCGGACTGAGTCGAAAAATGCGGTTATTAGTGCTCTTGACGATTGGACTATCGAGATAAAACTTCCTGCCCCCAGTTTTAAGGAAGTAGTCATGCTAGGTGATTATGCCATTGTCGGGTACCCCAGAGAAGTAACTGAAAAATATGGTCTTCCACTAACGTGGCAGAATGCTGTCGGTACAGGGCCGTTTATGCTTACAGACTATGTTAATGCCAGCTCGATGACATTTACCCGGAATCCAAATTACTGGCGAAGCGACCCGATTGGACCAGGTAAGGGTAATCAATTACCATATGCTGACAGTGTGAAGATTCTTATAATAGCGGATGCCTCAACCCGATTGGCATCGCTCCGAACTGCCAAGAACGACATTATGCACTTGGTAAATTGGGAAGATGCAGACAGCATAAAATCTACGACACCGGAGCTTAAATATAAAAAATATTTAGCAGAAGGGGCTAATGCGATATTTATGAGGACCGACAAACCGGATCTTCCCTTTAAGGATATCAAAGTCCGTCGCGCTATGATGATGGCAACGGATTTTGAGACTATCAAGAATACCTGGGCTGGTGGTGACGCTATCATCTTGACATATCCTATTTCATATACTAAAGAATACGCAGACTGTTATCTACCGTTAGAAGAGGCACCGGATTCAGTTCAAGAACTATATGTTTATAATCCTGAGCAGTCTAGAGCCCTATTAGCCGAAGCCGGTTATCCTGATGGATTTGAGTCTATCATTGTATGTTCAAATGATCCCCTTCAGGTTGATTTTTTATCGATTATCAAAGAACAATGGTCCAAAGTAGGTATCAACATATCACTTGATCTTAAAGAACCCGCTGTGATGACGGGTATCATGTTGAGCAGATCGCACCAACAAATGGAATACAGCGCAGCTGGTCCAGCGGGTAATGCATTTTTAGGTTCGAATTACTCGACCGGAACGGCATCTAATGGCAGCTATATTAATGATCCTATCTGCAACGCTGCGCTAGCCGAAATGTCACCCCTTAGTATCACTGATACGCCAAAGGCAGCCGAGATACATAAAGAACTGATGAAATATATTCTCGACCAGGCATGGGCAATACCCACCCCGGCCCCGCCCAACTACGTCTTCTGGTGGCCATGGATAAAGAATTTCCAGGGTGAATATAGTATTGGACGTAACAACTCATTGAATTTTACCATGTATATTTGGGTCGATCGGGATCTGAAACGTTCTATGGGACATTAGTTATATAGACTACTGGGGAAAAATCGGATAATCCTTCCTACTAGATGACCCATTGTAGATTGGGTAAAAAATCATCAGGGAGAATAAAGTATGGGGGCAGATAATACCTTTAACAATATTAAATATATTTGATTTAACCAGGAAATGAAGAAAAGCGGCAGAAAGAATGACTAATCTGGTTTGATACCGAAAATAACAATTATTGTCATTATCGAGGAGGGTTTATGGCTGAAGAACGAATTAAGGTGCGAAACAAGAAAATCGACGAAGAGTTATTCGAGAAATGGCGTAAAGAAAAAAAATTACCCTCATGGCCAACCAGTAAGGAATTTGATTACGATGATGCGATAGCTTATCAAAAAAGTTTGCCTGATAACAAAATCTGGTGGAAGGTGATGGCTAATCTGACCGCCGAACACCGGATTAGCGTATGGCCGAGAGGTGGAACACCTATTCTTGAAGACATGATTGAACTTTGTATGTCACTGGTGAGTACCGGTGTTCGATTGATCCCGCTTACTACTGACACATACACGAGAACCGGCCGATATGCGGAAATTGAGAAATATCTTGAAGAAACCAAGAGAACCGGTAAGAAACTATTAAACGGATACCCCATCGTTAATCATGGGATCAAGAAAACCAGAAAGATAATCGAAAGTTGTGCAGAAGGAGCTTTTTCCCTGAGAGCCGGTCCTGGTGAATTCGGGATTGCTTCAGGATGTACAACCGGTGGTGGTAATGCGTTTCCCTGGTATCTGGAAATGGGGCAACCTTCATCTGAACTGGAAGCTGCTCTAGCCAGGGGACAATATGGTAACCGCGAGTCAGGCTGGTATGCAGACCGGGGTGTTATCTTGTGTTCTGATGATCATGGTTTTCAACCACAGGGGCCGATCCCCCCGAGCATAATGATTGTTGGTCATATTCTCAGTGTTCTTGGTGCAGCGGAGCAAGGCCATCGCGCAAGTACGCCCTTGATTTTTTGCCTGGGTAATATGGCTCAAGACATGGCTTCGATAAAGTTAGCCCCGAGATTGATACGGGAGTACCTGGATAAATTCGGATATAAAGACTTCATTATTCCGGGTATCATGGCCTGTCAGATACCTTTATTTCCGGTTCCAACTGATATCGGAGGCGCTTTTGCCTATCTCTGTTATACCGCCATGGTAGGCTCATTAAGCGGATGTGCTGCAGTCGACTTGAGAACTGTCGACGAAGCAGCGGGTATTCCCACCAAGGAAGCACACCAAATGAGTTGGCGGGCAGCTAAGTGGATATTCGATGTCATAAGTGAACAGAAAATTGAGTTTGATGTAAAAGATATAAAAACAGAAGAATGGGTTACCGAACTTGAAGTCAGGGCGATAATGGATAAAATCCTTGAAATTGGTGATGGCGATATCTATGTGGGCTTTATTCGAGCTATGGAAGCCGGAATAGTTGATATGCCCTGGAATTCAAAAATCTCTTTTGAAGATAATGCCCTTGCAATTAGAGATGCCAGAGGAGCTTGGAGATATCTTGATTTTGGTAATATTCCTGTCCCCGCAGAAATAAAAGATTTCCATCGCCAAAAAATAGCAGAGCGTGAAAATATCGAGGGTAAGAAAGCTGACTATTATACGGCTGTACATGATTTTTGGTCTTTTAGCAAAGGAAAAATTGTTGGCTTACCGCCTTATGACGTTTGATATTCGCTATAACTGAGTTGCTGAAGGAGTAATGAGATGATGATAAAGCAATATACAGTGATTACCGGGACAGAAGGATATGGAGACATTCATACCATAGGCAGCCGTATTCTGTCTAAGACTCTTAAGGACGCTGGTTTCAAGGTGGTTTGGCTGGGGGCATCTGTAGCTCCGGATACTTTCATCAAAGCTGCTCAGGAAACGAACGCAGATGCGATTTTAATGAGTTCACAATATGGTATGGCAGAACTTGACCTGCAGGACTTTAAGGCAAAATGTGCCGAAGCCGGACTTGATAATATACTTCTATATATAGGAGGGCACCTTTCCATCGGTAGGCACGATTTCAAGGACGATGAAGACACCTTTAAGAAACTGGGATTTGATCGAGTATACCCTCCAGATATCGAACTGTCATCAGCAATCAATGATCTGAAAAATGACTTAAAAGCGAGGGGTAAAAACTAAGTCAAATTAGTTCATGCTACTTGATTAATATCGACTCGCAAAGTTTTTGACGTTTAACAGTTTTGATATACCGTCTTTCCTCCTACTATCGTATAGAGTACAGGTATTTCATGGATCTTGTCAGGGTCGATGGTTAAGATATCGTCTTTAATAATAGTGAGGTCAGCTAACTTGCCCATCTCAATCGACCCTCGTACATGGTCCTGATGGTCCTGCCAGGCGCCATTTATTGTATAAGAACGAATTGCCTGTTCCACAGTGATACACTGGTCCTCTCCGATAACTTTACCCGTAGCTTTATCTTTGCGCAGGACGGCAGATTCTACTCCTTGCCGCCAGTCGGGATAAGTTACAGAAGCATCGGAACTATTCGAAACTCTGACTCCGGCATCGAACAACGATTTCAACGGCCAATGATAGGCCGCTCTTTTTGCTCCAGTGATGCCGGTCATCAAGTTGCCGATGGTCCATTTGATGGCTGATTGGACATTGGCACCGATCTGGTTTTTCGCCATACGTTCGATACATTCCGGTGTCACGTAATCAGTATGAATGATGTAATGCCTGGCATTCCAGGGATGATCTTGCAGGGCGGCGATATAACCATCAACACAGGCATCAATACCCCTGTCGCCGGTAACGTGGATGCCTATCTGGAAATTCCTGGCGTTGACATACTTGATCATGCTGATGAGCATATTATATCGTTCTTCATCGGTATTCCCATCTATAAGTAATTGTCCGTGGCCTCCACCGATATAGTCTTCATACATGAATGCGGTTTTTGAAGGCGGGATTCCATCGGCGAACATCTTAAATCCGGATATTCTTAACCAGTCGTTACCGAAACCGGTGCAGGTGCCAACATTGTTTACGACATTTTTTACAAATTCGAGCGATGGTCCACCTTGTAGCATACAATTCACCCGTAGTGTGAATTTTCCCTCATTGTAAAGATCAGTATAGATCCTAATCAGATCGGCACTAAGACCCGGTTCGGTGACACAGGTTATACCTAGCGAGTTAAGCTCTGCCATGGCATTGATGATCCCGTTTTTCCGGTCTTCTTCTGTCGGAGACGGGACAAATTGCCGGACCAATGCCGCCGCTGTTTCGAACAAAATACCGGTCGGTTCCCCGTTGACGTTTCTTTGGATTATGCCGTTATCCGGATCTGGGGTGCTGTTATCTATCCCGGCTATCTTTAGAGCCACACTGTTGGCCAAGCATACATGACCGGAAAAATCAATATACACGATAGGATTATCCGGGCTTACCGGGTCGACGTCGTACCTGGTCGGCCAGGCATCGGATCTCCCTTTCAGTTCTTCGAGAAATCCTCTATCCCACCCCCAACCCGTAATCCATTTACCGGACCCGGTGACTGCGACTTTCGCCGCCGTTGCTTTCTTCATATCCGCTAAGGATTTGATCGCTGGGTATCCCAGGTCAACGATCAGGGGAGGCCTTTCAAGCCCAAAACCATTGAGATGGCAATGAGCATCGTTGATACCGGGTAATACGGTCGCTCCTCTTAGGTCAAGGAGTTCGGTATTATTACCGGCAATAGTTTTCATGTCTGAGTCTGAACCAACCCCGAAAATCCTATCATCCTTGATAGCCAGTGCTTCGGCAATCGTAAAATCATTATCAATGGTAATGACTTTAGCGTTATAAATCACCAGATCAGGATATAAAGACTGCCATTTGGACTGTGTCTGTTTTGACATATTATTGCTTTAAAACCTCATTGAATATTTCTTCTTGCTGCTTTCGCCTAACATCTTCTTTACCTGGCATCGGTCGTTGGTAAGGTAGTGGGAACCAATGGAGGTGTATTTTGCGTCTATGCTGATGCTGCGGCAATCTTATCGACCGCTAAAGATTAGCCGTATCCTTCACAGAATCGGGCAGGGAGTTTGTTGACATAATAGCAGAGCGGGCATGTCATGACAACTGCCCTTCCAAATGCTTTAAAGTCTATTCCTGAAAAATGACATAAGTCAAGATTAACAGCATTCTATTTCAGATACCAGTAATACAACTATGGTTACCATACCACCGTGCTCGGCCTTTTTCCCTCGCCCCAAATATTTATAGTTTTGAAATTACTATTCAGTCAAAGTGAAAACTGCTAGACAAAGTAGTACTTTTTTAAGCGTATACCAGAGAACCATTTCCATTTTTTTACACAGAAGTCTGTCCATTTCGGGCAGTCGAATTGCACTCCTTACGTTCGATGAAGTAAACGGGCTTGAAATCATGAGCATCAATTACTGCTTCCAGGTGATCAAATGATTTACCGATATCTTCAGGCAGATGTGCATCCGATCCGATTGTTACCCGGCTCCCTCCAGATTTCGAGTAGAGATCACAGATAAACGTACTCGGATTGATTTCACGATATCCTTTTCGGATGGGCTGACTGTTCAGCTCAAGAGCGATATTTTTCTTGACCAATTCAGTGGTGATCTCCTGTAAGACATCAGGCGGCTCGAATTTCTGGGGCATGTAACGTTTGGGGAAATCCAGATGAGCTAATGCGTCGAAACCACCAAACCGGACTGCTTTCAATACTTCATGGTAATATGTATCGAAAAACCGTGCTAACGGATATCCGGGCAGCCGGCGGTTGTCATCAGCCCAATATGCACCGAATTCCTCGATCCAGTGTACACTTCCCAGCACAAAGTCAAATTTCTCCCTGGTAAGCGCCTCGAATTCCTTGGGGTAAACGTGAGGTTCGCTGAATTCAATGCCTTTCAAGATTTTTAGCCGACCTGCATATTTTTGGCGTGCCAGCTCCATTTCAACGGAATATTTCCCATACTGGAAATAGCCGTATCCCTCATCTCCAGGGTTCATATCGACATGTTCCGTAAAGCAGACAATCTGCAATCCCTGGGCAACGGCACCCTGGCACATCTGATCTATGGTTGCTTTAGAATCACATGAATTATTTGAATGAATATGAAGGTCTAACGCCAGTTTCGCCATTTTGCTCCGAATAACCGTGATGAAAGAATTATATCAACGTTATTCTACTCAGCCAAGCAACAAGACGTCCTCTTGTTCAACATATGCAAGAAGCGTACAATTACTATTACCTCACTATTATCAAGATTCGCGGTACTCATATTTATCATAATATTGTTTATTGAAACCGGTTAAATGGCTTGGATTTCCACTATCTGCGTTTTTCGTATAATATACTTTAGCGAAATATCGAAGTTTTTTCACTAGTATCTGCTAGACAGGGAAAATGGGTTATGGCCGTATCTGTATACAGAGAAAGAGCAACCCTCAAAGAAACCTTTCAAGGTTTGATTGCAAGAGCCGATGAAATTCAGGAACGCAGCGGAACATCAGGTTTGTTAAAAGGTGCTTTCCGTTTATTAGTTAGTCCGATATATAAAAAGGAATCTTATTTTTTATATGAGTATAAAATTAAATCTGAATACGAAGGAGTAGATACAAGTCCAGCTATTAATAAAGATGGGATAGTATTTAAAGTTATAACTTCCAACCGGGAGGCCGAGAAACTAGAGACCGAAGGTTATAGTTTCCGTTCCCATCGGACTAGTTTTAATCATGGACTTAACATTTATACCAGATGGTTGGATTACGGAGCAATAGCTTGCTGCACTTTTATTGGTAAAGAATTTACTGCGATACATTGGGTTATCCTATCTGCAGACGTCCAGAAAAAAATAACTTTTCCTGTAAATATAGACTTCTCAAATCATATGGGAATGACAAGGGGGGCATGGGTCAAGCCCAAATATAGAGGTTTAGGGTTATTTCGTTTACACAGCCGCAACCGGGACCGATTCCTTTTAGACCAAGGTGTCCATATCTTGCGTAGCCCGGTAGAACGTACGAACAAAGTAGGTCAAGGTTTATATAAAATGTTAGGAGGCAGGAAATATGGTAAAGCCACAATGCTTAAAATATTGTGGTGGAAATCATGGAAAGAATCCTATTTCGATGCTTGATATTTGGATTTCCTCGGACGTTTTTTAATTGATAACAGGTGATCATCTTTTATTATTCCCGTGTTTTTTGTATTGCAGGATTGCTTGTATGCGCGGCATTTTGGATTCGAACAGCAGGCGGTAACAACCATCTCCCAGTTAAAAATCACAAGTTCTCTTCCACAATACCGGCATCTAATTTCCTCAAGATGACATCCCTCAGGCATCAAAGCCCTCCATCTCATAAGGTATCAGCTGCGATTTGAGCCTGGATCTAGTACATATTGGTAATATTATTCCACTATGTTTTCACTTTACAGTTGATACAATAAGTTGTATGCGGTATCGCTTCCAATCTTTCAGATGGGATCACCCTGCCGCATTTTTCACACAGGCCATATGTTCCAGCATCGAGTTTCCGTAAAGCTTCCTCAATCTCGTGTAATCTAGCCTGCAGTTTCCCTGAGCTATAATGCCGCCGCTCCATTTCGGTGTACGCAGCTGAAGCTTCTTCTTTTTGCCCAAAAGCGTTATATGTCCTGAAGGAATCACGAATCACGACCTTTTCCATAGTTTGAAATTCTGTTAACAGGCTTTTATGTTCTTTTTCCAATAGTTTACGAATATGCTCCCATTTCTCTCTCATATTCTTTCTCCATCGGGGTAAGATGATATTTTGATTGATCATTTTTCAGGCTATTACCAGATCAAGCTAACAGCTAAGAGAAGCAAGCAATTGGAGGTGTTACTATTTGAAGACTGTATTCCAAATGCGGGAGACTACTTGTCTCTCCGGATTTTTGTTGAGTAAACAATTCTCCCTAACAGGTTCCGATCATGGTTCCTGAACAACTTATCCAGATTCTTCAGGGCCGGGGAGATTGAAACAGACGATTTCAGCCAGCAGTCTGTGGTATTCTATCGATTGTGCAATAGGTTATTTCACCAAATTCCTGGCACCATTATCTATATTACTCCGGTAATAAAAGATATTAAGCGACAACTATCTGCCCAGGGCGCTTTCATCCTTTTTCTTGATCGAGCGAGTGCCATGCCCATGTTTAACATTCTTGAACATTTCTTTGTATGCTTTTCGCTGGTTTCTTTTCTCGTCTTTACGCCCCAAGATCATACCTCCGGTAGATTGTTTTTTCGTGTAGTTCCCTACTTCACTCGTCTTCATGTATTTCTACGTATAATGTGTTCTAGATAGTGAAGAGGTGAAGCACTAAACTGCCCAAAGAGGACCTGCTTGAGTCCTGAAACCAGTATGCCCGTATGTGCCGGGAGATATAAGCCTCTACAGTACTACTATTTGGCATATGTTATCTCCAGGGTGGATCCACCATAGTAGATATATAACTGGTAAAACGATACAAATAGCGGTTAACGATATCCCCTCCAGGCGGCACAACAAAAATGGAAAGAAAGAAACGAAATTTGTTATAGATTGACTATAATTTGTCAGGTAAGTTAGGATAACGATAGAACTGGTTAACTAAGGTATGATTAAACAAGATAATCGTAAAATGAAGAACGCAAAATCACTAATATTAAAAAAGAACAAAAACCGCATTATTATTGTCGATGATCACCCGCTGCTCCGCCATTCGATAAGAAGCTTTCTGGAAACTCAGGATGATTTTGAAGTCATCGGCGAGGGTGGCAGTGGTATAGATGCGATAAATCTAGTGGCTGATTTACACCCGGATGTAGTCATCATGGATATCGGCATGCCGGGGATGAACGGCCTGGAGGCTACCCGGCAAATACGGAGTACTAATTCCGATATAGCTATTTTGGTACTCACCGTACATACAGAGGAAGATTGGGTTTTGGAGATCATGGGGGCGGGGGCTTCAGGTTACCTGATTAAAGACGTGTTCGGTGACCAGTTGATAAAAGCGGTACGGGGCGTTTTAGCCGGTGAAGTTGTATTGTCACCACCCGTAGCGGAACAACTTGTCAGACAAGCAGGGAAAGCAAAATCAAAAACTGTAATTCTAAAAACAGGAGAACGGTTATCTGCTCGCGATTTGGAAATGCTGCGGTTAGCAGCCTCGGGAATGAGTAATAAAGAAATTTCGGAAGAGATGCACTTCAGCTTATTTACGGTAAAAACCTACTTTAAACATATCTACAGTAAACTGGGAACCAGGTCCAGAACGGAAGCGGTCACGATGGCTTTACGTGAAGGATTAATCAATATCGGCAATACAAAAAAACCTGAGTTTTAAGATAAAGGCACCTCAAGAAAAACTTTGGTTCCTTTTTCCGTAGAATCGAACCTGAGTGTTCCGTTAAGAAGACGAGTTCTTTCCTCCATTCCAATCATTCCCATTTTATTTGACAGCAGACTGCCCTTACTCGCTTGAGTTGGGTCGTAGCCATGTCCATCATCCGAAATAGCCAGTTTCAAGGTGGTTTTACCGAACTGCAGAGACACCCTGGCTTTGCTGGCACCGGAATGTTTGACGATATTGTTTAAAGCTTCCTGGGCAATCCGGTAAATAGTAACTTCTGTTTCTGGAGTTAGTCTTCGATTTTCACCGATCACTTCTAACTGTGACTCGATACCCCATAACCTGGATACTTCAGTAACCAGCCAACGTAGCGCCGTGAGTAATCCGACATCATCAAGCATCGGCGGCCGGAGAGCCCGAGTTAGGTTCTTAACACCATCACCGATAGTTTTAGCCCTGTTGCGTAATTCTTTAAGGCGTTTTCCCAGTTCGGGTGAGATTCTATGCTCAGTTCTGGTTATAGCATCAATATCCATCCCGAGGCTAACTAAAGCCTGAATTGTTTCGTCATGCAGCTCCCTGGCGATGCGTTTTCTTTCATTTTCCTGAGCGTTGATCACCTGTCCGGCATAAGCGTGGATACTTTCTTTTTGTTGTTTTTCTTCAGTGACATCTCTTACGATCGTTTGAGTAACAATCATCCTTTCAGCATCAGCTAGCCGATTATTTGTAACCTCGACGAACCGGATATCTCCACTTTTTAGTTTCATTTTGATTTGCCGGCGCTGTTGTTTGTACTTATACGACAATTCATCCGATGATATCTGCGGACTTTCGCCGGAGGATTCATATAGAAGAAAATCAGTTACACGCATATTTAACAGCTCTTTTTGAGAATAACCGCTGATCCGGGACATAGCTTTATTAACCATGCCTATTTTGCCGTCAGGATAATGCAGGAATATGCCGTCATTTGCGTTGCTAAATAGCGAACGATAAAACCTCTCAGAATTCTTTAATCGAGCTGCTAACTCGAAACGCTCTGTAGCGGTTCCGATACGCCTGGCGACGGCAGTTAAAAGTTTTCCTTCTTCTTTGAGAAAAGGAGATTTTCTTTTATATTTACCAAAATACCTGACTTCCAGTTTACCGATTTGTTTTTTCCCGATGCTTATTGACCGGGAGATTTTCCATTGAGTTGAGTGATAATTTCCAGTGCGATAAGTCTTCTGGTAAAGAGTGATCTGAACACCAGTATAAGCGGGGTATTTAAAAGCAGCTCGAACCAATGACAAAATTTCCCGAAAGGCTTTATCTCGGTTGGATTCGAGTTTATTTAAAAATCCGGAAATACCATACAAGCATTCCAGTTCCTTGACCCGCTCTTTAAGATCGGAACCTAATTGGCTGTGTTGTATTTCAGATTTTTCTATGTGTTGGTAGTCATGCGTTGCCATTATTGTCTGGTATCCCCGGATATCAATACTGAAGCTGGTAAATTCGATGAGTGACAGGTGTGTATTTGGTAAGAATAATGGTAATTTTTGATATCAGCATTATTTCCGGTATTATTTTACCGGCCTTGATGCTTTTTTACCAGCGGTGGTATTACTTGATGCTTCATGGTTGGTGCACTTCAATCCCAGGCCGGTGTAAATAATGGAATCCCGACTTTCAGTCTTCTTCTTTATTTATTTCATCAAGCAGGGAAAGGACAAGCTCGTTCTCCGCGATATCACTCATAGAGCTGCCGTAATACTTATACCGAATGAAGCCCTGTTTGTCGATCAACATGCTTGCTGGCAGCCGCCCAAGTTTTACTAGTTTCACTTGCTGTCCATAATTATTAGCGATTATATGTTCCGGATCAGCAATACCGATAAACGGCATTTTATGTTGATGCCACCAGGTGGAAAAGGTTTTCTGGTCTTCCGGACCCACCGCAATGATTTCAGTATTACGGGCTTTAAATTGAGCATAATCCTGACGCAACCGCGCCATGTGATTTCGGCAATATGGTCAGGTAAAACCGCGGTTAAATACCAGGAAAACGTTTGACTTGTGCAGAAAATCGGATAAAGCAACGGCATGGCCATCGGCATCCAGGGTACTAAATTCCAAAGCTTTTACAGCGAGGTTTTTACTGATCAACTTCATTTAAATCAAAAACCCTCCTGAAATCACTTTCTGTCCCATCATCAAACCAAAGCCAGGTATTTATCCAGGGTGACCTTTTAGGTTTATACTTATTATACTTTCAAAATGATACAGGAAAGCAGAGTCAGCGTCCTCAACCAAAAACTGCAGCGGCATGGCGATTATGTACTCTACTGGATGCAAGCGACACAACGTTCGGAAGACAATCATGCCCTGGAATTTGCCATAAAAACAGCGAATGTATTACGTTTACCGGTGGTAGTATACTTTGGCCTTACCGACCATTTCCCCGAAGCTAATCAAAGACACTATTATTTCATGCTGCAAGGCCTGCGTGAAGTACAAGCCTCACTTAGAAAAAGGAAAATCCTGTTTGTGATCAGGCATGAATCACCAGAAGCCGGAGCTGAAGCAATGGCAAAAAAAGCAGCGTTAGTTGTCTGCGATTGCGGTTATCTAAGGATGCAAAAACAGTGGCGGAATTATCTCGCAGAGAGAACGGAATGTCAGGTAGTTCAAGTTGAAAGTGATTGCATCGTGCCGGTCAGAGTTGCGTCGACAAAAGAAGAATATTCAGCTGCCACAATAAGAACCAAGATAATCAGTCAGTTGCCCCAATACCTGGTCCCTTTGATACAGACCAATCCAAAATTCAGTTCGCTAAGTTTAGATTTATTTAGTCTGGATATCACCGATCCGGACAAAGTGCTGACCATACTCAGTATCGATAGAAGCGTGGGTATGGCGGAAGGATGCAGAGGAGGAATAACCGAAGCCAGGGTGCAATTACGGCAATTCATCGCCGAGAGACTCGAAAAGTATGCCCGGAAAAAGAATGATCCAAACGCCGGGGTCCTTTCCGGAATGAGTACGTATCTACATTTCGGGCAGATTTCTCCACTTGAGATAGCTTTAAAAGTAGACGAATCGGGGGTGCAGGAAAGGCATGCCTACATGGAGGAACTTATCATACGGCGAGAATTGGCAATTAATTTTGTATTCTATAATGCGCATTATGATTCTTTCGAAGGACTACCGGTATGGGCAAAAAAGACGCTACTGAATCATATAACAGACCGTCGGCAGTATAATTATTCCATCGTAGATCTGGAGCATGCGGAAACGCATGACAAGTACTGGAATGCTGCTCAACTTGAAATGATGATCACCGGAAAGATGCACGGTTATATGAGAATGTACTGGGGTAAGAAAATACTCGAGTGGAACGCATCACCGGAAACCGCGCTTCATAACGCGTTGTACCTTAATAACAAATATGCACTCGATGGAAGGGATCCGAACAGTTATGCGGGAATAGCCTGGTGCTTCGGAAAGCACGACCGACCATGGGCGCCCAGGCCAGTATACGGCAATATCAGGTATATGAATGAGAATGGTTTGCGGCGGAAATTTAACACCGAACAATATGTAGATAAGATCGAGAAACTACAGAATTGGCCAAAAGTACAATAACACTGAGACCTTTATGCCTTAACATTGTAATAAAGATAAGCTACATTATCATTGGAAATAAACTCAAGCCACGTTTAAGCCCGGAAGTCGGCATCCGGGCTTAAGTGGTACATAATGTAAATCTTTTGTCGCCCTCCTTTCTTTAGCCCGGTATTTGACCGGGCTTTTTCCTTTTATTTAGAAATAACAATGAGACTCTTTTATTTTACAGGATAGTTCGATTAGTTAGTTGTTTAAAAATGATATCAAATATGATATATTAACAAAAAATCCATTTCCGGAGGATATATGCCATTAACCAATAACCAGAAAGAAATACTTCCTGCTGACATTTTTAAACTGATTACAGTAGCAGGCCTATTATCAAAATATGCAGACAGGGTATTTACTTCAGAAATATCCGTTTCCCAGACCCAATATGCCGTATTATCACTCGTTGGTTCTGCGGATAGCCCTGTCAACGAAAGTGAAATCAGTAATAAAATCCAGAGGGGACTTAATTCGGTAAGTACCATGGTTGACCGCTTGGTAAAACAAGGCTTATTGAAACGGACGCGGTCGGAAGAAGACAGGCGTGTCAACTACCTGACTTTAACAAGAGCAGGACGTGAAAAAATGGAAAAAGGAAATATTGTGAATAAAGCCCTGAGCAAACGCGTAACAAGTGTAATGACAAAAGAAGAAAACCGGCAGGTATTGTTGATACTGAATAAGTTGGGTGACCATATTTCGCAGGTTACCCTGGAAAATAGATAAAACTATTGCCATACAGGAAACGGCAGTAAAAAAATACGGTTTAATTGAGATTAAATTGAAATGGGGAGTTCGATAACGAATGTTGTGCCTTTCCCCAATTCGCTTTCTGCATGGATATGACCGTTATGCTCGCTTATGATGCCGTAACATATACTCAAGCCAAGCCCGGTACCTTTTCCAATTGGTTTGGTAGTAAAAAAGGGATTGAAGATACGGATCAGGTTTTCTCTGGGGATTCCAGGGCCATTATCGGTGATGGAGATCTTGATGCTGGATCCTGTCTTCTCGGTCCGGATATTAAGAATACCATGATCATGAGATTCCTTCATGAAGTATTCGGCGTTAATAATGATGTTTAAGATGACCTGTTGAATCTGAAAATAGTCACCGATAATATCCGGCAGATCCGTAGCCATCTGATTCATTACCTCGATATTATTCAGCCGGTGTTCATATGTACGTATATCCAGGACTTTTTTGATGATATCATTAATGTTCAAGCGAACTTTCGCTACCGGGTTTTTGCGTGCAAAAGCAAGCATATTCTTCGTTACTTCAGCCATACGTTTAGCTTCGCGGCTTAACATATTCAAATCTTCTCTAATCGTATCCGGGACTTCCTGCTCAAGTATCAGGTCGGAAAAGCCGATAACAGCAGTCAGGGGATTGTTCAATTCATGGGCCATTCCGGATGATAATTCGCCGATGGAAGCCAGTCGATCGGTAATAATCAGATTATCCTGTATCTTTTTTCGTTCAGTAATATTCCGGACAACAGCGATCAGCTTGACTGGAATGCCGTTGATATCCTTGATAATAGACGAATTAACCTCGACCCAAAAAAGGACACCTTCTTTGTTTATTACAGGGTACTCATGAAAACTGACATCATCTCCTGCCAACAATTTTCGAATATTAGTTGCCATTGTTTCACGAGCTTCCGGGGCTATCCATTTCAAAACGGATTGGCCGATGATTTCTTCGTTAGCGGGAGAACCAAAGAGTTCGTATATCTTTTGTGAGGCGTAAGTGACGATGCTATCAGAGTTGACGGAAATGATACCATCCGGACAAATTGAAACCAGGGTACGATTCCATTCCTCACTGATACGGAGAGCTTCTTGTGCCTTAACCCGTTCGGTGATATCACGACAAACGCAGAAGATCAGTTTTTGACCAGCGAAGACAGCCGCATTTGAGGATATTTCAACATCATAAATACAACCATCCTTGCGGCGGTGTTTGGTCTCAAACAGGGGGCCGGCATCAACGATTCCGTCAGTCATCTCTACAAGTTCTTCATGGGAATAGTGTGTATCCCAGTCCCAAATATGGAGTGTGCGGACTTCCTCAGGAGTGTACCCCAGCATCTCACAAAATCGAATGTTAGCATCAAATACACCACCATTCTGGTCAAGAACGACAATGCCATCGGTAGACCGTTCAATAAAAACGCTACGCCGTACCGCTTCATCCGCAAGTGCATTTTGGGCTTTCAAAATTTCTTCGCGGTGGCGGATTTTATCAATACCGACGGAAAGGTCGCTGGCCAATTCTTCGAGTAACTCGGCCTTGACGGGAGAGAAGGCGTCAGGTTGTTCTGAGTATATGTTCAAAATGCCGACAACTTTATCCCGTATCTTCATGGGTAAAACGATCATTGACTTAAGTCCCAACTGAATCGCTTTTCCTTTCCATAGTTTTGCGCGCGGATCGGTTTCAATATTGGAAATAATACAAGGTTTTCCTGTCTGAAAAGCGATATCGACCGGTCCCTGAATGCCGAGAAAACCGTCCAGAGTCACGTGAACATGGTCAAGATATGATTTTTTACAGCCGGATATGGCTATGGGCGGCAGTTCTCCGGTATTTTTATGCACAAAACCGATCCAGGCGAGTGGATAACGCTGCCCTTTGACTATTTCGTCGCAGCCTTTTTGCAGCAGGACTCTTTCACTTTCTTCACTGGCAATTAATCGGTCGATCGCTCGAACCAGTTCAAGAGTGTCACTTAGTTGCCGAAGCCCTTTTTTTATCTGCTTGTTTTCCGTAATATCTTCATATATAAGCTGGACACAATTTTCACCATCCCAAACGATCTCACGAGCATTAACCCGGACATGACGTAGAGTGCTATCACTACATATCAGGGTTATTTCATGAAGCGGGGGGACCTGGTGGGCCGCACGTTGTTTAAATAATTGTGAGACCAGTAATACGGATTCAGCAGTAAAGACCTGGTCCAATCTTTTCTTACGTAGTTGTTCAATATTTTTGTATCCCCACATGTCAAGCATAGTCTGATTAATGAAGACCGGCTTTCCAGCGGGACTGATGATCTGAATTCCGAAAGGAAGATTGTGAAAGGAGTTACGGAAATTTTCTCTTTCTATACGGAGTTTATCCTCCGCTTCCTTTTGGGTGAGGTTAATGTTGGGTATAGTAGTTAAAGAATGTCCTTCTTTCATCACGACTTATCCCCTGTAATAATACACATTGACCGCCTGCAATCCCGTTTCCCGTTAAGTAGTATTGTTCAGTATTAACATTTATCAAGCTATCGCTAACTTATAGTATTTACATATTAAATGAATTGGTTAACACGATTTCCAGTGAAAAGATACCAGTCCTGATAATCTCTGCGTCCAGTAATATGACATATTTGGTCAGTCAGGTAGCAGTTGATGTCGTTAATGATAACAGTCATCCTGGTGATTCTGGTATACTTTGACATAATTTTACATACCATAATAAAGGGAGGAAAAGTTAATTAAAATGACTTTTTAGTACTACATGAAAACAAAATACCTGTAATTGGATTGATCCATTAGTACTAAGGGGATATAACAACATAATAATAGCAGGTGACAATAAAGAGGCAGATTTATGGACCAACCAGCTTTTGCCATATTTGCCACATCACGGCAGTATCTTTAGTCCCTAAGCCATTAAATTGTGCCTGCTCGTTCATCTTTTGCGTAGCTTCGGTTAAAATGGGAGAAGCTCCAGCTTGCCTGGCCATTTGTACCGCCAGGGTAACGTCTTTGGACAGCAAATCGACCTGAAAGGTAGGGTTTTCATAATCAGCCGCTGAGATTCTTTTGCCCAATTCTTTAAATAGTCCACTGACAGTAGCTGCCTGGCTGGCGGAGATAGTTTCATAAAGCAATTTTGGAGGAATGCCAACTTTTTCCGCTACGGACATCATTTCTGCGGTCATACTGTTAATGGCAGTAAACATCATCTGATTAAGCAGTTTTATCTTGTTTCCTGACCCGGAAGGGCCAATATAAAAAATGTTGCGGGCGAATACCTGTAAAATACCAAGACATTGGGACATAATCTCCGGATCGCCGCCGACTGGAAGCGACCAATCTCCAACGGAAGCAGGCCTGCCCAGGATAGGAGCGTCAAGATACCCTACTTTTTTCAACGCTGATAAGTAAGCCATTTGTTGGGTAGTTTGCGGATCTACAGTACTGAGGTCGACAACGATCAACCCGGGGTGCGCTCCAACAAGAAGGCCATGCGGACCATCAACCACTTCAGCAACCTGTTGAGGACCAGGTAAAGACATCAATACGATGTCCGAATCTATTGCGACATTTTCCGGACTGACAGCGATATTGATACCGGAGCCGGAGAGCCTGGAAAGGGCTTCCTGTGAGATATCAAAGATATAGAGACGGTGTCCAGCGTTATGTATCCTGGAGGCAATGAGTTTCCCCATAACACCGATACCAATCAATCCGATGTTACCCAATTCAATACCTCCTGCAGGTGACATCGACTGCGATAATCCTGCACTCGTTTACAATAATCATCATA
The DNA here is from genome assembly GCA_964606525.1 of uncultured Dehalococcoidales bacterium. Lineage (GTDB taxonomy): Bacteria > Chloroflexota > Dehalococcoidia > Dehalococcoidales > UBA2162 > JBBITI01. The sequence continues at coordinate 20,801 of CAZSHH010000012.1, forward strand.
CACAATTAATTACCTGATCAGAGGCTATTTATTTCCTTGTTGATATGCGGCGGCAACAATACCAAGATGTTCTTGTACCGCCGATTCGATAGTGTAATCCGGACTCCATCCGAAATCGGAACGGGCATTAGCGTCATCATAAATTGCCGGATAGGGAGACAGGATTTTCCCTCCTTCCTGGAGAATGATACGGGCATCAGGGCGGGATTTCTTAGCGATTTCTACGACTTCTTTAATGGAGTATGCGCCTCCCGCAACATTATAGATTCGCCTTTTAGGGTCCGGCGTATTCCAGAGCATCAAAATGGCTTTCACCGCATCTTTAACATAAAGCCAGTCACCTTTTTCGTCCGGGTTGATGATATTGATGGATTTCCCCCGGGCAATCGCATCTAGAAGAAGAGATGAATACACTGCGGTGATGCCCTGGGTACGCCCCGGACCGAATACCCAGGTGAAACGTAAGCCGCGAGTATCCAGGCCATGTTTCCGGGCATACCATAACATCAGGTGCTCGGAAGCCAGTTTGGTTTGGCCATATATCGTCTCGGGATTTTTTACAGCATGGTCGGTAACAGGTTCGATGACATCTCGCCCGAATACAGATATAGAACTTACCATGAAAAAACGTTTTACTTTGAGAGCTAAAGATGAATCCAAAAGAGTCTGCGTGGAGAGAAAGTTGACCTTAAACCCATTAACGGGATCATTTTCACAAGGGCCGGCGAGGATTGCTCCCAGGTGAAATATACCTTCCGGATGGTACGTCAGCATCGCCCGGTACAAATCAGCTGGTGAAGCGAGGTCTCCTCGTATATAGATGATTTTTTCAGATACAGCAGCAAGAGTTTTTGGCTCTGATGCCATATCAAAAACCACTACTTCCATCCCGGATTCGACTAGTTTAGGAACCAGATAGGAGCCGATAAAACCAGCTCCACCGGTAACCAACACTCTCATTGATCAAGTCTCCTTTATTGTTTTCATCCCGTTGTTTTTTGCTGTTACACAGTGTTGATTATGGGAGTTCAGACGGCTGGGAAGATACTATTCTTTCAGGTAAAGATTAATACCCAGGCCGCCGGAAAACGCTTCCGGAGTACATAATATCCGTGGATTATTTCCGACAAATTTACGGGCGCTAGCCATCGCTTCTGCAAATGTCTTAACCGGGATAAAGCCCATCCCGCGCGCATAACCTGGGGCTTTGGCGCCGACAATATAAACAGCTGGACAGTGTAAAAGGGGAACACTACCACCACTAATCATAGACATGGCATGAAAAGGATGATAGGCATAATTGTTAGAATAACGAAAACGGTACCCAGGATCAGTAACAATCTTTAAAGCATCACCGGAGGCGAGGAATTCCGGAGCGGTACAATAATGCTGTAAAGCATCGAAAGTTACGTGGTATGAAGGAAACCAGTCATCATTAAACCAGCCATCACAAACCGCAACCGCGATTATCACAGCACCATCACGGAGAGCTGGCCAGCATCGGGAAAATTGCCCCCCGATTGCCAGGCTCATGAGGATTGGATTACTGCCCATACCAGGGCCATAATGGAAGTTTCGTGGTAAGCCCAACACCAATATGTCCGCCGGTGTTTTTATGGGAAGATGGATATTAGTTCTCCTGTCTGCCAGAGGCCAGGTAGCGGCTTCAACCATGCTGATTTCGCCTGCTTTGACATCGAGTACCTGTGATTTTTGACCGATCACTGCATCAACCGTAAAGAATTTTTTACCCATTGCTTTTTCAATCGCCTGGCCAACAGAACGGAACTGCTGCCGCTGGTGGGAAGTGGTACTTGCTCCCAGCCAATCCGGGCGGTGCATCGTGGCTGGATTATGATGGGATGCGATCGACTGCCAGCCCGTCAACCCTGAGGCGATCATTTTGTACCCTCCGCTATAGCCGCCGTAGGGATTACCGGCACAGTGGCCCAGGACGATTGCCAGATCTGCTTCAACCATCATCCGGTTGCATTCCACCACATTTCCCATGGCATCCGTACCAAAGTTACACAAATCCGGTGCTTCAGCATCGTGATTAATCAAGCGTTCCGGCCAGAAACGGTCAACGATTTCCCTACCGAGGTACCAGTACCATTCCTCAAGAGTGTTTTTACGGTGTAATCCTTGACAACATAAAAGGGTGATATTTTCCAGACGCGTGCCGGATTTAAGTAACTTTTCAACAATGAGGGGAACAGCTACTTTACGGTGGCTGTCTTTTTGAGCGCCGCCCTTCACCCGGTCAGGAAAACCAATGACTACTTTTTTCCCTGGCCCCCCCAATTCGCTAAGTGGAGGAAATCCCAGGGGCTTCTCCAAAGCCTGCCGGGCAGCAGTGTACGGATCAACTGCGGGAGGATCCATATAAGTCTCCCCGTAACGGACGATTACCGCTGAATCGGGCAGTTCTATGGTTAGAAAGTCATCACCATAATCAAGTCTTACTTCATGCATTGAGTCTTTTCCTCATTTAGTACTTTCGGGAAAATTATACTCTTATTGATTTTTGTTTTACGGGAGGTTTATTATTAGTCCCGAGTGTAAGACAATAATATTGAAACTTCAACTGCTATACTTATATTATTAGTTAATTGGTTGTGTGTACTAAAACCTTAATATTGCAACGAGGAGGGTATCATGAAGAGTCGACGCTTCACAATCGCTACGGTAGGGTTAGTCTCCCTAATATTGGTTTCAACCCTGATTTTCTCAGGTTGCGGAGGCGGCGGTTCCACGACGAAAACAACCCAGAGCGGCTCAACTACCACAGGTACAGCTACCGGAGGTAATCTCCCGGACCTGATTATCGAAAAAGCCTGGATGGAGGAACCGGTGACATCGGTTGCAGTAGGCGAAAAGGTAAAATTCCAACTGCTGATCAAGAATATCGGTAATGAAAAAGTCCCGGCCAGTTATTATGTACTGCTAGGCAATGATAATGGATTTTCCGGCGGTATCATGCCCGGAGCGGAAAAGGAATGGACTGCATATTGGGTAGCCAGGACCCCGGGTACTAATAATGTCGTCTGGACAGTTGATTTCGGCAAGCGTATCAGCGAATCAAATGAAGACAACAATGATAGCGAGACTTTCACGATCGAGGTTAAATAAAGCTTAAGAAAATTAGAAAAAGTAAGTTTGTATTGGAATCATTAATCCTTCGTTATGCTAACTAAAGTGATATTCGCAGCTATCATTTTCTATTAAAGGATATAATGCCTGCAACCTAATCGATTCACAACATTAAAAAGGGGGAAAACAGTCCCCCTATAAAATAATGACGTCGTTTATTTTTATCAAGTCAACCGAGGTATTTCACAGGTTGATGCTAAGCAATAAACGATAGATTCGGCTATAATCGATTTCCCCTTTTTCCTTCTAGTATCTCCATTGATGAAGGGACACATATGGTTACTTGTGTATCAAAATCGGGCACAAATATTTGTTTTAAGAGGATAAACATATAATGCAAAATGAAAAATACCTGGATTATCTGAGATTAAGTCCCGGATATATCCAGGAACAGATCGATAACAATAAAGAAACTTCGGAATTTATCTGCCTGGTACCTAAAGACGACCAACCATATGAACAAATGCTGCAAGAAAACGGATTTCGTTATATAGGGAAACGAATGGTCGACGGTAAAGTAAGGATCGTTTTTAAATGGTACCGGGAAATAAAAACAGAATACGAAGATATGCACTCTTTCTTCAATCGACGGGCACAGGATTACGACCTGCACATGAGTGACGGCCATACGGATTATGCAGAAGGCTTTAGAACATTGTTAAAAGATATGCCCCGGACTGACAAAAGGATCAATATCCTGGACCTGGGCTGTGGTACGGGTGCCGAGTTGGACGCTATCTTTCAGAAAGCACCGCAAGCACGTGTAGTTTGTATGGATGTGGCGGAGAAAATGCTTGATATATTAAGGGAGACATACAGCAGGTACAGTAATAACATCGAGATAGTCTGTGCCTCATATCTCGAAGCCGACTTAGGTAACAACATATATGACTACATGATAGCCTGCAACACACTCCATCACCTCCTGGCAGAGGACAAGTTGGAGCTATATGCAAGTATCCGCAAGGGATTAAAAAAGAACGGGTATTTACTGGTACTCGACTGGTTGGCGAATAACCCGGAAGAGGAACGGTCGGCGAGAGAAAAGTACCTTGCTTTAAGAAAAAATGGAGACATCTCGGGCACAGATATTTATCACATCGACCTCATCATGACCCGGGAACATGAAATTAGTTTACTGGAAACAGCCGGTTTTACCTGTACAAGAGTCGAAAGTGTTTGGGGAAATGGGATTATCATATCAGCATGTGTATTGAAAGCAGAGAAAACACCGTAAACGATCGCTTATTGGGGACTCTCTGTAGGGGTGATGGAGAGTTCCAGTCGATTGACCCAATCTCGTAAAAGGACAAGCCTTAGTTTCCGGCCGATGTCGTCTTTAGTCAGCGAGCGGTGGATATCATCCACCCCGCTGACTATCTTTTCGTTGATGGAAATAATGATGTCACCTTCTCTCAGGCCGGCAAGGAATGCCGGGCTGTTAGGAATAACGTTGATGATTTGCACTCCGGTATCATTGGGAAGCTGGAAATGACGTATGACCCGGATCGGCAAAGGGATGTTCTGCCCGGCGATACCCAGAAAAGCCCGGATGACACGCCCGTCCTGCAGTATCGAGGTCAAGACCCAGCGCAGGGTATTGACAGCGATGGCAAAGCAGATTCCCTGCGCATTGGGGATTATGGCGGTATTGATGCCGATAACCAGGCCGCGAGAGTCCATCAGCGGCCCACCGCTATTGCCGGGATTAAGCGCAGCATCAGTCTGGATGATGTTCTCAATCAGGCGTCCGTTACGGCTCCGTAAAGAACGCCCCAGGGCGCTGACAACCCCGGTAGTTACAGTATTCTGAAAACCGAGTGGGTTACCGATGGCAATGACAAGCTGCCCGACCTGGAGTTTTGCTGAATCACCCAGACTGGCAATGGGTAGTCCCGAAGCCTGGATTTTTAACAGAGCCAGGTCGGTAGCAGGGTCACTGCCGATAAGGTCGGAACTACAAGTAGAGCCGTCGGGAGTGATTACAGTGAAAATGCCAGCGTCTTCTACAACATGGTTATTAGTGATGCAATAACCGTCCGGGGTGATAATAACACCGGAACCGGTACCTTCTAACTCACGGGAAGGACTGCGGGTATTGCTGGCCGCTTTCTTTTTCACATGGACATGGACCACCGCCGGCCCAACTTTTTTCACCACGCTTGTTACCGCCCGGGAATAAGCATCGAAGAGTTCTTCTTCATTGTGTTCATGGGCGGATGACTCGATATTGGTATCCGAAATAGGGTAATTAAGGAATTGCAGGTCAAAATCCGATGTTGTATTCTTCATAATTCAATTGTATATCAGACGACCTGAAATCAAGAAAGAATATCCCTAGGTATAGGTATCGAAAAGGCTCCTGACCTGGAGTTGTTTCTTGATATCGGCAAGACTCATTTTTTTGTTGGTAGTTATCTCTACTATCACCGGTTTAGCTGGCTGGAGGTGGAAAAAGTTGTCGGAAAACCGGGCATCGGTATTTTTCAAGTCCAGCCAGGCCCATAATGCCGGTTTCCGGGCGGTAAAGGAAACTGTAGCAGTACCATTCTTACCCTGCCGGACGTCAGCCTGAATCTCCGGATCTCCCAGTTCCAGGTGTTTGGGACGGGCAAAGGAAGCGAAATCGGTAGAGACCACCTTACCCTTAACTTCCAATTCCACCCAGAACATGAAGTCACGCCGACCATGTTTTTTCAGGATACCGGCAACATCGATAATCTTTACCCGGCGGCTTTTCCGGGGTAGTATTTCCACGACAAACTCACCATCATCGAGACGGTCACCCCGGACATTTGTGATATTCCAGCGTACTTTTCCCGAGGCAAATTCGGACAAATCACTGGTTGTACAGATAGCGACGCTACGTTTTAACGGATCTTCGACGGCCGATACCAGTAGTGGGGAATAGAAACGACGTGCCATATAATGTAAAGCTTTCCAGCGGTGTTGAGAGTCAATAGACGACCAACTGACAGCCGGCCAACAGTCATTAAGCTGCCAGTATAAAGCACCCATGGTCCGGGGCATATGCTGGCGCCAGTGTTCTACAGCGTATTTCATGGCCATACCCTGGAGTATCTGGCTGAGCCAAACCATCATCTCGAAATTTTTAGGCAGGCGGTACCAATCCAGTAAATAGCTAATGATAGCCGGATTACCGATATTGCTGCGCTGGTGATGCTCCATCACATAAGCGGAGATATTTCGGTCAGCCGGCCGGGTGAAAGAGCGGATGGTAGTGGGGTGGGGGAAGGACTGGAAGCCGAATTCGCTGACAAAGCGGTGCATCGCTGTACGGTACCATTCGAACGGCTGCCGGCCGTGCCAGACATTCCATAAATGGGCATCACCCCAGGTGGGATTGTTAAAATCCATCCGGTCGCCGTGGGGGGAGTGGGGACTGCAAGGCCAATAATCGCGGTCAGGGTCGAGTTTAGCCACTACTTCAGGTAATAGTCTATCAAAAAGGGCGGAATAATCCTGCCAGTTCATCTGGGTGTCACTCCATTTTTCACCGACCAATCCCTGCTCCAGTTCGTTGTTGCCGCACCATAATGCCAGGCAGGCATGATGACGCAGGCGGCGGACATTATCAGAAGCTTCCTGGCGGACATTTTCCATGAAGGCTGTATCGAAAGCAGGATAGGCAGCACAAGCGAACATGAAGTCCTGCCAGATACATATACCTTTTTCGTCACAGAGGTCGTAAAAGGCATCATCTTCATAGATGCCGCCGCCCCACACGCGGAGCATGTTCATATTTGCTTTTGCGGTATCCTCGATTAGACCCGCATAGTCATCACGGGAAATTCGGGGGGTAAAGGTATCAGCAGGTATCCAATCGGCGCCCTTAGCAAAGAAGGGGACATTATTAACGGTAAAATGAAATGATTCCCCCCATTTATCTTTCCTCCGTTCCAGACGAAGAGTACGTAAACCAATGCGTTTGACCGAACTATCGATAAGTTGGTTGTTAGAGTCAACGAGTTTGACTGTAACATCATATAGTGGTTGCTGACCCATACCGTTAGGCCACCATAATTGGGGGTTCTGAACGGTAAGACTGAGGCGGGCTTTACCGGAATTTACGGCGGCTTTCCCCAGGGCGACCGTTTTCCCCTGTAGGGCAATTAAGACGGTGACGGCAGCCGGCCGGTTGCGGTGAACGGCTTCAATCCGGGTTGCAACGTCAATGATAGCGATGCCGCGGGATAGTTTTTGCCGTATATGGATATCGCTGAGGCGGGCATCATTGAAGGCGATCAATCTCGCAGGACGCCAAATACCACAGGTGACCAGGACCGGCCCCCAGTCCCAACCGTAATTACACTGCTCTTTGCGTACCCAGCTACCACCTTGAACGTCGTGAACACCTTTCCAGGCAGGAAGGTACCGTTCTTTTTGCCGCATTTTGATATAGGGAATAGTGGAATTGAAACGTACCTCAATATTGTTAACACCTGTATGTAAAAATGGTTTGATGTCGAATTCCCAGGTACGAAACATGTTGCCGGTCCGGGCGATTTCACGGGAGTTAATCTTAATTACGGCCATAGTATCAAGGCCGTCAAATTGCAGAAATACCCGGTCATGCAGCAAAAATTCTGAATTCACGGAAAAGGATCGGGTAAAAGCCCAGGTTTTTTCACCGATCCACTGCAGTTGTGCTTCATTATCCCGGTAATAAGGGTCGGGAATCTTTTTCGCAGCCAGTAAATCATTATGTACAGTACCGGGAACATGGGCAGGGATACTTTCTGCAGTGCCTGCTTGTTTTAGTGTCCAAAGGCCGTTGAGGCTGATCGTTTGCATCAACCGTCTCCTTTCGTATAACCTGAACCGGATCTCATCAAAGCGATGCGGCTAAAGTTTCACGATGGTAGCACCATCACCACCTTCACCTTGCCCGCCGGGCTGGAAAGAACGGACTAAAGGGTGAGTAGTAAGAAATTCACGGACAATCTTTCGTACGGTACCAGTAGCCATACCATGGATAATCCGTATTTCGGACAAGCCGGCAACTGAAGCATTATTGATATAGCTATCCAATTCTGGCTCGATCTCGCTAGCCCTTTTACCCCGGAGGTCGATTTGTAATGATACTGGTTTACTGACTTGTTTGGTTACCGGGATATATTTAGGTTTAGGTGAACCAGGAGTCACCATGATTTTTTCCAGGCTATTGAGGCTGAGGGTCATTTTCGCCCTTCCAGCTTGCACTTCCGCTTGGCCGGAGTTGGGAGAAACCGATATCACAGTGGCTTTCAGATTTGCTTCTTTAAGCAGTACAGTATCTCCTGGCTTGATAGAGGCATCTTCAACTGTAGTTTCGGCCGTCTCAACTGGTATTTTGGCTGCCGGTTGTTGCCAGATATCTCCCTGGAGACGCTGGTGTATTGAAGATAGGGTTGCTTTGGCTTTTTCTACAGTATCATGGGACCGGGATTTTCGTAATTCAACAGTAACTGCCCGGATATCACGTTGTAGTTCAGCCGCTTCACGGACGACATTATCATGGGTAATTTGCTTTAGTTTTCGTTCTTCCGCAATGACGGCATTTAACCGGGCATCGGTGTCAAGTTTTTGCCGATCGATTTTCTTTCTCTCATTTTCTATGTCGATGCGGGAATGATTCAGGACACTTCGTTCTCTAGCCAGGTCTTCGAGCAGAGCATCTAGTGCTTGTGTTCCTTCCCCCAGCATGCGGCGGGCAGTTTGAATGATTTCTACTGGCATTCCCAGGTGTTCAGCAACGGTCAGGGCATTACTGCCGCCGGGAATGCCCAGAGTCAGGTGATAAGTAGGCATTCCGGTGACGGGATCGAGGTCTAAAGAAGCATTCTTTAAGCCGGGGGTGGCATGAGCAAAAGCCTTTAGGTCATCATAATGGGTAGTCGCAACAGCTAATGTAGACTGTGAGAGAAGGTGGAGGAGGATGGAACGGGCCAGGGCTGAACCCTCAGCAGGGTCGGTACTGGCGCCTAACTCATCCAGCAATACCAGACTGCGGGAACTACTATTTTTCATAATACGTACGATATTTCCGACATGCCAGCTAAATGTAGACATCGTCTCTTCAATACTCTGCTCATCACCGATATCGGCGAAGACCCCGTCGAAGAGGGGAACCGCACTGGTTTTATCGGCAGGTATGGGCAGTCCGGACAAAGCCATCACACTTAAGAGTCCGATCGTTTTCAGAGCTACGGTCTTGCCGCCCATATTTGGCCCGGTAATGACAAGGACAGAGAATTCACGGCCAATCTCTACAGAAAGAGGTACTGCTTTTTCACCGATAAGGGGATGCCGGGCTTCAACTAACCTCAGGATACTGGTATTATCGGTTGGATTAATGATTGAAGGTTCCACGGCTCCGGTACTACTGGCGAACTTGGCTTTCGCTAAAATAAAGTCGAGTTGAGCAACAAGCCGGATATTATTAGCAATGTCCGGCGCTCGGGAAGCGATTTTAAAGCTGATCTCATGTAAGATGCGTTCGATTTCATTCTTCTCTTCACTGATCAATTGCCGGACTTCATTCCCCAGTTCGAGAGTAGTCCATGGTTCGATAAACAATGTTGCTCCGGTATTGGACATATCGTGAACAATACCGCGGATATCCTTGCGGTACTCTACTTTGATAGGAATTACATAACGGCCTTCACGTTCAGTGATGATTGGTTCCTGAACGATCCTCCGTCCTTTAGCAGATTTCAACGTAGCCTCAAGCCGGGTTACCAATTGGTCGCGGGTTTTTCGCAGCCTCCGGCGGATATCACCGAGCCGGGGAGAGGCAGAATCCAGCACATCTCCGTTGGGAGAGATGCAGTGTCCAATCTCTTTTTCAATTTCCGGAGTGTCCACGATGTTGGAAGCGATATGCCAAAGCCGGGGATAGGTTTCCGTATAACGCGACAGGCCCCGGTGTACCTGGTGCAGGGCAGATAGTGTCTGTTGTATATCCAACAACACAAGGGGATCCAGTATCTTCCCGAGGGCTGCTGACTGGATTGCTTCCCTGATATCAAGCACCTGGCCGATACTGAAACGGTCTTCAGTATATAATTGGCGGGCCTCGGCCGACTGTTGCAGAAGTGATTCCAGGGTACCCCGGTCATGCATAGGCTGGATGGCCAGGGCAAGTTCATGGCTGGCTTCGAATGAAGTATAACCAGCTATTAAGTCCCTTACCTTAGGAAACTCCAACAGTTCGAGGCTTTTATTGTCCAATGTTAACCTTCCTGGCTGATGTTTTGGTCAGCCTGTAAATTTGTCAAGATACGTCAAAAAAAGAAGGCTCATCATTTAGTTCCCTGATGAGCCTCCGTGTATTGTATCACTGCAGGCAAATGATTTGAAGTGTAAGTCTTATCTAATACAAGATGAGCCTGAAGGATTGATGGATTCCAATACAAGATGAGCCCCTGTAGCCTCGGTTCGCATAAGATTGGGATATGCGACTGAAGATGAACGACGAAAAGTTACAGACATTGGACCAGGTACGGCGTTTTGTTGAGGGCAGCCAACCGCTCGAGTTTAAAGGGGTACACACCAGAGAAAAATACCAATGGACCGAGGAGGTATTAAGGAAATTCCGCTATAACCGGCTGCAAAAAGAAGGTAAGGGGTTGATCCGCAGATATCTTTCGAAGGTTACCGGATACTCCCGGGCACAAGTCACCCGGTTGATCGGGAAATACCAGGAGAGCGGCCGGCTCAAGGTAGCGGAATACCGACGGTACCGTTTTCCCCTCAAGTACAGTGCGGGAGAAATCTCGTTATTGGCGCATACCGATGAATTACACGGGTGGTTAAGTGGCCCGGCTACCAAGAAGATACTGGAGCGGGAATATGAGTTGTATGGAGACCGGCGGTTTCAAAAGATCAGTGGCATATCCGTAGCCCAGATATACAACCTACGCCGCAGTAAGAGTTATCAGGGTAAGCGTTATACCCGTACCCGGCCGGCGATAGCCCGTATCGGGGAAAGGGAGAAACCGCGGCCCCAGGGGCAGCCGGGATATCTCCGGGTGGATACGGTCCATCAGGGGGACCGGGAAGGCCGTAAGGGGGTATATCATGTCAATGCCGTGGATGAAGTCACCCAGTGGGAAGTGGTGGCCTCGCTGGAAGGGATCAGTGAAAACCATCTGGCGGGCACCCTGGCAGACTTATTGCGTCAGTTCCCTTTTCAGATCAGGGGCTTCCACTCGGATAACGGTAGTGAATTTGTTAACCGGACCGTGGCCAAATTACTCAATAAGCTGCTCATCCGTTTTACCCGTTCCCGTCCCCGGCACTCCAACGATAACGGCCTGGTCGAGAGTAAAAACGGTGCGGTGATACGGAAAAACCTGGGTTATGTCCATATCCCCCAGCGATGTGCGGATCTGCTCAACCACTACCACCGGACATATCTCAATCCCTATATCAACTTCCACCGCCCCTGTCTATTCCCGGTGGAGGAGACCGACCATAGAGGTAAAGTGAAACGGCGGTATCCCTATGATCAGATCAATACCCCTTATGAAAGGCTGAAAACGATCCCCGGGGTTGAGAACTGTCTCTGCCCCGGAGTAAGCTTATCCATGCTGGACGCCCTGGCCCGGCAAATGAGTGATAATGAATTCGCAGAAAGGATGGTGAAGGCACGTTCCAATCTATTCAAACAATCCTATGACAGGCTGCAGAGTCTTACTTTCTTCGATCCTTGATCGTGATCGGCTTCCGTCAGGCTCATTATTCGATTAGAAAAGACTGTGTAAGCACAGGTTTAAAAATCTAGTTAACTGGCAGAAGCGTTCTTCCCCTGGTTATCTCCGCGCGAAGAGCGCCGTTTTTCAGGAGTATCAACACCTGAATTAGGCAACCTTTCAGAAACCAGGCTGAGCGGTGTTTTCTTTACTTCGGCGATTGCTCGCATTTCGCGGCGATAACCGCACTGCAAACATTGCTCATACCAACCATCAAGGTCTTTATCAATAAAAAGATCTCCCTGGCAACGAGGGCAGTTCCTCAATTTCCACATCGTCATTTTTTCTACCCCCTTAATTATTTCAACCAAATTTTATGATTATATATACAGCAAGTATGTGACTTTAATCGCACTCCTATAAAGTAAAACGGAAAAAAGCGAATTTTGTTATAAAACCGGGGAAATTGAGACGGGGATTGGCAGCGGATTTAGTTTTCTTCGACGATTTCGAAAGGGAAACTAATGGCGCCGGTGGGGCATACCAATTCACACTGCTGGCATTCATCACAGACCGCTTCACAATTAAAAGATACGGTGTTCTGCACGAAGACGAACCCACCGCAAACACAAACACTCACACACAAGCCGCAGTGATTACATTTTTCTTTGTTAAATTCGGGAATTATGTTCATTATCCACCATACTGCTTATATGGTAATGCACAAAATCAATTGCCTTCTGTGACCCAGGTCTCTTTGGTGCCCAATATTAAGTTTCACCTACCTGAAGTGCCAATTGTTTCAGAGCTTCATGATCAGTAATTATTACACGGTGGCTTTCCATCCGGATTGTGCCATTTTCTTCCAGGTTCTTTAAAGACCGGCCTACAACTTCCCGGGCTGTACCAGCCATCGCGGCAATATCCTGTTGAGTTAACCGGGTCCGGGGTACTGTCTTATCCGATCCATATTCAAGTAGAATCCGGGCGACGCGACTTAATACCCTGCGGAATGACAGGTCTTCAACCAGCGCGACAAGTTGTCTCACCCTCCGGGCCATAGTTTTTATGATATTAAGAGCCATTTGCGGATGCTGCCGGAGAATATCATCCATTTCTTGCTTTCCAATACCATATAGTTCAACAGGCCCCATAGCTTGAGCACCGGCTGGATTCGGCCCGTCGTCGAAAATGGAAATATCATTGAAGGATTCTCCCGGCCGAACTATGTTCAGTATTTGCTCTTTACCTTCAGTCGAGGTTTTGAATATCTTGACAGCCCCAGAGGCGACAAAGTAAAGATCCTTCGCCGGTTCGCCTTCAAATAATATCATCTCGCCACGGCTGACTTTTCTCTCAAAGATAACACGTCTGATCTTCTCAAGGACCCCGGCATCGAGGTTCAAGAAGTACGGGATTGCTTTAAGTGTATCAATGGTAATAGACATCACGGTTAACTATATATGAAACCTATTTTTTCAGTGGGTACGCAACGGTATTGTAGGTGAAAAGAGGCAAATAATCAAAAATAACAGAGGGGGATGACAATTGAACTAATATATAACCAGACAATCCTCATTTTTACCTTCAAGGTCAATACGCACCTTTAATACGAGGTAATTCTCTAAAATAACAGGTTCGGTTACCAGTATGGCAGGTGGGGCCCATGGGATGTGCTTTGACTAATAAGCTGTTGTCCTCGCAGTTAATCCAGACAGATTTTACTTTAAGATAGTTGCCTGAGGTCGCGCCTTTATGCCACATTTCCTGACGGCTCCGGCTGTAGAACCATACATCTTCGCCCGTCAGCGTTCTTTCCACAGCTTCGCGGTTCATGAAACCAAGCATAAGCACATCACCGGTATCCGCATCCTGGATGACCGCGGGAACCAACCCTTTTTCATCGAATTTAAGCTGCTCGATATCCATTATAGTTCCTTCGTATTTTTAATGGGTAAGAAAACGGTTTTTAATATTGAACTGGGGCACAGGTACTATACCAGAGAATTAGGAAGGCGATAAGTATTATACCAAATACTACCGGTAACCACCTTTTCAATAACCAGCGTCCCACTATATTGTGCCTAAAACGGGAAATTAGCTAACTGCCGCCAGGGCTTGTTTCAGATTGATATCGCCGCTGTATAAGGCTTTGCCGACTATAGCGCCTTCTACTCCCAGCATTTTGAGGATCTTCAGGTGATTTAAACAGGAAATACCTCCGGCGGCGATGACCGGAAAGTCGATTTCGTTAACCAGGTTAAAGATACTGGTAAAATTCGGTTCAGTCAGGGTACTGCCACGTGAAATATCAGTATAAATGAACCGTTGTACTCCCTGGGCAACCAGTGACCGGGCAAATTCTACGGTATCCAACACGGTTTCTTTTGTCCAGCCATGGATGGCGATAAAACCGTCTTTGGCATCCAAGCTAACGATAACCGAATCGCTGAAACGACGGCATGCCTCCTTGATCAGTTTAGGATCTTCAACGGCGATAGTCCCCAGGATAATACGGTCGATACCGAGGCTAAAAAGGGTTTCCATGGTTTCAATGGAGCGTATACCACCACCGATCTGGGTGGGTATCATCATGGCACTGCCGATCTGTTTGATAATCTCCAGGTTGACGATTTCCCCGTTGACTGCACCATCAAGATCAACGATATGCAGACGTGTGGCACCAGCCGACTGCCATTTAAGCGCAATATCCAAAGGGTCATCTGAAAAAATCGTTTCTTTGGCATAATTACCTTGATACAGACTGACACATTTTCCGTTTCTGAGGTCTATAGCTGGTATTATTTCTATGTTTCTACCTCTCGTTAGACATTAATGTGTGGAACCAATTATTCTCGTCGTTCCCTCAACTTGTGATCGGCACTGTCCCGGGCGGTTTTCTAACACAGTCTTATTTATAGGTTAATGTTAGAATATTTCCTCCACGGCCGGGCAAGGAAGGCCTTGTTATCTTTATTCTTATCCTCAAGAATATCAAGAGCCTTATTTATTACTTTACGGGTGTCGCTCGGCATTATTATGTCGTCAGTATAACCCCGTTCAGCGCTGCGGTAAGGATTTTCGTAGATATCGCTGTATTCTTTAATGCGCTGTTCTTCGGTCTCCCGGGGATTTGGTGATTCCCGGATTTCACGGGCAAAAATCACACTGGCAGCTGTCTCGGCGCCTACGATGGTAATACGGGCAGTCGGCCAGGCAAATACCAGGTCAGCGCCGATACCTTTATCCAGCATACCGTAATGAGCACCAGCATAGGATTTACGGATCATGATCGAGATAAGTGGGATAGTGGCATCCGCCCAGGCGAACAGCAGCTTGGCACCGTGACGTAG
Source organism: uncultured Dehalococcoidales bacterium (assembly GCA_964606525.1). GTDB lineage: Bacteria > Chloroflexota > Dehalococcoidia > Dehalococcoidales > UBA2162 > JBBITI01. The sequence goes on from CAZSHH010000012.1 coordinate 36,003, forward strand.
AATGCCTTTCCAGTCCTGTTCAGAACCGATGAGGTATCCCGGACAATCACCCAGAGTAACCACGGGGATATTAAAAAGGTCACAAAAACGTACGAAACGGGCACCTTTATCGGCAGCGTCAACGTCAATCACGCCGGCAGCAACCATCGGTTGATTAGCCCAGATGCCTACCGGACGTCCGTTAAAACGGGCAAAGCCGGTAATCACGCTTTTAGCATGGTCTTTTAAAGATTCAAAGAACAGCCCGTCATCTACAATTGCCTTGATCACTTTATACATATTATAAGGAGCTGTGGCGCGGTCGGGGATAATCGTGTCTAGTTCCGGGCACACCCGGTCAGAATTGTCCTGAGTCGGGAGGCGCGGCGGCTTTTCCCGGTTGTTAGCCGGTAAGAAAGCAAGTAATTGTTTTGCTTTATCGATAGCGTCTTTGTCGTTTGCGGCAACAAAATGAGTCTGTCCTGACTTTACGGCATGAGCTTTCCATCCTGATAATTCCTCGAGGCTGATCTCTTCACCCAACTGGGTTTTTACAAAGGCAGGACCGGCAATACCGATGTAGCCGGTATCTTTACACTGAATTAGAAAATCTTGCATGATAGGATGGTATGCCTGGCCGCCGATGCAGGGTCCCATGAGCAGTGCGATCTGAGGTACAATACCCGAAGCCAGTATCTGAGCACGGAACAGATTACCGTAGGCTTCAAGAGTATCCATGCCTTCTTGAAGACGTGCGCCCCCAGAATCATTCATGCCGATAATCGGCCAACCCTGCTCTTTGGCAAAGTTAATTGCCCGGATCTCTTTCATGCCGTGGTATTCACCGAAAGTACCTGCCATAGCCATGTAGTCTTCCGAGAATGCGACTACCGGGCGGCCGTTCACCTTACCATAGCCGGTAATCACTCCTTCAGCAAAGATCTCGCGTTTATCCATCCCGAAGTGGGTTGTACGGTGCTTGACAAAAAGGCCTAACTCCTGGAACGTTCCAGGATCAAAAAGGTAATCGATCCTTTCGCGTGCGGTTAGTTGTCCGCCCTGATGCCTTTTCTCAATCGCTTCCGGAGAAGCCATCTGGACGATGCGGGCACGCTTTTTTTTATATTCTTCGATCAAATCCTTTGTCGTAGCCATTATTCCCTCCCGGTTTATAATTAAAAGTTGTTTGAGCAAATAGATTAAAGTTTTTTATTGTCTATTGAACTGATTTACCGATTGAGTTTAAAAAAATTCATTTTTTCCTTAACTTCACGGATGGTTTCTGAGGCTATTGCCCGAGCCCGTTTTGCCCCATCGGCGAGTATATCATCCACATCTTCAGGATGAGAAGCGAAGGCTTGCCGCCGCTCACGTAAAGGCTGCAAAACAGCATTTATGCCTTCGGCAAGGGCTTGTTTACACTGGACGCAACCAATTTTTGCTGAACGGCAATTTTCTGCCAGTTCGTTGGTATTATCGGCAGCAAAATAATCTCTGAGTCGGTAAATATTACACACCTCCGGATGCCCGGGGTCTTTACGGTATTTACGTTCGGGATCGGTGACAGCCGTCATGATTTTTTGCCTGGTCTCTTCAGCAGTAAGGGCGATTTCCAGGTGATTACCGATAGATTTACTCATTTTTTCTTTACCGTCCAGGCCAACAACTGTAGGATAATTGGTTAGCTTGGCGATAGGCTCCGGGAAAACATCTCCGAATCGACCATTAAAACGCCGTACTATTTCCCGGGCTAATTCAAGATGCGGTAACTGGTCTTCGCCAACCGGCACCACTTCTGCCTTGTAAAGAATGATATCAGCGGTCATCAATACTGGGTAACCTAACAAGCCGTAGTTTACATTATCCGGTTGCAGCTTGATTTTTTCCTTAAAGGTGGGGACGCGCTGCAGCCACCCCAGGGGCGTGACCATACTAAGGAAGGTGTGTAATTCAGCTACTTCCGGTACATGAGACTGCACAAACATAATACTTTTATGAGGGTCAATACCTGCAGCCAACCAGTCCAGGGCAAGCTCGCGTGTCATCGTGGGCAGCTGGCTGGTATCTTCGAGCGAAGTCAATGCATGAATATCAACGATGCAATAAATGCAGTCATATTGTGATTGTAGCTTAACATAATTCTGAATCGCTCCCAGGTAATTACCAATGTGTTGGCGGCCAGTCGGCCGCGCTCCGGAAAAGACTCGTTTTGGCATTCTCTTCAAACTCCAACTTATACAACGGCAAAGTTTAACATAAACCTCGTTCAGGCACAAGGAAAAACCTCGCGCCAAATCGCCGAAAGACATCATAATGGAAATGGTAATAAGACATATATCACGACAGAACTCCGGATGCTTGAAAGCTACTGTTTATGTAATAATCCGGCCGGAATATCCTGTCAATACATGATCAACGCAGACAAAAATTCCTGCCAACCATGTTCCTGATGAATATATCAGCGAATTTGTTTTCTATTAGCTGGTTATTATTCTATTAACTCTCGGAGGCTTCCATACCTTTTCGATAGAGGTTGACCAGTTGTTTTTTTGCGGCCATTTCCTCTTCTTCGTCGAGAGAACTATAGTCAAGTTCTCTTTCAATTTCTTTCTTGGCTTTATCAAGCAAACGAATTGCTTCTTTAAGCTCATCAGGTTTAAAAGCAGACCCCAGGCGTTCTCTTAAGGACCCGCCGATTTTCACTGCTTTAGCGAGAGCAATTTTGCCCTGTGGGGTAACGGTGATGTGGCTTTCCCGCCGGTCTTCTTCAGACCGGGTGCGGACGACTAATCCCTGCTTTTCCATACGGTCAATGATCATGCTTACACTGTTCAAACCCCGGTGAATATTCTTGGCTATAGTGGTCTGGCTGACCGGTGGGGTTGAAGCTTCAACGGTCATAAGAATAAGAAATTGCGGAAAGGAAATGGTGGCATCGTTGAAGAAAGTCCTTTCTTCCAATTTCATCAACAAACCGTAGGTACTATGCAATGATAGGAATGACTGGTGCGCCAGTTCGTTGAATTTTTTTGATGAAGCCATAAGTTATCTACTCTCCTCCAATACTACACTACTGCTCCCTTCACATATAATACTTACATTTACACGATATTTCAACTCCTTATGTCATACAAGATATGAATAACGGATAATAATTTTTTGTATTCTGGTTCCTTATTGACATATTAATTATAGCATCAATATTACAGGACTTAATTTTTACTGTTTTATACCGAGAAACCATCTTCTCCCGCAATTGAATTAAGTATTTGTCCTGCTTTCGATTCTTCTTCAGTGGTGCCGGTAATTCCGAGCCAAATACTGCCTTCTGCCCCACTGACTCCGCCAGCGGCAATGAGTTCGGCGGTTGCCCCGGTAAGTAGAGATAAAGCTTCTATTTCCGTAAAAATTTCACTTGGGGTAGGCATCAACCGTAACCCGGTAGAGCCCGGGGAATTCACCCTCAAGGCGATGTCATTCAGATTCCCGGTAATACGTTTTTCCAACCCAATAGGCATGATTAGCCTGGTTCTTTGCCCGATTGCTGCCTGGATGGCAAGAAATACAGTACCACCGGTAGGATTTCCGATGAGGACGGCTGCCTGCCGGTGCTTCAAATCCAACGCATTTCCACCTTTAAGTATCAAATCTCCCTCCTGGAGACTACTAACCGTGTCTTCGATCGTGCGGTCAGGCTGCAGGACACCATCTTTTATTACTACATCGCCTTTAAAAGCGCTTTCATCAGACAACCTGCCCTGATCGGTTGTCCGGCGATGAGGCGGTAGGGTGATACCGCGAAAGAACCGCTTTCGGGAAAAATTACCTTTCTGTCCGATTGAGTCCAGAATTTCTTCAGCAACATAACCATTGGTGGTGCCGGCTACAATGACGATAGTTCCTTTTTTTAAAGTACTGATTATTGTCGGATGAACAGCCATACCTTTGCCGATCAACCGTTTACCGGCAGCCGGGGTAAGCATGAATTGTATCAAGATATTCTCCTTGGTTTAAATCAAACATTCGTTATAGTTAGTGATTATTCATAATAGATTATACTACATATTTTTGAATAAGATATCACCTGAACATACTATATTCGCCTTTACCATTTTCTAATCAAGAATACAAACCGGTATTTTTCAGGGACTTATGATGGTTGCACACAACTCAATAAGATGATAGCATGAGCGTGGGGTATAGAGCCCTAATAACAGGTTTTTTACGGAAATATTTCTAACATTACCGGAATTGAAACGATATCATAGTCTGGTATCCGAGGTTATATAGAGGAGAAGTAAAATGGACCAGTTGGTTTTAAAAGCTCACAGTCGTGACACCGTCGGAAAAGGAGTCAGGTTTTTACGACGTGAGGGAATCACACCACTACATCTTTTCGGGCACGGAGTAGAATCACTTGCCCTGCAGACGGAAACTCTGGGCATAGAAAAAGTATTGACAGTATCAGGGGAAACAAGATTAATTTCATTGACGGTAAATAAGGAGAAACGGCCCCGGCCTGTCCTGGTTCGGGAAATACAACGGGATCCACTGACCGGTAATTTACTGCATGTCGACCTGTACCAGGTTAAGATGGATGAGAAAATTGAGGCGGAAGTGCCCATCATTCTAATAGGAAAAGCCCCGGCTCTGGATGAAAAAAGTAATATGATATTGCAGGAACTCAATATCCTTAACATCGAGTCACTCCCAGATAAAATACCGGCGAATATTAGAGTCGACATCAGTACCTTGACTGCTGCCGGCCAGGTAAAACGGGTCAAGGATATTGTTATAGACCCTGATGTTACAGTGATGACAAATCCAGATACGGTGGTTGTAGCCATAATGGTACGGCATGAAGAAAAGAAAGTTGAAGAAAAGCCAGTTGCTGAAGAAGAAACGGCTCCGGCAGCCGAAGAACCGGCGAAAGAACCACCAAAAGAGAATTAATTAATAAAACTGCAGGCCAGGTTTGTTACCTGGCCTGCAGTTTTAACTGGTCCATTGAAAATACCGGCATGGATGCAAATGTGTAAACAATACCTGGTACTTTTTACCAGTTATTCCACAGCTTTAAACATCTTCCTCGGTGCGCCACAAACCGGACACCGGTCCGGGGCTTCGCCTTCGATGGTATTTCCGCAGACTTCACAAACATAAAATGGTTTTGGTTCTCCCGATTCTGTTTCATCAAGTTTCTCCAGGGTTTCGGTATAAAGTTGATGATGAATCTTTTCTACTTTGTTAGCCATATCAAAGCTGTTGGCGGCCTTTTGATTTCCTTCTACTCTGGCGGTATCGATAAATTCGGGGTACATTTCAGTAAACTCGTGGTTTTCTCCGCTGATGGCGGTTTTTAGATTTTCAGCGGTAGTGCCGATCCCCTGCATAACACGAAGATGATTGCGAGCGTGCACAGTTTCTGCTTCAGAAGCAGCCCGGAACAGGCGGGCGGCACGTTTATGTCCTTCCTGTTCTGCTTTTTCAGCGAAATATAAGTATTTTCGGCTGGCTTGAGATTCTCCGGCAAAGGCGGCAGCTAAATTATCGTTTGTGTTACTCATGTTTCATACCTCCTGATAAAAAGTCCAATACTTCATCGATATCGGGAAGTTGGGATGTAGGATATATTTTAGCAAAAACAACCTTCTGTTTTTCATCGATGATGATGTTAGCTCTTTCTGAAAAACCATCAGCTTCTCTAAAAACACCGAAAGCTTTCGCTACTTCTCCATGAGGCCAGAAATCGGAGAGCAGCCGTGTATTCTGAATGTCCATCGATTTTGCCCATGCTTTATTGGAGGGTACAGAGTCGATACCGATACCAAGAGCGATGGTATTCAATTCATCGAATTGTAAATGGTTATCTTCTAGAGAATGCATTTGATCATGACATACTGTAGTCCAGGCTAACGGCCGGAATGAAAGGAGGACCTTTTTACCTTTAAGTTTTGATAACTTTACTGTTTTCCCATTATGATCTTTCAGCGAAAAATCAGGAGCCTGGCGGCCTAGATCGATCATTTTGATAATACCCCCTAAGAAGAAATCTCATTCTTGTTTATTGCCGGAACAATGCTGCCCAGATGACAGCATCAAGGATAGCTGTGTGAAAAGCAAAATACGCGCTGCCGGCCACAGCCAGCCAATAGGACAGGGTATGATTTTTTGTTTGCAGACTTAATAATGCCCAAACCAGGGCAATCGAAGCAAGCCCTACTAACGCCAGAACGATACGGATAGCAATCCAGGTACTATTCAAGTGAGTATTGACGTATGAATTAGTCAACGGCATCCAAAATGCAGAAGGAGCCAGTATCAGGAAAAAGATAAAGAAGAACAACAGAAATCCAAAATGATTGGCAATCATAACTTCTGACGGAACCAGGCGGAAAAGGATGTAATAAATGAAGGCGAAATAACCTAAGGCGGAAATTACCATGGATACGGTGTATACCGGCCGTATGCTGACCGGGACCCCACCCCATAGTACGTTCGCTCCACCGGATTGCCCACTCAAGCCGAAAATATAACTACCGATAACAGCAATACCACCCAGGATATTTATGATTAAGAGTATGATTTGTTGTATGTACATAAGGCTACCTCCCCGACTCAGCTACCAGTGGCGCATCTTGCTGCTGCGACTAAGACACCGGGCCCGCCATGAACACCGAGAGCGGACCCCAGTTGCATTATGGAAATATTATCTTTAGAGATGACTGCGCTTAGTTTTCTTTTCAGTTCGCCAGCATGTTCTTTGGCTTCACTATGAACGATGGTTAGTTCAGTATAAGGTGCGTTCCGGACAAAGTAGTTAGTTATCCGATCGATACCTTGAGATACGGTCCGTACCAGGCCTGCCCTGATTATTTCACCATCGTGGAAGGTGAGTAAAGGCATAACATGCAGAAATTGCGAAGCGGACGCAATAACTCTACTGACCCTGCCGCTGCGGGCAAGGTATTTCATCGTTTCAAACATACCAAACATCTTTATTTCAGAAATGGCTTTGCGTGCTTCATTGACTACTTCGGTAAAACCTGCTCCTGCCTTAGCCAACCGGGCAGCAGCCATAACTACCAGGCCAAGGCCAGCTGAATTAAATCTGGAATCGATCACCTCGATAGGGCAGGGGTTGGTAAGCGTTTTGCGGGCAAGCGAGGCTGAGTTAAATGTACCACTAATACGAGATGATATATGAATAGAGACTATCCCTTCTGCTTTTTCACAGCTATCGCGAAATACACTAATAAAGTCCTCCGGATTGGGTTGGGAAGTAGCTGGATGTACGGGGGATGTTGACAACATCGAGAAAAATGTTTGGTTACTGATATCGACGCCGTCCCGGTAAATCTTGTCACCGAAACGTAAATAGATTGGTACTACCCTGATACCGAATTTTTCCGCCAGGGCTGGCGGCAGATCAGACGTGCTGTCTGTAATAACTTGTACTTTTGTCAAATGCACCACCTCAAGGTAATTCCCAACAGTCGAGTTAATATTATGCCGGTAAAGGACATTAGTCAGACATGAGTACCGGGAAAAAGACCTGCCATGCCAGTAATGCCTTTGCCGTCAAGCTTAGAAAGATATATACCTTTTCTCCGAACAGGTAATCGCGCCAGGGCCCAATTTGTTTATACTGCAAAATCATATTGATGGCGAAGCAGTTAAAGAAAATGAACAGCGATATAATGATACCGTAGACAAAGCCGGGAGGGGACATAGTAAGTCCTGGAGCCCAGACAAAAATAGCAATCGCCAGCCAGGGGATGGCTCCGGCAAAACATCCAAACCAGAAAGGTAACAGGTTCGTTTGTTTTCCGGGCTTTTCATATTTTTCTTGTAACGCACCGAACAAAATCATACTGGCATTGATGCCAAATATAGTCATCAAAGCTGCGACATCGCTGATCCCGGTGATCTGAGATATCAATACGATCATTATCGACGAACTAAAGAAATATTCGATCCAACGGCCGTAGTTACGACTTTGAATCAGGTTGCGCTTATACCAGGTAAAAACTGCTGGTGAGGCGATAGTGAGAAGGGCGAGTGCCGATATAGCAAGGAAGGCAAAAACACCCCAACCGGTCGAAATACTGAATAATTCATTTAACACGGGCGTGGTTCCCGGCGGACCTTGCATAAATGTTGCGGTAACCGGCAGTGAGAAATCATTGGTTAGCAATGCGATAAGGACTGCCTGGACTGCCAGGATCAACCCGACTACGATGTTCCAGGTACGTAGACTCTTTAACTTAGTTTCAACTGACCGCTGTGCGGCCATATCCTGCCTCCTTTTACCTCATCCGGTATCTTCCGGAAAATTACTCCTTCTCGAAATCAGATTTGCCGGCTCCGCACATCGGGCATACCCATGTGTCTGGTATTTTCTCAAAGGGAGTTCCGGGGGCAATACCACCGTCGGGATCGCCGACTGCAGGGTCATATACCCAACCACAAATAGTACATTTGTATTTCGCCATCTTGGGAGTCTCCTCCTTTTTCTCTTCGACATAACTGGGGGCTGTTTTGGGCGTTGTGCCACGCTTCACCTGGTGATAATACTCGTAAGTCATGCACGGTTTCTCATTAAAGACATCCGCATCGACGATTTCTCCGATAAAAATAGTATGGGTACCGACATCAACCTGTTGGGTTACGCGGGCTTCCATAAAGGAAGTGGTATTATCTAAAATAACCGGAGCGCCGGTCTGGCCAACTTTATAGTTGACGCCAGCCAACTTGTCCGTATCCCGCCCTGACTTGAAACCGAACTGGCCGATGAAGCCAATCGGTGTGTCCTGGGCAATGATAGAGACGGCAAACACCTTACTTTCTTTGATGTATTCCCAGGTAAGGTTATTTTTGTTTATGCTTATCGCAAGGGTGGCGGGCTCAGATGTGATTTGGAAAACCGTATTGGCGATCTGGCCGTTGATTTTTTCCCCTTTTTTTGAGGTCACAATATAAACCCCATAACCCAGTTTATACAGAGCTTTTGAATTCAAATTTCACCTCCGTAATGGTTTTTTCACATTATGAAATTATAGTCTTTATTTAGCTGCCTTTACTTCATCTACCTGACAGGATTGCCCCGGGTTTTCCGTCCCGTTTAGAGGATCATGGGCATCCCGTACTAATAGTTCTCAGCAAGTAATTCATAATAAGCCTGGGAGTGTTTACATGCTGGACAAACATCTGGAGCCTCCGGACCTTCGTGGATATATCCGCAATTGGTGCAGTGCCATTTGACAGTCTTGTTCTTCTTAAAAACTTCTCCGGAAGCGACATTTTTAGCAAGTTTGCGGTAACGTTTTTCATGGAATTCTTCGACTTCGCCTATCTCCTTAAAGGAAGTGGCGATATCTTCAAATCCTTCTTCCCGGGCAGTTTTCTCAAATTCAGCGTACAAGACACTCCATTCCATCTTTTCGCCATCAGCCGCGGCTGTCAGATTCGCTCCGGTTTTACCGATAACGCCGGCTGGATAAGCA
>CAZSHH010000012.1:45540-47400 GCA_964606525.1 uncultured Dehalococcoidales bacterium
CCTTTTCGTTACCTGCTGTCTCGGTGAATATATTAGCGATCTGCTCATACCCTTCTTTTCGAGCAACACTGGCAAAAAAGGTATACCGGTTTCTCGCCTGTGATTCTCCTGCAAATGCTTTAAGTAAATTCTTTTCCGTTTGTGTACCTTTAAGAGACTTAGCCATTAATTTCCTCCTGCTTTTTTTCATTATCCTGATTGCGACTAATCGCAATTGTCCACGTACGAATCATATTCCTGGCATTCCAGGCATAAACCGCTGAAGACTAGATTATAGTGATTTATCACAAGCCCTGTTTTTTCAGTTACCCGGGTTCCTAGCGCGGTATCGACCGGTTCCTCAATATCAATAACTTTACCGCAACGTTCACAGTAGAAATGGTAATGGTCGTAAGCACGGATATCATAATGAGCGGTAATATTTGAAGGGTGCATCTCGATGACTTCTCCTGATTTTTTCAGCATCCTTAAATTTCTATAGACTGTTGCCAAACCAATATCAGGTATCTCTTTTTTTACCTGTTCAAAAATCCATTCGGCAGACGGATGCGACGTTGTATTTTTCAGAACTTTTAAAATAGCTTCTCGTTGTTTAGATTTTTTAACCATAATAATAAATGATAATGATAATTGTTATCATTATAACAAGAGATTTATTCTTAATCAAGTAGGGCCAATAATTTATTACATAACACCAGAAGCATCACCGTAACTTGTTGCTTATGAATAGATTATAGTTATTTTTATTAAACCGGGACTTTGCGTTGGGGGATCAGGGTGTTATCATACAAACGATGAAAAAATACATAGTATATGTTGATGATAATTACCACAACGGAGATGAAAAAGAGCGGTATACACTAGGTGAATTTAAAACCAGAGATGAAGCACTGGCAGCATGTAAAAACAAAGTTGAAGAATATTTCCAGAGGATTGAGAAAGGGAAACATAGTTTTACAGAATTATGGCAAGGTTACATGATTTATGGTGAAGATCCATTTATATATAACGACGACGATAAAGTTCCATTCTCAGCATGGGAATATGCGAAACAACGGTGTCGCGAACACTCCGCTTGAACAATCCTGTATTCCATATTTTGTACATGATGGGTTTACTTTTATCATTCAGTCAGAAGATAGCAATAATTGGACAAATAAGGAGACCGCAGATGATAAGTAAAGACCAGGAATCATATTACGAAGAACAGAAACTGATAAAAGCGCAGATCGAGAAGAAACATAAAAAATCTGTCGAAACTCTTTATGCAGAACGGGAGAAGAGGGTACGTGATGCTACTGAATTGCGGGTTCCGGACCGGGTCCCGCTTTCGGTGAATGCCGATCCGGCGAATTATACCAATATTCAACGTTCGGCAGCCTATTACGACCCCATCGCATGGAAAAGAGCGACACGGGAAATCACAGTTGCATTCGAACCCGACGTTTGTAATGCCGGACTGCCGACTTCAGGAATGGCACTTGAGATACTGGGGGTAACCAACCGGTTATGGCCGGGTGGTCCGCTGCCGCCAAATTACGAATACCAGGTTGAGGAAAAAGAATTCATGAAGGAAGACGAATACGATATCTTCCTGAATGATCCTACGGATTTCATGATCCGATATTTTATGCCTAGAATGTATACAGCCATGGCACCCTTGGCTAAATTGCCGCCAATGGGGACCATTTTAAGCGGTTTTGAAACGGTAATTCCGATGTTCAATAAGCCAGAATTCAAGAAAGCAGGTAAAGCATTGGTAAAAGCCAGTAAAGAGATGGCAGAATTCCGAAAAACCATTGGCGATGCTTACGGTGAGTTGGCTGAACTTGGCTTCCCACCATTTTCTCAACTGGGTAT
>CAZSHH010000013.1:0-2207 GCA_964606525.1 uncultured Dehalococcoidales bacterium
CCTCGCTCGGTATTAAGCTCTCGGACATTCATATCAGCAGGTTTGCCGATACCGAGACTCACGTCCAGATCGAGGAAAGCGTACGCGGCAAAAATGTTTTTATCATTCAGCCGACCTGTCCGCCGGTAAACGAAAACCTGATGGAGTTACTCATCACCATCGATGCCTGTAAAAGGGCTTCCGCCCGCCAGATCACAGCCGTGGTGCCCTATTATGGATATGCCCGGCAGGAGCATAAATCTACGGGCCGGGAACCAATCAGTGCCAAACTGGTGGCCGACCTGATTTCCACAGCAGGAGCGAACCGGGTCGTTTCCGTCGACCTGCATGCCGCCGCCATCCAGGGTTTTTTCAACATCCCCATGGACCACCTTACGGCAGTGCCGATATTGGCTGGCTATTTTAAGAAGGACCGTTTCAAGAATGCCGTCATAGTTTCGCCGGATACGGGGCGCACCCGGGTGGCGGAGAAATATTCCGATATCCTCCAACTGCCCATCGCCGTGATGGCCAAGCGCAGGAAAGGCATTGGCGGCAAGCAAGTGGAGCCGTATACCATCATCGGGAACGTGAAGGGGAAAATTGCTATCGTGATCGATGATGTCATCACCTCCGGTAGCGTGACCCGGCAGGCAGAAATGCTGCTCGAAGCCGGCGCCAAAGAAGTTTATCTCTCGATCACCCACCCCGTCCTAGCATCTGCCGCTATCGAACGGCTGCAATCACCCATGGTGAAAGAACTGATCGTCACTAATACGGTTCCGGTGAGTGAAGACAAGCTGATGAACGGGAAGATCAAGGTCCTCTCCATCGCCCCCTTACTGGCCGGGACGATACAGAATATCCATCACAATAAATCGGTCAGCCAGCTGTTCCTCAAAGACAAGATCATCGTTCCCGTATAACACGACCGACAATAATAATTTGTAGCATAGGGGAGAGAAATACCTTGTTTTATTCACAGGCTATTGACCTTGTGCGATCTCTGTGCTACCATCTTGAATAATCAACTTAAAAAAGGGGGTGTGTTTATGTCGCAGGTCATTGTAAAGAATCAGAAAATCACACCCCGGCAGGTCTCGGGCTAAATCCACTTCATTTAGCTGATAGTATATTAGCCTTCCCTCCGGGAATGGGTTTCCATTTCCGGTTTTTTATTTCCCGATACTGCCCAGTATCTTCAGCCGCGGGTGTGATATCTGCGGCTATTTTTAATTATCAAACATACCTGTTTTCTTCTATTAAGGAGGTAAAAAATATGGCTTACGATAAAAGTAAAATAATAGTGTTACTCAAAAATGATCGTTATCCCCGTTCTTCGAAATATGACCCGGAATGGGTGGTAAAGGGGTGGATGGGGCCGAATGTCCTCTGGCTGACGGAATGGCTTTGTGAAAAGATGGACTTAAAGCCCGGGATACGGGTACTCGATATGGGCTGTGGCAAAGCCTACAGCTCCATCTTCCTGGCCAAAGAGTTCGGCGTCCAGGTCTGGGCAAACGACCTGTGGGTCAGTGCCACGGAGAACTGGCAGCGAATCAAAGAAGCAGGTTTGGAGGACCGGATTTTTCCTATTCACGCCGAAGCCCATGCCCTGCCCTATGCGGAAGGGTTCTTTGATGCCATCGTCAGCATGGACTCGTACCAGTATTACGGGACGGACGACCTTTACCTGTCCTCTTTTATCAAGTTCCTTAAGCCGGGCGGGCAGATCGGCATCGTCGTCCCGGGCTTGACCCAGGAATTCGAGACGCCGCCCGTACACTTCACCCGGGTCCGGGCGAACGGCAGCACCTTTTGGGCTGACGAATGCTGGTGTTTCCATTCTGCTGCATGGTGGCAGCACCACTGGAGTAAACAGAGTTTTATTAAAGACGTCGCGGCCGACAACAATCCGGATGCTGTGCAGGATTGGATCCGATATGAGAATGCCTGCGATGAGGCAAAAACCCTCATTTTTCCTTCCGAGGTAGAGACCCTCGAAGAAGATGCAGGGCAGTATATCACCATGGTCCGCATGACCGGCCGCCGTAAGGAGTAATTTACTTTGACTACAGAATCTTCCAGTTTATTAGCTGAACTCGGCTGGGATAGTTATTTCCAGCATCATTTCGATATGCAAAATATCCCCGGAGCGGTTCCTGCCCGAATCGTCACCGAACAAAGAGCACTTTACCAGGCAGTAACGGAACAAGGCCAGTTCAGTG
>CAZSHH010000013.1:2217-29144 GCA_964606525.1 uncultured Dehalococcoidales bacterium
GTGCTGAGATATCAGGGAAATTCCGCAATCAGGCAGAAGCCGGAACCCGCTTCCCCGCAGTAGGGGATTGGGTGGCCGTAGTTCCTGTTGCCGGGGAAGCAAAAGCAGTCATCCAGGCCCTTCTTCCTGAGCGCAGCCGCTTTTCACGCCAGACCGCCGGCGGAAGGGAACGGTTGTCCGGCGGCAAGACCCAGGAACAAATCGTGGCAGCAAACGTCGATACCGTCTTCATCGTGGGAGCGATGGACAGCGGCCGCAGCTCCAATATGCGCCGCATCGAACGCTACCTGACCCTGGCCTGGAACAGCGGAGCGGTCCCGGTAGTCCTGTTGAATAAAACCGACCTCTGCCCGGACGTACCGGGCTTTTTACGCAGCCTGGAAACAGTTACCGCCGGGGTCGATGTGTATGCCGTCAGTGCCAGAGAAAAAACAGGTATTGAGGCCATGAGACGATATCTGGCATGTGGTAAAACCGTGGCCTTCCTGGGATCTTCCGGGGTCGGCAAGTCGGCCCTCATCAACGCCCTCCTCGGTTATGAACGGCAGGCTGTGGGAGAAGTCCGGGAACGCGACCGTACCGGGCACCACACTACCACGACACGGGAACTGATCCTGCCGCCGGGGGGTGGGGCGGTCATCGACACCCCCGGCATGCGGGAGTTACAGATGTGGGCGGGGGATGACGACTTGGAGAATACCTTCGATGACATCGCCATCCTGGCACAGCAGTGCCGCTTCAAGGACTGCCAGCACAAGATGGAACCCGGCTGCGCTGTCAAGGAGGCCATTGAAAGAGGGGAACTCGACCTGAAGCGTTTTGAAAGCTACTGCCGGCTGCAAAAAGAGATCCATTACCATGAAGCCCGCCAGGCGGGCAGCCTGAGATTGGAGGAAAAATTAAGGTGGAAGAAAATCTCCAAGATACAAAAATCGCTGAAGAAGGAGAGGTAGGCATTGAAGTCTTTGCCAGTTCGCCCGCGATGGATTCGACAGACTTACTGTGAGTGGGACGGGATGGCATACAATGTATTTTTGTAGTAGAAATAAATAATCACTATACCTTTTTATCAGGATTAATAAATACCAATAATGATTAGGAGATCGTTGAAATGGAATTTTTCGAACTGATGAGTATTTCGCACCGGGACATGGAAATCATAGATCCCTCCACGCCGGAAAAGATCATCAAACTCGGGCGGATGCTGGGACTGAAAAAGGGCAGCCGGGTGATCGACTTCGGCTGCGGCTGTGCCGAACCGCTGGCCTTGTGGGCGGAAGAATTCGGCATCACCGCAACCGGGATCGATATCTCGGCCGGTTTCTGCGAGCGAGCCCGAAAAAAACTGGCGGAGAAGGGGCTCTCCAGCCGCATTGAGATCATTTGCTGCCCGGGCACCGATTATGTCTTTTCCCCCGGCACTTATGATGCCGCCACCTGCATCGGGGCAACCTTCGTGTTCGGCGGCTACCGGGAAACCGTCAAGGCATTGAAACGAGCTGTCAAGGCTGATGGAAAAATAGCGATCGGGGAAACGTACTGGCTGACCAGCCAGGTCCCGCCGGAAATCGTGCGAAAGGAGACCAGCACCCATCCCGAGCCGGAGTTATTACAGATATCCCGAGATGAAGGCTATGATATGGAATATGTCATCCGTGCCAACCAGGACGACTGGGACCGGTATTATTCTGACCGGTGGTACAGCATGATACGCTGGCTGAAAGAGAATCCGGACCACACTGATTATCAACAGGTGCGCGATTTTCTACGTACGGACCAGGACGACTATTTCCGCTTCTACCGTCCGTACATGGGTTGGGCAATGTACATCTTGACGCAGACAGGTCCGGGATGACGAAGGGGGAGTTCCTAAATAAAGGCGGCTTTACTGAATATATATACGCTGTGTAATAATTCCCGATTAAGCAGGTGATAGTTGAAGAAGGCTATGGCACCATCGTCGGCCTGGCATGGTTCGACCTGCGCGATCAAGCGGGTTGGGACCCAACAGTAATCAGCGACCACATCGCTTATCTCTTCCTGCACCCGGTAAGGAAGAAGTTGGGATATCTGTCATAATGGAGGCTGTGTCACAATTTTCCTTAAATGTCATTCTGGGCATATATGCCCATTCTGAGGAGTACAACGACGAAGAATCCGTTCTCAAGCACGAATATACGGATTCCTTCGACGGCGGTCGACCAGTGTTCGGAATGACATATATTGATATTTTTAGACAACCCAAGGAAGGAGTGAATAATGGAAGACGACCATCTAGTGGAGATATATATCGAACCGGCAAAGCTGGTGGGATTGTTAGCAGATGAAGTCCGGTTGAAAGTCACAGCGGCCATCGTGCTCGGAGCAAGCAGCCTCGAGAAGATACGAGACATGACCGGGCTGGGAGAAGCGGTTATGATGAAAGCCCTCTCCCGGCTGCAGGCCGGCGGGCTGGTCGAGCATAAGCAGGATACCGGATACCTGGTACGTGTACAGGTATTCGGGGAGTCAGCAAGGCAGGGCCGGAAAAGCGAAAAGACCGAAACCATCCAGTTTGGCCGGCTGCCGAAGTCACGTGAAGAACGGTTGGCCATGCTAGCTAAGCTGGCGGAACTCTTCGAACCAGGCTGCCGTTATCCGGAAAAGGAGGTCAACGATAAACTGAAAGAATTCAATCCTGACTATGCCATCCTGCGCCGGTCATTAATCGATGAAGGTTTTCTCAAACGGGAAGACGAGGCTGCCCCCGGCGGGCATACAGTAGTCATGTATTGGCGGGCGGTGCCAGGATAAAGAAGATGATATTTTGACACCATTTTTCAGGCCGTGCTAGAATGCCTGACGGAGGCAGGAGGGGATTGTCGTCCGGACTTAATAATTCGTATGTTTTCTCTAAAAGCTGTGAGCGACAGCCGGATATGAAGGAACGGATTGTTCGCCGTTACGCACCCCGGAATGACATTGCACGCAGTCTCTTACAGTGCAACATATAACATATATATTCCTCAGTGAATCAATAAGGGCGGGAAATTATGTATAAATCTAGCGGGGACCCCAAAAATGGGGGTAAACATCAGGCCACATTTTTCTTGTTCGCTTCCATATTTGTAATACTTTCCCTTCTGGTGACCGGGATGACAGCGTGTACTTCTCCCGGCCAATCATCGACCAAGGTACCCGGCACCACGCCGCAAATCGAAACCGGGACCGGCTACACCATCCAGGTCTGGCGCGGCGAAGAGAAAGCAGGAGAATTAACCCTGGCGGTCCTCTCCGGACTGGAGAAGGTGAAATTCACCGCTGACGGCAAGGATGAAGAAGGCCCGGCATTGATGTCCGCTTTAAACCTGGTGGGCATCAACTCGTTTAATGAGATTACCTTTTACGGTTACTCCCGGGGCCGCCTGGCCACGGCGGAATTGACCCTGAAACGGGACCAGATCAACGACAAGGTGATACTGGACTTCAGCAACCAGGGCACCTGTAAGTTAGCAGGGGCGGAAATACCCTCCAACGACTGGATCATCGATGTGAACAAGATGGTGGTCAAGTGAGCATTGTCTATATTGGAATCGACGATACTGATGTCCCGGGCAGCCCGGGGACCGGACGTGTCGCCAGGGGACTGGTGAAACACCTGGAAAAACTCAACTTCGCGGTATCACTGGGCGTCAGCCGCCACCAACTGCTGGTAAACCCGCAAATCAAGTACACCTCGCATAACAGCGCGAAGGGCATCGTGATAAAAACAGCGGCGACAATGGAACAACTCCTGGAGGCCAGCAGGGAATATATGGCGGGATGTTACCAGGAAGGAGCCGACCCGGGGCTTTGCCTCTGTCTCGAATCACAAGTAGATAACGAGATTCTAGAATACGGGCGTCGGGTAATGTCCAGCGTCATCACGAAACAGGCAGCAGCCGGCCTGGCGCAAAAGAAGGGAATCATTTTACAGGAACTTGGGGGCACGGGCGACGGCATCATCGGTGCCCTGGCTGCGATAGGTTTAAGAGCGGGAGGAAATGACGGCCGTCTGGTGGACCTCCGGGGCATACATGATATAAAAGGGACGATTACCGTCGCTTATTTAAAAGAACGGACGGCGATCGACCGCGTCGAAGATATTAACGGGACAGTCCTGCAGGATAGTGAATCGATCGACAGCCAGGACCGTATCCGGCCGAACCTGCGGGGCGGCAAACCGGTGCTGCGGGTGGAACGGGATACCGGTACTGGACATTGGATACCGGTAGAGCGTAAACTAAAACACAGTCATGAGGAGATAAAGTAATGGCATCAGTAGGATCAAGGGCTTCATACAGCGACACAGCCCGGAGACTATGGGCGGACAGACGGGTACGCTTTGTCATCCAATTGCTGTTGATTACGTCTTTTTCCGCCCTAACAGCCTTTGCCAAAAAAGCCCACCCATCAGTGGGCATCCCCGGCAGCAGCGCTATTTTCTGGCTGACAGCGATGATCGCAGGACGCTCGGTAGTGAAGACGGAATTCGCCGGCTTGTTGATTGGTTGCGGAACAGCCGCCTGGGGCATCCCCATGGGCCTGGAGCATACCTTCGGCTATAATATCCTGCTTTATGGAGCTTCCGGCCTGCTCCTGGACGTGATGACGAAAATACCTAAAATCAGCCTGGACAACCCAATCGGAGTGGCACTCAGCGGCCTGACGGCACATATGGCAAAATACGGCTTTATCGTGTATGCCGCCATGGCGACCAGTGTAAGTAAGCATTTTATCATTGTCGGATTTATTAAATCGGCGGCATTACATGCCGCTTTCGGAATAGCGGCCGGTTTGATCGCCTGGGGCATCGTTAAAGCAGCCCGGTTGGGACTCAAACGGCTTTCCTGAAGCGCTTTGGAATCCGGGTACATTTTACAGTAAAATAAACAAAGTTATTTCTTCGAGCTGCATTACCTAAAACGGTATATGTTATGGTATGCAGCCGCTGGGGCAAGCAATACCCTGAGGGTGAGGGGGGAAACGCCTTTACCTCCCGTATGGGAAAGGAGAATTTGTGACTAGAAGCATCAGGTTATAATCTACCATTTTTTCAACAATTTCTCTTTTTCTCATTTGCTGGTTTTGTGTTTTACTGCAGCAGTAGTTATTGACAGGAGTGACAATAATGAAAAACCGGTGGCAACAAGTCTTTCATGGATTCATGGGTTTACTCTTGATTGGGGTGATAACAGCAAGTACCATAGCCTGCGGCGATGGCGGTACGGGGGGAGGGGGTTCAACTGTATTGACGGTAGTCAAGGGAGACCAGTCAATCACCTATACGATGGCCGCAATCAAAAATCTTCCAGTGATAACGGGGTGGGCGGGGCAGATGTCCAGCACCGGCACGCTTTCCGGACCTTATGAATACAAGGGCGTCGCATTAACGGAGTTGCTGGATGCCGTCGGCGGGATCACGGACGCGAATGCAGTGAGAGTGTCGGCGAAAGACGGCTATGCCATGACGATATCCTACCGCCAGGTAACCGAAGGCAACTTCACGATAATCGATGCCAGTACCGGCGATGAAACCACGGCTGAGAACAAACCGGTAGTCTTCGTAGCATACGAGGAAGATGGCAAGCCAATTGACGATTCGATCGGGCCGCTACGCCTGGGCATCATGACTTCGAAGACCCAGGTCACCGAGGGACACTGGTGGGTGAAATGGACCCAGAAAATAGAGGTAATCCAGGTCCAAAAACCATGGACACTGAAATTGGAAGGCGTAGTAACGGAAAATATGGACCCGGGTACTTTTGAATCAGGTTCGGCTATCGGCTGCCACGGGGTGAAATGGACGGACGACCAGAACCGGGTCTGGGAAGGAATCCCACTCTGGTACCTGGTAGGCAGAGTCGATGACACGGATACGCACAAGGGTGATGCCTTCAATGATGCCGCGGCGGATGCCGGTTATGAAATCCAGCTGATCGCGGCCGACGGTTTTACCCTGAAATTAACTTCAGCCGAAGTAAAACGGAATGATGCCCTGATAATTGCTTTCAAGCGTGACGGCAATCCACTACCGGAGAACCAGTGGCCTTTGCGGCTCGTAGGCGCGACACTGGAAAAATCACAGATGATCGGGCAGATCAGTACGATCAAGCTGGTGTTCCCGTAATCCTAAAAACAAAAATCAATTAGTTGTACTTGAATAAGGAGGAGCAGGTTATATGAACCGGATAACAAAAACATTAGTTGCGATACTCTCGATCGGTTTGTTGCTGGCGGTATTAGCGGGGTGTAATTCGAGTAGTTCCACCAGTACGACCCCCGCAGATACCACTGTAGTCCTGACAGTGACCAACGGCACGAAAAGCAAGGCCTTGACCATGACCGACCTGAAAGCCATGAATGCCCTCTCCGGATATGCCGGGACGAAAAATAAAAAAGGCGAAATCAGCGGCCCGAAGCCTTATAAAGGCGTCTCATTAACAACAGTTTTAAACGCAGTCGGCGGCTTGCCCTCAGGGGCCAGTGTGAAGTTCACGGCGGCTGACGAGTATGCCAAGACTCTCACTTACGACCAGATCTCCAGCGGGACTTTCACAACCTACGATACCAGCGGCAACGCAGCCGACCCGGAAAGACAACCGGTAGTATTTGTGGCTTATGAAATCGACGGCGCGGCCCTTGACGCATCTTCAGGACCGGTACAACTGGCCGTTATGACCTGTGAAAAACAGGTAACCGACGGTTCGAATTTCGTGAAACAATTGATCAAGATCGATGTCGTCGCTCAATAACAAATGAATAACAGGAGGAGGGAGTCCGGACAAGATGGCTCGCAACGACAAATCTCATATACCGATAGCCCACAGCCGTATTATCTTAGGCTCCCTTCTTCTTTTATCTTCACTTCTCCCTGGCGCTCTGGCGGCTTGCAGCAACCCGGCATCATCCGGAAAAACCAGATTAGTCGTATTTGAAGCCGGCAGCCTGATGTTGCCTTTCGCCCAGGTGGAACGTGAATTCGAATCCGTTAATTCCGATATCGATGTCGAGATCCAGGCTCACGGTAGCATCCAGGTGATCCGGCACGTGACGGAACTCGGCGAGGACGTCGATGTCGTGGCCGTGGCTGATTTTTCTCTCATCCCCCTGCTGATGTACCAGACACCCATGGCAGACGGCAAACCCTTTGCCGACTGGTATATCGAACCAGCAACGAACCAACTGGTGCTGGCCTATACGCCGCAGAGCAAATATGCCGGAGAACTGAACAGCAGCAACTGGTACGAAATACTGTCCCGGCCTGATGTCCGGGTCGGCCTGTCCGATCCCCGGATGGATGCGGTCGGCTACCGCACCCTGATGGTGACCAAGCTGGCGGAAAAGTATTACGGAGATCCTTCGATCATGCAGGAAACGATGGCCCGTTATTTCACAGTCCCGATCACGGCAAAGGAGGAGAACAGCATCTCCCTGATAACCGTACCAGAACTGCTGGAACCGTCCAATGACCGGATGTACCTGCGCGGCGCCAGCATGCAGCTTATCGCCTTACTGCAATCGAACGATATCGACTATACTTTCGAATATAAAAGCGTGGTAGCGCAGCAGGGGCTGAAATACCTCACACTACCCCCGGAGATCAACCTGGGCGACGAAGCTTATACTGAGACCTACCGGCAGGTGCGGGTAAAGATCGATTTCCGGCGTTTCAAATCAGTCGTTCCCGAATTCGAAGGGCTGCCGATCGGCTACGGTGTGACGATCGCCGCTAATTCCGATAAAAAAGACGCCGCGGCCAGGTTTATCGAGTTTGTCCTAGGCCCGGACGGGCAGCGGATATTCCTGGAAAACTATCATCCCCCATTGATCCCCCCTGACTGCGATAATCACGAAGCATTGCCCGCAAGACTGAAATCCTTCTTTCCATAAGAAACAGGGAGGCACGTGGCCGGAAAAACCGTACGCAGCAGCTTTCAAATTCTCACCCGGCACCGCCTGCCGTTAATCTTTACGGTCCTGGCAGTACTGCTGCTGCTGTTTATACTAGTGCCCCTGGCCAAGATGGTCTTTTTTTCCGACAAAGGCGACCTGTGGCAGGCAGTCACGGATATCACGACGGTGAAGTCGATCCTGCTGACGATATATGCCGCCCTGATCGCCACGGTGATTGGCTTCCTGTCGGGCGTGCCCCTGGCATATCTCCTGGCTCGTAATGATTTCCCGCTGCGGGGGGTGATTGAGAGCCTGATCGACCTGCCGATCGTCGTGCCGCACTCGGCCGCTGGTATCGCGCTGCTATTCGTCTTCGGACGCAACTACCTGGTCGGGAAATGGTTCAACGCGGCAGGCGTACAATTCGTCGATTCCACGGCCGGCATCGTCATTGCCATGTTGTTCGTCAGCGTTCCTTTTTTGGTAAATGCAGCTAAGGAAAGTTTCCGGAAGGTGGACCGACGATTGGAACAAGCGGCGCGGGTTTTGGGAGCTTCGCCGTGGCAGACATTCATGAAAATCACCATGCCCTTGGCCTGGCGCAGCATCCTGGCAGGGAACCTGATGATGTGGGCACGCGGTATGAGTGAATTCGGTGCTGTCGTCATCCTGACCTATCACCCCATGATTGCCCCTGTGCTGGTTTACGAACGGTTCCAGACCTACGGTCTGACCCAGGCGGTACCGGTAGCCGCCATAATGGTAATTATCTGTGCCCTCATCTTCATCGGGGTACGGACCCTGGCGCGGGAGAGGAGAAAGGATGATTAGCATCACCGGGCTGTCAGCCAGATTCCGGAACTTCGCACTCGATAATATCAATCTGACCGTGGAACAAGGTGATTATTTCATGCTGGTAGGGCCGACCGGGGCGGGGAAGACTTTGTTACTGGAATGCATCGCCGGCCTGCACCGGATAAAAAGCGGCTGGATAACGCTCAAAGGACGGGAGATGACCAACCTGGAGTCGGAGAAACGGAATATCGGGATGGTACACCAGGACGGGGTATTGTTCCCACACCTTACGGTACAAGAAAATATCATTTTCGGATTAAAAGTCCGCCATATTCCAGTAATACGCATCAAACAAGAACTGGCGGAAGTGGTGGAGTTGGTGAAAATCAATCATTTACTGGAGCGAAAACCGGGCAAGCTAAGCGGTGGGGAAAAACAGAAGGTCGCCCTGGCGCGGGCCCTGGTCATCAGGCCGGACCTGCTGCTGCTGGACGAACCTTTAAGCGCCCTTGATCCGGCGACGCGGGAGAGCTTACAGGGAGAGTTGATACGCATCCACCACCAGCTCGGCATAACGATATTACATGTGACGCATGATTTTGATGAAGCGATGACACTCGGCCGGCATATCGCAGTGATGGGCAACGGCAAAATCCAACAGACCGGCACACCGGAGGAGATTTTCCATCACCCGGTCTCGGAATTCGTAGCCAGGTTCACGATGATGCGGAATATCCTGGCTGGAGACATCCGGCAAATGGAGGGAGGCGTAGCTATCTTCCAGTCGGGCAGTCTGTCGTTGGCCACGAAAGTAGCGAAACCGGGTCCGGCCACCGCCTGCATCCGCCCGGAAGACATAAATATCTCCCTGGACACCTCACCACCCGTGCCGCAGAACAGCTTTGTGTTCACGATCAGCCGCATGGATGACCGCGGCGCGGCCTTCCATGTTTATTGCGGCGGCTCCCCGGAGATCTGCAGCCTGGTGCCCCGGCGCCAGGTTTTGGGCATGGGTTTGGCGGTGGGAAAACCGGTACGAGTCACGCTGCCCGGAGATGCCATTCATGTCATCTAGGTGGTACAAATATTGGGCTGCGGCAGCGGCAGCTTTAATTATGACCGGATGTACACCAGGGAACAATAGCACCACCATGACCACCACCCCATACACGGTGCAGGTCTGTGCCGCATATCCGGAAGAAGCCCCGCTGCGGTTAATCCTGGCATCCGGAGCGGCCGGGATGATGCGCCTGATCGGAGACAGTAGCCGCGATTTCGTGACCGGAACCATCGAAGTCACTGACCGGGACCGGGTGCCGGTAGTAATGTCCAGCGGCTGCACGGTGTCTCTGGTGCAAAAGTCTATAACCAGCCCGGATAACCTGATAGAGATAACAAACCTGTGGAAGCTGCGTGTCAGCGACAAGGCCGCATTCAGCCTTGAAATACACAATCCGCAGGCTGAGGGGCACTGGAATTTAAGCGGGCTGCCGATCACGGACCTTTATGCTGAACTGGGGACGGTTAAAAATGCTTTTACCTTCGACCAAACCAACCCGGTGGTGATGCAGCGGGCAGAATTCCAGGCGAACAGCGGCCCTCTAGTTATCGAAGGCATCCTGAACGCAGCCTGCCGGGAAATGGTGGCGCGAGGAGGAGCGGGGGAATTAACAATCCGCTTCGGAGGGAAACTGAGTGAAGGCTGCCGTGCGTCGGTACAGACCGGCACTGGCCCGGTAAAGATCACGGTATCGCCGGACACGCCGGCACGTATTATAATTGCCGGATCTCATGCGATAGCTACAGGAGAAAGCCTGATCCGGCAGGATACTGAAAATGACCGGTTAGTTTTCGAAACAGCCGCTTACAAGGTGAACCACGATACAGCGCTGGAGATAGAAATTAACGGCACACCCACTCAGGTCTATCTGAATCCACCATCATAATACCCAGCTGAATCACAGCATATCAGCCTGTAATATCCCATAACATATCTGAAAATATACCGACCAAAGCTTCTTTTGGTGAATATCCATAAACGTGGGACATGCGAATCCGTGACTTCTGTCACTAATAGAACACGATACTTGCCATTCCCCGGAATACTTATTGATGACGCAAGGCACTTCTCCATCGCTTTCAACCCGGCTAATCTTTATCTGTAATTTGAAGAATATATGCAAGGGGAAAACCAATGACCCAAATGATGAAATGGAAGAATTCAATATTTCTATATGTCACAATAGCGATACTAGGGCTTGCCTTTTACGGGATTTATCATTCGATTACGAAATATAACGAAGTTAAGCAAATCCAGTCAGGACTTGATTCAGTAAGTGAAACATCCGCAATTAGCAATGAACTATTACCCGGAGGAACACTGTGCAGCTATTACGGTTGTTCCGGCTGCGGTGGCTGTATATTTTCACAATACCAGGTAACCGAGACCCCGGCTGCCAATATAGTTAACACAGAAGCTTTCTAACCAGAACTGAGGGGATTTTATTATGAAGAAGAAACAGATAATTACTATCAGCTTACTCTCGTTATTACTGGCAGTCGGACTGGCCGGTACTTTTTGGGGGACATCGATCGCTGAAGCAGCCAGCGGAATATGGAATTCCTGTCCGCGGGGCAGGACCAACTGCGCCTATCCCGGTGCCTGCCACTCATACATCGACACGAATAATGATGCCATTTGCGACCGCAGCCAATCGGGGCCACAGTCAAGTACAACAACCGACAGCGTGCAAGCGGATGCTTCCGTCTCTACAACCACCGCGGAAAACAGTAATGATACCGGAACGGCGGCAAATAACAGCCAATCATACTTAAGTGAGATCGGTAACGATATAGCTTCAAGTGGTACTTCGACGAATAAATCATCCGGGTATAATTTCCTGACGATAATGTCCGGGTTGATTATCGCTTATGCGATCACCTGGGTATTATCAACGGCAAAGAAGATTAAACAAGTTACCCACCGCCGTATCTGGAATATCGTCCTGGGGGCAGCGGGACTGGTTTCTGCAATCCTGGGCATGCTGCTGCTCCTGAACCTCGATCTGGGTTTAAATATCATCCTGCCCTTCAACATGCTTTACTGGCACGTAGAAGCGGGTATCGCCCTGGGCATCATTGCCATCTTCCACATCGGTTGGCACTGGCGGTACTTCACCAGGTTATTCGGGAATTAAAGAAGAAAGGAGGTTTCTGTAATTGCCGTGGTGAGATAAGCCTGGCAGTCGGGGCAGTTCAAGGAGATGCCATCCTGCCCGATTATTCGATAGAAGAGTCGGAGTAATGCTCCCTCAGGATTGTATTGAATCGGAAAGGCTCCGGCTGCCGGGCACCTCGCCCAGCTAAGGAAATTATTCACCCATCACCTGGATGAAGATCTGCCGCGTACGGCGGCGGTTATCGAAATCAACCAGGACAATTTGCTGCCAGGTACCGGTAACCAGCCGACTATCGGTAAAAGGGACGGTGACGGAGGGGCCGAGAGCAGAAGCCCGGACGTGGGAATGCCCGTTGCCTTCCCCCAAACCGGCATCGTGTTTATAGGCAGTATTCCGGGGCACGGTACGTTCCCAATAAGCCTTAAAGTCGGCGATAAGCCCGGGTTCGTATTCCATCACGGCAATCCCGGCCGTAGAATGAGCAACGAAAACGGCGGCGGTACCTTCTTTCAGCCCTGAGCCGGACAGGACACGTTCGACTTCAGGGGTAATATCTACGATATCGGTGTTGCCCATGGTCTGGACCTGGATCGATTTAGTAATGATCATGAAAGTTACTCCAGTATTAAAGTGTTCCAGGACGGCGATGATGGACATTTAAGTCTACACATATGCTTTTTGACTCCCACTCGTCCTGAGCCTGTATCGAAGGACGAGTGGAATCACTGTTAACAGTTTTTCATAAACCCATTTCACCGAATATAAGATCAGCCAGCTCAAAGACCGGGCCGTCTTTACAGACCTGTCTCAGGCCATGGTGCGTTTTGATGGTACATGAATAACAGGCACCGTGGCCGCAGCCCATCATAGCTTCCAGTGAAACCAGGACATTTTTATCAGTCAAGCCCAGGGCCGCCCGGTTGTCCGCCATTTGGCGGTACATGGGCAAAGGGCCGCAGGCCAGAACGCAGTCCGCTTTAGCAATATATTCCGGTATCAGCCCGGTCACCAGCCCGAGTTTCCCAGCCGAACCATCATCGGTAGCCGTGAACAAGGCAATCCCAAACGGCAGCTGCTCCGCTGGATACAGCAGCCGGTCGGACTTCGCTCCCATGAGAAGAGTTACCGGGCGGCCTTTTTGCACCGCGGCAGCGGCCGCGAAGTACAGCGGGGCGATGCCCATACCACCGGCTACCAGCAGCAGGTGTCCGGCACCAGCGAGAGGGAAGCCGTTGCCCAGGGGGCCGACGACGGGGATAATATCATCCGGTTGGCGGGCGGCCAACCAGGCCGTACCCTGGCCGTCGGCCAGAACGGCAAACAGGATGGCAATGGAATCATTGACCACCTGGTGCACGCTGAAGGGGCGGGGCAGGGTAAGGCCGACGCAGGTGACCATGACAAACTGGCCGGGTCGCACGGTACGGGCGATATCCGGGCAGTGCAGCCACAGGAGGCGAACGTCCCGGTACCGCCGGTCCAGAGTGGGAACATCGGAGAAAAAAGATACGTTGCTAACTACACGGGATTCTACCTGGTACAAGGATACTCCTTTACGATATTTCTTAAAATCCTTCCCACAAATATAGTTGATTTATGATTTATGATGCAAGATTGATGCTTCTTTAATCATAAATCATATTTCTTAAATCAGGTTTTTAACTGGCCGTTCTTATTATTTACGTTCGGTTTCCGGTAACTGGGCAGCGGTTGGGCACTATAGGTATTGGTCCCGGCATAGAGGGCTTCCGCCACGGCGCGGGCGGTATCGAGGGATGTGAAGCAGGGTACACGCCGTTCTACAGCCGCCCGCCGGATATTGAAACCGTCTTTTAAAGGCACCCGGCCGCCGGTGATGGTATTGACGACTCCCTGGACCGTACCGTCGTTGATGACGTCGATGACATTGGGATGGCCTTCGCCCACCTTCTTGGTGATGGTTGTCACCGGCAAACCCATCGCCCCGATCATGGCCGCAGTACCTTCAGTGGCATACAAATTATATCCGGACTCGGCAAAACGGCGGATGATAGGTGCGGCTTCCGGCTTATCACGGTCGGCGATACTTAATAATACCGAGCCCTGCGGCGGCAGCATCATACCGGCCGCCATGAGGGCCTTGGTTACTGCTCCATTAAAGGTGAAATCGATACCCATCACTTCCCCGGTAGATTTCATTTCCGGGCCGAGGAAGGTGTCGACCCCGGCCAACTTGGACATGGAAAAAACGGGAGCTTTCACGGCCACCAGTTTCTGGCGTTTAAAAAGGCCGGTATTATAACCCTGATCTTTAAGGCTGATACCGAGCATGACGCGGGTAGCAACTTTAACCAGAGGAACCCCTGTTACCTTGGAGATAAAGGGCACAGTACGGCTGGCCCGGGGATTGACTTCGATCACGTATACCGAAGACTCGAAACCGCCGCTGGTCGGCATGATGACGAACTGGATGTTCATAAGGCCTTTGATCTTCAAACCGAGGCCGATGCGGACGGTATAATCGACCAGCGTCTCTACCTCGCGTTCGGTCAGGCGAAGTCCGGGATATACGGCCATGGAATCGCCGCTGTGTACGCCGGCACGTTCGATATGTTCCATGATCCCCGGGATAAAAACAGCCTCGCCGTCGCCCACGGCATCCAGTTCACATTCTTTACCCTCGAAATATTTATCGATAAGGACCGGGTGCCTGGTATCCAGTTCGGCGGCTAAAGTGAAATAGCGGACCAGTTCTGTGGCATCATGGACGATCTCCATAGCACGGCCGCCCAGGACATAACTGGGGCGGACAAGGACCGGGTAGCCGATCAGTTTGGCGGCATTTAAGGCTTCTTCTACCGAAGTAACCCCGGCTCCGGGGGGCTGGGGGATGCCCAGAGCAGCCGTGAAGTCTTCAAAACGGCCGCGGTCGCTGGCGAGGTCGATGGCATCAGCGGAGGAGCCCAAAAGAGGCATACCGAGGCGGGAGAGGGGCTGCGAGAGATTGATGGCCGTCTGCCCGCCGAACTGAACGATAGAGCCCGGATAACGGCCATCACCGGAACTTCCTTCATTCTCCAGGATATCGCGCAGGCTTTCTTCATCCAGGGCTTCGAAATACAGGCGGTCGGAGGTATCGAAATCGGTGGAGACGGTTTCCGGATTGGAATTGACCATGATGCTTTGATAGCCAGCCTGCTGTAAAGCCCAGGCGGAATGTACAGAACAGTAATCGAATTCGATGCCCTGGCCGATGCGGATGGGGCCGCTGCCGATGACCACCGCCTTGGTTTGAGCCACCGGGACCGCCTCGTTTTCCTGCTCGTACGTAGAGTAAAAGTAGGGGGTGGCGGCATCGAATTCCGCCGCGCACGTATCTACCATTTTATATACAGGATGGATATGCAAATCCCGGCGCATCTGACGGACCTGATCGGGCAGGCGGTCGGCCAGGGTACCGATCTGCTCATCGGCAAAACCCAGGCGCTTGGCTTCCCGCAATAACTCGGGAGTCAAAAGCTGGCCCAGCAGCTGCTTTTCCATGTTGACGATGTTCTGCAGCCGGGAGAGGAACCAGAGATCGATTTTCGTTACATCAGCGATGGCGGTGGGGTTGATGCCCCGCCGCAGGGCTGACATGATCGCCCAGAGGCGGATATCGGTCGGCTCAAGGGGATAAGAGGTGATATCCGGCCCCAATTGCCACTGCCGGTCTTCCCACAGGAGGGACTTTTTACCGAATTCCAGGGAACGGACCGCCTTCTGTAACGCGGCTTCAAAGGTACGGTCGATCGCCATGACTTCACCGGTGGCTTTCATCTGGGTGCCGATGATACGGTCGCCGGTGGCAAATTTGTCAAAAGGCCAGCGGGGAATTTTAACCACGACATAGTCGAGAGCCGGTTCAAACGAAGCCATGGTCTTGCCGGTAACGGCATTCGGGATTTCATCCAGCCGCTTGCCGACTGCGATCTTGGCGGCGACGCGGGCGATGGGATAGCCGGTAGCTTTACTGGCTAGTGCGGAACTGCGGCTGACACGGGGGTTTACTTCGATAACCACGTATCGTTTGCTTGCCGGGTCGAGAGCAAACTGGACATTACAGCCGCCCTCGATGCCCAGGGCACGGATTATTTTCAGGCTGGATGAACGCAGCATCTGATATTCTTTATTGGTCAGTGTCTGGCTGGGGGCAACCACGATGCTGTCCCCGGTATGGATACCGACGGGATCGAAATTCTCCATATTACAGACAGTGATACAATTATCGGCGCTGTCCCGCATGACCTCATATTCGATCTCTTTCCAGCCGGCAACCGACTGCTCCACCAGGACCTGGTGCGCGGGGCTGGCATTCAAACCGCTGGTAACGATCTCATCGAGCTGCTGCCAGGTATAAGCCATGCCGCCGCCGGTGCCGCCCATGGTAAAGGAAGGGCGGATGATGACCGGCAAACCGATCCCGATCACAAACTTGACGGCTTCATCCAGGCTGGTCACGGTAGCAGAAGGAGGTACCGGTTCACCGATCGAAAGTAATAATTGTTTGAAGAGTTCACGGTCCTCTGCCTGGCGGATGGTGGATATGGAAGTACCCAGAGACCTTACATTATATTTATCGAGCACCCCGGCTGCGGCTAATTCCACCGCTAAATTAAGGCCGGTCTGGCCGCCCAGGGTAGGCAGCAATCCGTCCGGGCGTTCCCGTTCGATGATACGGGTGACCATCTCCAGGGTCAGGGGTTCGATATATACCACGTCGGCGATATCTTCATCAGTCATAATGGTCGCCGGGTTGGAATTGACCAGGACCGAAATCACGCCTTCCTCACGCATAGCTTTGCAGGCCTGCGTCCCGGCATAATCGAATTCGGCAGCTTGCCCGATGATGATAGGGCCGGAACCGATGATCAGTACTTTTTTTGGTTTTGTCATATATTTTTCGGTTTATTACTTTCGTTTATCAACGAATCGCTTATTTTCATTATTGAGCAGGAGAAGCCAGGGGGATGCCTATTTTTTTGCCTGCCGCATCATATCGATGAAGCGGTCAAAGAGATATACGCTGTCCAACGGGCCGGGAGATGCCTCGGAATGATACTGGATGGCAAATAAAGGCAGTTCACGGTGCTGCAGACCTTCCACGGTGCCGTCATTCAAATTCAGGTGGCTGACTTCCAGCCCGTCCTGCAGGGAATCCGGATCCACGGCATAACCGTGATTCTGCGCGGTGATATGGACACGTCCGGTAGCCAGTTCGCGGACCGGGTGATTACCGCCCCGGTGGCCGAATTTAAGTTTGAAAATCCCGCCGTGAAAGGCCATGCCAATCATCTGGCAGCCCAGGCAAATGCCCATGACCGGTATTTTCCCTGCCAGCTCCTGAACCGTCTTCACGATCTGCGGCAGCAGCCGGGGGTCGCCTGGCCCCGGCGACAATAAAACCCCATCCGGGTGCAGCGCCAGGATCTCAGCCGCAGAGGTATCACAGGGGACGGCGGTGATACGGCAGCCGCGTTCACTGAGCAAGCGGAAGATATTGTATTTGGTCCCGCAGTCAAGCACGGCCAGGTTGAATTCGGGGTTGTGGGTAGCGGCCGGCCATTCGAATTTTTGACGGCAGGTTACCTCGTGGACGAAATCGGTCACACCGTAATCAGGAGCGCTCCGCAATTGGGCTAATGCTTTTTCTGGGCTCGGCTGTGTCGTCAAGCAGCCCATCATCACCCCACCCGCCCGCAGCTTGCGGGTAACCGCCCGGGTATCGATGCCGTAGACACCGGGAATCCGGTGGTCCTCCAGGTATTGATGGAGTGTCTGTTTGTTCAGATAATGGTTGGGTTGATGACATGCTTCCCGAACCACGAACCCCCGCACCTGAATACGCCCGGATTCCAGGTCGTCATCGTTCGTCCCGTAGTTACCGATCAGGGGGTAAGTAGGAACAACGATCTGCCCGGCATAAGAAGGGTCGGTAAGCATTTCCTGGTAACCGGCCATCGTGGTATTAAAGACGACTTCACCGTAGACCTCGGCATCATGCCCGAAGGAATAACCCTGATAAACGGTACCGTCAGCAAGGACAAGAAAAGCATTTTTACTCATGGTCAACCGCCTCTCCGGATAACCGGTGTATGAAAGGCATAGCATCGGACATGTAAAAAAAGTTCATCATAAGTCAGTTGTGGAAACTCCGGTCTTGCGGATCGACGAAATATTTCGGCATCCTGATTTCCGGCCGGCGGGTAAGCAGTTTATCCATATAGACCATCCGGCCTTTCCAGAAGGTAGCCAGGACTTTACCTTTTAAGATAGAACCGGCTAACGGGGTATTTTTGCCTTTGGAAGCAAACTGGCGGGGATCAACCAGCCAGTCTTCCTGCGGGTCAAAAACGGTGATATCGGCGCAAGCACCCACAGCCAGGGTGCCGACCTTACCGTAACGCCCGCCCAAAATTTTAGCCGGGCCCTGGGTTAATTTGGCAATCATTTTTTCCAGCGGCAATTTCCCCTGATGGACCAACCGCATCAAGCTGCCCAGGGCAGTCTCAAAACCGCTGATACCGAAAGCCGCATCGACCAGCCCTCCTTTCTTATCCGCCGCTGTATGCGGGGCGTGGTCAGTAGCGATGACATCGATGACATCATCGTTCAAGCCGACAATGAGGGCGGCGATATCTTTGCGGGTGCGCAGCGGCGGGTTTACTTTAGCATCAGCACCGCGGCGGATGACTTCGTCCTCGGTGAGGGTGAGGTGGTGGGGAGTTACTTCGCAAGTAACCTGGATACCGGCATCTTTAGCCTTACGGACCAAACCGACGGAGCCGGCGGTACTCAGGTGCGCCAGGTGGAGCCGACCCCCGGTCTGTTTAGCCAGGGTCAGGTCACGGGCAACCATGATTTCCTCGGCGGCATCGGGAATACCGCGCAAGCCGAACTGGGCAGAAACATCTCCTTCATTTATCACGCCTGCTTCAGACAGGGTAATATCTTCACAGTGGTCGATGATAGGCAAATTCGGCGCACGGCAGGTTTCCAGCGCCCGCCGCATGAGGTCGGTACGGCTAACCGGGCTGCCGTCATCACTGAAACCCACCGCCCCGGCTGCGGCCAGGGCCATCAGCGAAGCCAGGGTATTTCCTTTACGCCGCCGTGTAACACAGGCGATGGGAAGGACGCGCACCAACCCTTCTTCAGCGGCCTTCTTTTTTATGTTATTCAGCATGGCCACGGTATCGAGGGGAGGATTGGTATTCGGCATGCAGCAGATAGTCGTGAAACCACCCCGCGCTGCGGCCTGCGTACCGGTGGCTATGGTTTCTTTTGCTTCATACCCCGGTTCCCGCAGATGGCAGTGCAGGTCGATGAAGCCGGGGCAGACCATCATACCGGCAACATCGAGAACGTCTATGGCCGTTCCCGGGGTGAAATCATACTCCAGCCCTAACCACTCTACAGCACCATCTTCGATCAGCAATTCACCCGGGCCGTTCCAGTGCTGGCTGGGGTCGATGATATGCCCGCCCGTAATAAGCAGAGGCCTGGTGTTCATAAGACTACCGCCGGTATCATCTTTCCTGTTCCTTAGTGTTTCGTCCCGGTTTAAAGCCCTGGGCTTCGGCTTCTGCAGCGGAAGTAAAAACGATCAGGTTTTCCGGCCGGATCTGGCGCGCCCAACGGCTATCGGCACGGTAATAGCGCTTGTTTTCCAGTTTGCCCTGGTGCCATTCGGAACTGGCGATAAATTTCGGCTCATAACCATGTTCGCAGTAAACACAGCGCAGGGTGAAGGGGTTGGTATCGGCGATCACGAACTTCGGCCGGATATATTTGGCTTCGGTATCCTGAATGGAGACACATTTCGGATTAGGGCATCTCAAATCACCGTCATGCCGGTAAGGCGGCATGGACTTGGGGATATTTTCCTTACCGGTTTCCGTTTTAATTCCGCTGGTACCAAGGAGTAAGGAGATCAAGGCCATGCGCACGGGGATGCCAAAGCCGGCTTGTTGGAAATACCGGCTGCGGGGATCAGAATCCAGTTCATAGGCCAGCTCATCGACCCGCGGCAGGGGATGCATCACCATGGAACGGTGGAAGGCTTTTTCTTTCAGGAGTTCCTTATTCACGACCGGGTATTTGTGTTTCAGGTCCTGTTCTTTCTCCGCCGCCGAGAAGCGTTCTTTTTGCGGACGGGTCACATAGAGGGCATCGACACCGGACTTGAGTTCAACTTCCACGTCAACGCCCGGCATCATCGCCAGCTGGTGGGGGCTGCTGGGCGTGATGTATATGGCATCCAGTGGGACGGCTTCTTTATGCGGCGGCTTTTTCGCATCGGCCGAAGTATTACCGTTATTTACGGACTTGCGGACCTCGCCGCCATATTCCATGACCAGCTTCTTGATAACATGCTCCGGGACTTCGAGGCCGGGGCTGGGACAAAACAGGATATCGGCCCCGAACTTTGCCAGGGCGAAGATCAGGGAGTGGATCGTCCGCCCGTATTTCAGGTCGCCCCAAAGGGCGATGCGGGAACCACGGATGTGGCCTCTTTCTTTCTGCATTGTATAGAGGTCGCAAAGGGTCTGGGTAGGGTGCTGATGGCCGCCGTCACCGGCATTGATAACCGGGATGCCGGCGTAATCGGCTACGACGCGGGCGGCGCCTTCCCAGGGATGCCGGATAACGATGATATCAGCATAACTACCCACGATGCGGGCCATATCCGCCAGGCTCTCTCCTTTTGCCAGCGAGGTCGCCTGCGGATCAGTGACACTGATAACCCGGCCGCCGAGGCGGTTCATGGCTGATTCAAAGGAGAGGCGCGTGCGCGTACTGGGCTCGAAAAACAGGCTGGCCATGACTTTTCCGGTACACAGGCCGTATTGCTGGTCGCGCTGCCCGGCCATCTCATCGGCGAGGGTAAAAAGGCCTTCCATCTCGGAGCTTGAAAAATCATCGATAGTAACGAGGCTTCTCCCCTGTAGGCTCATAATATATCTCCCCCGGGGCTTACCCTGATTTTTAGTCCGGCTTTTTCTCCATCCGGCATTTTTCTATCATCATTATCAGGCAATTCGTTTTTCACGATGACCACTTCATCCACACCATCGATCTCGGAAACATGAACCTGGATCTCTTCGCTGCGGGCGGTAGGGATGTTCTTGCCGACATAGTCGGCACGTATGGGCAGTTCGCGGTGGCCGCGGTCGATGAGGACGGCCAATTGAATGGATTCGGGACGGCCGATATCGGTGAGGGCATCCAGGGCCGCCCGGGTGCTGCGTCCGGTGTAGAGGACATCGTCGACCAGGACGACGTATTTATCAGCGACATCGATAGGGCAGCCGCGGCCGTCCACCACGGGTTTTCCCGGGTGGTGCAGATGGTGGAGGCGGCTTTCGGCGGGGAGGTCGTCACGGTAAGGACTGATATCAAGGGCACCCACCGGGATGTCGATATCCTCGAATTTCTTCAGGTTGTCGGAGATGCGGCGGGCGAGGGGGGCGCCGCGGGTTTTCAAACCTACCAGCACCAGGCGGCAGGCCGCCTGGTTGCGTTCGATGATCTCGTGAGCAATACGAGCCAGGCTGCGCCGGATATCCTCACGGTTCATAACCACTTTTCCGGACATCAAAAAACCTCTTGCCCGGCTGGCAAGAGGTTATCATGCATAACCCGTTTTGTTCCGACCCCTTGCTAGCCTCGCTGGGCCAACTTAAAGGTAGATAATGATATTTACTCTGATGTTATCGGTCTTACTAAACTCAGGTATTATAACACCTTCGCCGGCTGGTTGCCAATTATTGTAAAAAGTACTATATTCATTTACCTGCCAGTACTAAATACTAATAGTAACCTTTACGTTACATATACGTTTATATATATGTATTTTACTGCAGATGTACCTGGTTCTTGACAAGCCATGCTATAATAACGGGTAAGGTGGTTGGGAAACCACCTGTTATTACTTTACGTCCTAAAAGGAGGTGATGGGATGGCAAGACCCGCAAGGGAAGAACATTAATATTTCTGCCCTGTAATTGAATATGATTTGGTCAATTAGTGATGTCTCCAGGGAAAGGCCAAATAAAATAGAGGGCTTGAAGCCCGGAGACATTAAGTATCATAAAGGAGAAAACAAAAGGTCGACTATGAAAAATAGATTTACCAAGATACTAGGCGTAGTTTTAACCCTGGCCGTGCTTGCAAGCATGCTGGTGGTTGCTACGCCGGCATCGGCTGGTTATATGGGTTGGACCAAGGACTCAGCTCCTGGTTTAACTACCAACAAGATCTTAGGTGTAGATATTGTTGACCTGGCCGTTGCAACCAATGGCACCACCGGTTATGCCGTCGGCAGTGATGGCAAGGTTTATAAGACCACCGATGGTGGTAGTACTTTTGCTGCCGCACCCGCTACTGGACTTGTCGGGGCGGTCAGGAAAATCGCCTTGGCCCCGGACGTGGCTGACGGTTCGTTACTTTTTGCAATCGTCGGTGCTAATGGGGTTTGGGCCAGCGACAGCGGTGCCAATGCATTCGTTAATGTCACTGGACTGTTGGCTGCTACCCAATTAAATTACATCGCCGTCAGCCCTGCCCCGACCGGCACCAGGACCATTGCGGTGACCGGTAATGCTGGTGGCAGCGGCGCCGTATGGCATTACTCCATCGGTTCCGGCCTTGGCGGCTCTACTGGCTGGGTAAATGCTTTTAGCGATGATGCTGCGGCTGGTTGGGGAGCCGGCACCAGCGGTAATGTTACCGAAGGTACCAATGCCCTGGCCGTCGCCTTCTCACCCAACTATGCCAGCGACTACACAATCTACGCCATTACTTCAGACAACGTAAATACATACGCCAACATCGGCTTCACCTTCCAGAAGCGGTGGAATGCAGCTTACCAGACCTTCGGCCCGGCCTGGGGCACTGGTAAGGACATCGGCGGCGTCAACAGCGTTGCCGATATCGCAATTCCTGCTTCCTATTCGGTATATGATCCGTTAGCCCGTATCGTTTATTTAGCCCTTAACAGTGCTGACGGGTTGATCAGAATGACCGATACCGGTGTTGCTACTTTATCCGCTACCGCCGTGGTTAGTGTGGCTTTGAACGGCGCCGGTGATAAACTGGTTGCCGGTGCTGCTGCTTCAAACACGGTGCTTCGTGTCGCCAGTCCTGCTACCGCAGCAGCGAACTCCGCGGTCCCGCCGACCCCGAACAAATATCCCTCTTTTGCCACTTCAGCAGCCACGGAAGTAGCCTATTTCGGCGCTAATGTTGGTGCCGCGACCTACAAGGCTTCCGCAGTTGCCAATGACGAGACTGCTTTTGCCCTCTCTGCAAATGATGGCGCGGCATTCAACGATGTTGCTTTCATCGATACCGTTGCCGCTGTTACTGATTTTGCCGTCAATGCTGACGGTACCAAGTATTACCTGATCACCGAATATAACAATGTGGTCAGCCTGTGGCGGAAGACCACGGCCTGGGAAAGAGTTGTTAAATATACTGGTAGTAGTTATATCATTCGCCCGGCCGCTGACAATTTCGACGTAGCTTATCTTGTCGACCAGGGCGGTACTACTCTTCTGTACAGCAACGATGCTTTCCAGACCACCGTACAAACCAAGGGTGTATGGTACACCGTTAACGACATGGTTGCCGAGACCGCCAGCACGGTATACGTGTTAACCGGAACCGATGTGGCTAAGTCCGCCGATGGCGGCAACAGTTTCCCGCCGGCTGACAAGAAAACCACCGGTGCTGGAGTTGGCAACTCGATCTATCTCGTTTCTGCGGGTAACCTGGTGGTAGGTGCAGATGCTGGTTTCGCCTATTCTACTGACAGCGGCGCTACCTGGACTAAGGTTGCCGGTGGTAATGTAAGCAATGCCACCGCCGACAAGTTATCTGCCGGTGGTAAGGTGTTTGCTGCCGTCGGTACCGGCGTCTATGCCTATACTATCGGTACTGATGTCATGTTCCCGGCTGCCGCTAAAGGTACCGCTGCTTTTACTGTAAACAGCATGGTTATGAACAGCGGTTTAGCCTATGCCATGTCCAACAATACCACAGACAGCAGCTACGTTCGCTCTGGAGTTACCGGTGCCTGGCAGACCAAAGCTGCCGCCGGAACTGCCTTTAAACTCCTGAAAGCTGCATCTGGTGGTAATATTTACACCGTTAATACAATTGACAATACTATCTACGTCTTCACCGAGATCTTCGCCGCCGCCGGCCCCGCTCTGGTTGCCCCGGCTGATAACTTCATCACCCCCATCAACCAGGAAACCGGTAATGCCAATAACGTCGTCTTCCAGTGGACCGGCATCGCCAACGCTGACCCGGTAACTACTACTTACAACCTGCAAATCGCTCTTGACAGTAACTTCACCCAGGTTGTCTGCCCGGTAGCCGGAATCGGCACTCCTATGGTTATCGTTGGCCCGTCTGGTACTACCATTTTCAATTTCCAAGCTGACACTACCTACTACTGGAGAGTCAGAGCCGACGCTGCCTTCGACAGCCCCTGGTCAACGTCTCGTAAATTCAAGATTGACACTCTAGCACCGGTATCCATGAACTCCCCGTCCAATGGTGCGATGAATGTCTCCCTGACCCCAACCTTCTCCTGGTCTCCGGCTCC
This sequence comes from uncultured Dehalococcoidales bacterium, assembly GCA_964606525.1. Classification (GTDB taxonomy): domain Bacteria; phylum Chloroflexota; class Dehalococcoidia; order Dehalococcoidales; family UBA2162; genus JBBITI01. Next base: position 26,740 of record CAZSHH010000013.1, read on the forward strand.
GGGTGCAACTGGTTACGAACTGGTCGTTTCCGATGATCCGACCTTCGCCATCATCACCTACAGCCGCACCAGCACTAATCCCGTCTTCTATTCTGATGAAGAACTGGCCTACTCGACCGTTTACTACTGGAAGGTCAGACCCACCGGTGCTTCTTACCCTGCCGCCGGTACCCCCTATGTGATGGGTATCTTCACCACCATGGCCAGACCAGATGAAACCACGACGGCCCCCATCACCATTACCCAGACCAATCCGACGATCACCGTGAGTGTTCCACCGGCAAATGAAGTAATTCCTTCTTACCTGCTGTGGATCATCATTGCCATCGGTGCGATCCTGGTTATCGCCCTGATCGTTCTGATCGTCCGGACCAGAAGAGTAAGCTAAACTCACCTGTAACCTGAACCCAGGGGAGCCCCGAATATTCGGGGCTCCCTTTTTTGTCCGCTTCTACTACAACAAGAATGAAGCCATAACTTCCATACCATGAGTAAATCCTGATTTCTAATTTCTAAATCCCAAGTAAAAACCAGAGTAAAAAAACCAAATATGAAAAAACGAAGTAGAAGAAAAGTTCGAATAAATAACGAATAAAGAACTGGAGTACTAGTGGTTTGTCAAGACCCGTGAAAAAACGAAAATAGAGATATAGAAAATAGAGAAATGGGGTGAAATATCCAGACAATGTTCAGTAAAGTCTGTTAGTCATTGACAGGCAGAACGCCTGTAGATCCATAAGTTTGTTTTCCCCTCTATAAAATTCGAGCCTGTCCAGTGTTCTGGACAGGCTCGAGAAAATCCACGGTTAAGGGGTCTTATTTCCAGGCGTCGATGCTGTAGAAGGGATTTGCCCCCAGGCCGCTGCGGGGGCCGCCGGTCATCTGGACGCAGACTTCTTCATCCGAACCGCAGACGATGATGCAGTTCTCATCCGGGTTATCGCCGGCGACCGATATCATATAGTCTTCCGGCAGTTCTTTCCAGGGCTTCCCGGACTGGCGGTCGATGCCCATCCAGCCGTTGGTGGAAAGATCGACCCAGGAACGGTTACGGTAGGCACGCAGCGGTTCCTTGCCTTTTTCCCAGATATACTTATAAACATCGTTCTTGGACTTGTAGCCCATTTCATACAGGTGCTGGGCCATCTCGTGGACGATGATAAATGTACGCGGCCCTTCCCTGCCCCCCGCCCAGATACCGGGGAGGATGAAGTCAAAGAAGTTGTGCGGGCCGGGTTTGCCCTTGACTCCCAGGCGGCGGGCGATGCCGCCGTGCCCGGATTTCTGGAAGGCCCGGTAACCGCCCGGCGAGAACTGGGCACCGTCCATGCCGCCTTCAGTCCACATCACCATGACGATATTTTCATCCTTGCGGAACCCCCGTTCCTCATTCAGTCCTTTCCATCCCGGCGGCAGGCCGTCAACTTCTTCTGCAAAGCATAAGCCGGCCCGGTTGATAGGGCTGCCGATGCTGCTCATGCGGTTGATGCCGGGGACGGCGCCGCCCAGGTTGATGGCCATCAGCTGGTAAGCCCGGCCGATGGCGGAGTTGGCCGGATTCCCCGGTCCCAGCATCCCCAGGCCGGCATTCATGCCGATTTCTTTCACGATAGGCCCGCTGACGCAGCACCACAGGTTGGCATAAACCGTGGTGCCGGTGGGCACGCCCGATTCTGCGATCGCCAGGACCACCGGTAGATCGGTTGGTTTACAACCGGCCATGACGGCGATGGCGGCGACTTTTTCCACGGTGGCCGTCCATTTCATGGGTTGGAACCGTACCAGGTCGCCCTTTTTCATGTCTTCCCCGAACATGGCCATACGGGGATTCTGGTAGGTGATCATCTCATCCGGCCGGTGGCTGGTGCCCTTGAGCATCTCCTTGACCCTTTCCTCGGTGGGCAGGCGGACCGGCAGGCCATCGGTATAGATGGAGATGGGGGCATTGAGCGGCTTGGGGACATGACGGGTCTGGGAAAAGAAGACATCGGCTTCTTCCATGGTACCTTCGAAGATGATGCGGGGCTGCTGCGGATTGTACAGGCCGGTCTCTTTTTCCTTGGCGGTCAAAGGCTTTACCAGGCCGTCGATGATGGGGCCGATCATCCTATCGACATCGATGGGCCCGGCCAGGGTACGTGAAGCATGGATGAAGCGAACGTTAGGCATACCGTTGACCAGGGCTTCCTGTTTGACCATTTCTTCCTGGTCGGCCAGGTCGATGAGTATGGTCGGGATCCCGGCTTTTTCAAGGTCGGCAATATAGGGCAACTGCCCCCATACCGCCCCGCTTCACCAGCAGACGCCTTGAATCACGGCATCGGCTGTCTCCATCTCCTCATCGGATAACGGGACCTGGACCGGCCCGTAGGTCTTCTTGATTTTCCAGTTCACGTTGGGATAGT
>CAZSHH010000013.1:29154-45057 GCA_964606525.1 uncultured Dehalococcoidales bacterium
ATCTGCCTTCAGGCGCTTCTCCAGGGGAATGGTGATATCAGGTTCGCCGGTGATGCTGAACCAGATCTCCTTGCCGTCGAGTTTATCCAGGCGCGGCGCCAGGGGATAAGTCTTGACCGGCAACTGAATGCCAACCGGATTAAGGAACTTGTATACTCTATCTTTTTCAGCCATGCTTTTTCTCCTTGCTATTTATCCGGGGTTACCGGGTAAAAAAGTACCGTTGTTCCCGGTTAAGGAACGGAAATTCGCCCCGATTATATCCTAGCCGGGAGAAAAAGTCTATAAAAATGATGCTTAAAGTAAAGATACGAATTACACGTATTTTGGTACTGCGCTTCGGAAACGATATAATGGTATCTTCCCGGCGGGAAGCAGCTAATCAGGGGGAAATGAGGATGGAATATAAGTACCAGGCCTACGAACCGGCACCGTATAATGTCACTGACTGGGTCATCGATGAAAAAATCAGGATAGGGTGGGGCGGCCGGGCGGCGGTCTATTACCGTGAGAAAACTTATACCTATCTCCAGCTTCAGTCGCTGATAAACAAAGCCGGCAATATGCTGTTATCACTTGGTGTCGGCATGGAACAGCGGGTCCTGGTTTCCCTGTATGATTCGCCCGAAGCGTTGGCCTGCTTTTTCGGCGCTATCAAGATCGGGGCCATTCCCGTCATGGTCAACTACATGTACACCGCCGACGACTACCGGCTGCTGATCAACGACAGCCGGGCAACCACCCTGATCATCGACCATGACTTTACCGGGACCGCGGAAACCTGGCGGGAAAAGTACCTGTATCTCAAGAATACAATCGTACAAAACGGCGGCACGCAGCCGTTTCATAAGTCCTTCGAAGAGCTCATCAGTGAAGCCTCGGACCAGTTGGAGACGGCGGCCACCAGCCGTGACGATACCGCCTTCTGGAACTATACCTCGGGCAGTACCGGGGCTCCCAAGGCCGCGGTACATCTGCAGCACGATATCGAGCGGAGTGTCGAAAGCTACGGCCGGGGGGTACTCGATATCAGGGAAAGCGACCGTATCTTCTCCGCTTCCAAGTTGTTCTTTGCCTATGGCCTCGGCGCGAGTGCCTATTTCCCGCTGGCCCTGGGGGCCTCGGTTATTTTGTTACCTGAACGCCCCCTGCCGCAGACGGTTTATGAGACCATCGCCTGGTACCGCCCCACTATCTTTTTCGGCGTACCCACACTCTACTCCAGCCTGCTGCAAATCGAGGGCGCTGAAGATAAATATGACCTGTCATCCGTCCGCTGCTATGTCTCCGCCGGCGAAGCCCTGCCCACGGAGATCTTCCAGCAGTGGCAAAAACGGTTCGGTAAGGAGATCCTGGATGGGCTCGGTTCTACCGAGATGCTGCATATCTTTATCTCCAACCGGCCGGGCGATATCAAACCGGGTTCCTCGGGCAAAGTCCTGCCGGGATATGAAGCCCGCATCGTGGACGAGTCCGGCTGTGACCTGCCTGCCGGCGAGGTGGGTACCCTGTGGGTGAAGGGAGACTCAGCGGCGGCTTATTACTACCGGCACCACGAGAAAACGAAGCAGTCGATGCTGGGTGAATGGTTCAATACGGGGGACAAGTATTACCGTGATAATCAAGGTTATTTCTATTACCAGGGCCGGACCGATGACATGTTGAAAGTAGGGGGCATCTGGGTCTCACCGATCGAGATTGAAGAGACGGTTCTGCACCATGCGGCGGTACTGGAGGCGGCGGTGGTGGGAAAACCTGATGAAGCCGACCTGATCAAACCGAAAGCCTTCGTAGTACTGAAGCCGGGCTGCGAGCCGACGCCGGCATTGGCGGCGGAAATCCAGGCTTTTGTAAAGAAGTCGATCGCCGCCTACAAGTATCCACGCTGGATCGAGTTTGTATCCGAATTACCGAAAACAGCAACCGGAAAATTACAGCGCCACAAACTGCGCAGCTAGTACCTGGTTTTAGAGATCAGCGTTATAATAACTCCGCTCACCCTGCCTGTCCCGTATTTATCGGGAAGCCTGTCACAGGGTGGGCCCATGGTTCGTACCATCAACTGTGATGGGGTCGCTCATCATGAGCGGTTCGCATGTTCATTTCTAATTGCAGCCAGGTACCAGAATATCGTAGGCCAGGTATTTCCGGAGGGACTAGCAGGGTTTTCCCCCGGCTATGGTATAATGGCGGTGCCTGTTAGGGCAATTGTGAACGGATGCGTCCGGGACATCTATTAATGGAGGAAGTTGAATAATGACAAGCGGCGGTTTTCTGAGTAGGCCATCTCCCGGCCAGGACAAGAGTGGAAATACGAAAGACTGGCCGGCGTTGAGTCCGAAGGAGAAGAAGCAGCAGCGTTACAAATGGTGGCTCTCAGCCGAGGGCATCAAATTCGTCAGCCCGAAAGCGGAAAAGGCATATAAAGAGCGGGTACAGCGTTTCATCGATGTCTATGAAGTAAGGCAGCCGGACCGGATACCCGTGTCCATCCCCGTTGGCTACCTGCCGGCTTACCGGGCCGGGCTGACCCTGCATGATATCATGTACGATGCCAATAAGGCAGTCGAAGCCTGGGCCAGGTTCAACGAGGAATCCGGCCTGGATACCTTTGCCAGCCCGGCCGGCATCCCCTCCGGCAAGGTCTTCGAGATGATTGACCTGCGCTTTTATAACTGGCCGGGACGCAATATCCCGAAAGAAGCCAGCGATTACCAGTATGTCGAGGGCGAGTACATGACCGTGGATGAGTATGACGACCTGATCCGCGACCCCTCGGACTTCTGGCTGCGGAAATACCTGCCGCGGGTGGTCGGGGTTTTTCAACCGTTCCGCATGCTGCAGCCCCTGACCGATTTCAATGAAATCGTCCATATCAACGGCTTGCTGGCCCCCTACGGGCGAAAGGAATACCGGGCAGCGCTGCGCAAGCTGATGGCCGCGGCCACGGAAGCGCAGAAATGGAGCAAAGCCCTCACGAAAGGGGGGCAGCGGGCAGCCGAACTGGGTTACCCGGTGTCACGCGGGGCCTTCGCCAAAGCGCCTTTCGATACCATCGGCGATACCTTACGCGGTACCAAAGGGGTCTTCATGGACATGTACCGCTACCCGGACAAATTGCACAAAGCCATGGATGTCATGGCCGACATCACTATCGAATCAGTCATCTCCACCTGCAACGCCACGCGCGGCCTGATCGCCGGCTTCCCGCTGCACAAGGGAGCGGACGGGTGGATGTCACAGAAGCAGTTCGATACCTTCTACTGGCCGTCATTGAAGAAGGTGATGGATGCCCTGGTCAAAGAAGGCATCCTCATCTCGCTGTTCGCTGAGGGCGGCTACGACAGCCGCCTGGAGAAATTCCTGGAATATCCCAAGGGGTCCATCATCTGGCTGTTCGATAAGTCGGATATGGCCCACGTGAAGAAGGTCTTCAACGGGTATTTCTGCATCTCGGGAAATGTCCCGGCTTCGGTGATCAATACCGGCACACCGGCCCAGGTCACGGAAATTTGTAAGAAGCTGATCGAGACGTGCGGACCTGGCGGCGGCTACATCCTGGCCCCGGGTAATGCTACCCTGGAAAGGAATGCCCTGCCCAATGTCCGGGCGATGGCGGAAGCGGCGCTGAAGTACGGTGTTTATAAATAGTTGATAATCCAGGCACGGTTTCAGAGAGGCCGGACGGTTTATGTCCGGCCTCCCGGTGTAAGGAGTACGGATGGAAAGGGAAACGGGACGCTTCGATACCTCACGCAGCCAGCGCTTGAATAATCCCGGCCGTATCCAGGAATTACAGCCGGAACGGGTGATCTATGAAATCGCCGGGGTTAAGCCGGGAATGACCGGCGTTGACTTCGGCAGCGGTACCGGGATTTTTTCCCTGCCCATGGCAGAGGCGGTGGGGGCGGAGGGTACGGTGTATGCGGTGGATAACAGTCCGGAGATGCTGGCCTGGATACGGCACTTGAATCCACCGCGGCAGCTCAAAATGATACAGGCCGAGGTAACCGATACCGGCCTGCCGGACAACTGCGCCGACGTCTGTGTTTGTGCTTTCATACTGCATGAAGTGGATGATCCCGGCCACGTCATTGCCGAGGTACAGCGGGTACTCAAACCGGGGGGTAAAGTAGTCGTGATCGAGTGGAACATGACGGTGGACAAAGGCCCGCCAAAAGCCGTCCGGGTTTCCCGGGAAAAAGTAGTACAGTTATTCAATAAAGCAGGCCTGGAATTTGGAGAATACCGGGAATGGTCGGTCAATCACAGCCTGATGACGGGACGGCGGACAGGATAGCGGTCATACCTGTTATTTCCCCTGGAATGTCTAAAGCGTCTTCGCCATGTATGCACCAAGTTTGTGGTAGCCGGCCTCGGCGTAATACTGCTTGGCGCCGACGCCGCTGAGCACGGCGATCTGCATGGCCCCGAATTCATCCCGGGCAATCCTTTCCGCTTCCGTCAGCAGGGCCCGGCCGAAGCCGCGGTGCTGGGCCGCCGCCGGGCTTTCATTTGCATCATCTATCTCCGGATGTTGCTTGAGGGCGATCTCCGGTCCATAGACATGGAGTTCGCGGACCATGGCCACGGGGAGGGGCATGCCGGGGAGAGGGGCCTCCTGGAGGCGCAGGCGGAGCAAGCCGAAAAGGGTGGCGCGGCTATCTTCGAAGGACAGGAAGATCTCTTTACCGCCCGCGGCGTCGTATTCCAACCGGGCCAGGCGGGGTTCGCCTACCTGGTAGTGCTGCCGGCGGCGGTGGCCGTATTCCCGACAGCGGATACAGCGGCATTGGGTACCGGCCTGCAGCATCCGTTCCCGGACCAGGTCTCGCAAGGAATCTTTCAAGCCGCCCACGATGTAGGTTGAAGGGATATCCCGCAGGACGCGGGAGATGCGGACATATTCCGGCACCAGGGCCTTGATACCGGCGATCAGGCTGATCATGACTTCGTTTTCATAAGGCTGGTAACGGCCTTCCCGGTACCAGTTCTCCAGTTCCGTCCCGGCGACGACCATGGTGGGGTAAATCTTGAGGCCGTCGGGGCGGAAGCGGCTGTCCGCGAAAAGCATCCTGGAAAGGGCCAGGTCGGTTTCCGGGGTGGCGCCGGGGAGGCCGGGCATCCAGTGATAATGGACTTTAAAGCCGTGGTTCCGCAGCAGTGCGGTGGTGGCGGCGACATGGGCAACCTCGTGCCCCCGCCGCACCAGACGGTAAATCGCATCGTCCAGCATCTGTACGCCCAACTCCACCCGCGTGGTGCCGAAGGCCAGCATCCGTTCCACATCAGCTTTACTGCACCAGTCAGGCCGGGTCTCGATGCATAATCCTACACAGCGGTTGTGCGCCGTCTCATTGATCATTTTGGCTTCTTCGAGGTTGGCGGCAACCTGTCCATTGAGGGCATCGTAGCAGTCCTTGATAAATTGATACTGGTACTCTACCGGAGCGGCGAGAAAAGTCCCTCCCATCACGATCAACTCCACTTTATCGGTGGGGTGGCCCATCTCGGACAAGATGCGCAGGCGGAATTCGGTTTGTTTAAAGGCGTCGAAACCGCAGGCGCGGGCGCGGATTACGGCCGGTGATTCCGGGGTGTAACTCTGGGGAGAATCAGTATAGGTAGGGCAATAGACGCATTTACCCGGGCAGCCCATGGGTTTAGCCATGACCGCCACCGGGGTAACGCCGGAAATTGTCCGCGACTGCTTCTTCATTATATAGTAGCTAACAGTAGATAATAGGAAAACTCTCTTTTAGTCTAACACGAGAAAGCAGTGGCCACCAAAGATGAAGGACTAACCCAGGAAGAAATCTTCGACCGGATGGCGCCCGGCTGGTACAACCGGCGGCACTGGTCCATCTTCCGGACGGAACTGGAGGAACTGGCGGGGTGCTGGCAAAAAGGGCGCCTGCTGAATATCGGCTGCGGGCATGGAGCAGACTTCCTGCCTTTCAGCCGGGGTTTTCAGTTGTACGGCCTGGATATCTCTACCGGGATGCTGCAGTATGCGGAAAAATACGCCCGCAAGTTCCATTTCGAGACCGGCCTGGTGCACGGCGATGCCGCCCATCTGCCTTTTACCGGGGAAAGCTTCGACTGGGCGGTGGCGGTGGCGGCGTATCACCACCTGGAAAAAGCCGGGGACCGGCGGCAGGCCTTGTGGGAGTTGAAACGGGTCTTGAAGCCGGGGGGCCAGGCTTTCATTACGGTCTGGAACCACCGGCAGCCGGCGTTCTGGTTCAAACCGAAAGAGGTGCGGGTCGCGTGGCGGACGAAAGATACGGAACTGCCCCGTTATTATTACCTGTTCAGCCGGCATGAACTGGAAAACATGGTTCGAAAAGCAGGGTTTATCATCCGGCGGTCGTATGCCGAAGCGGCATATCATTTCCCACTCAAGCACTTCTCCCGTAACATCTGCCTGCTGGTGGAGAAGTCGATTGACAAAGACAGGTATTAAGGTTAGTATTCGATATTAACGAGTGATAAGGGAGCCGGAAAAGGCGATGATGGTCAAGATTAAGTGCCCCAGCTGCGGTACCGACGGGTATATGTCGCTGTTGCAATCGACCTACGAAATGCCGTATAAGTGCTGGAAATGCAAGGATTATTTCACGCTGTCCGTAGAGAACGACCAGGTTAAATCCCTGGTGAAGTTATCGGCGGAAGATTTTCAGAAATTGAAAGAAACCGAAGACCTGAGAGCGAAATTTAAACGGCAGGTATGACCGGCAACATCCTGAGAGAATAATTACCCCGGTGGGGGCCATGAATACAGGAAAGTTTAGATAACCTGGAGATCCGGAGAGGCTGCCGCAGCCTCTCCATTTTTGTTTTTGGAGGGCAAGATGCCGGTAGTGATCGTCAATATGTGGTCCGGGCGGAATACCGAACAGAAGAAAACCCTGGTCAAAGGCATCACCGATGTCTTTACTAAAGTAGGCGTCCCGGCGGAAGCGGTACACATCATTATCAATGATATCCCAAAATCGAACTGGGGCACCGGCGGCAAGCTGGCCTCGGAAGAAACCGCGTAATCAACTGGCGGCGCTAGAATAATACACCGAGAGGAATCATATATGGAATACGGATCGATCTGGGACCGCATAATCGTCGCAGTAATCCTGGTGGCGGTACTGGTCTTTTTTACCCTGATACGGCCCCGGAACCCCAAAAAAGAACAGGCGGACATCGTCAGTACACTGCTGGAAGAGACGAAGCTGAATATGATCCTGGTCGATACCTTCGACCGGCAGCCGCAGCAATGGCCATTCCATACCACCTGCTGGCAGCTGCGGAAGAAGCGGCTGAGTTTTCTCGATAAGAACCTGCAAAAAGACATCAATAGTTCTTTCGGAACAGCCTGTGATTTCAATCAGCGGCTGCGAGCGGCCGCGAAAGCCAAATCGAACAAGCGGGAAAGTGTCGACCTGGCCAGCCTGCAGGAATCTTTCCCCCGCATCAAACAGGGCCTGGAAGACTGGCTGCTGGCGAATATCGGGACCAGCGGCCCGCAAACCAAGAAACCCGGCATTACCGACCTGATGTTTGGCGGCAGATAGGACGCAGCCGGCTTTATTTCACGGTATGCAGTTCTTTGAGGCGGTACAGGCGGCTCTGGAATTCCCCGGACTTGATACTGGGGGTGGTCATGATCAGGGCATCTTCCCGGGTCTCACCGTCAGGCCCGCGGTCAAGGTAATATTTCCGTCTTTCCCCGACATGCAGGAAGCCGTGTTTGCTGTATAACGCCTGGGCGCCGGTATTGGAGACGCGCACTTCCAGCGTGGCAAAATCAGCCCCGAGGGCGATCGCCTGGTCGATGGCAGCGATTAGCAGCATTTCCCCGATACCGCGGCGGCGGTATTTTTGGCGAACGGCGATGCTGGTGATATGGGCTTCGCCTGCCATGATCCAGTAACCCAGGAAACCGGCGATATAATGCCTGGTCCGGGCGGGTGCCGGTACCGGCTGCGGGCGGCGGCCGAACAGCCGCTGCAGCCAGGCGGTGAACCCTTTAGCCGTTTCCGGCGGGATTACAACGTTGATGTCGGAATCACAGGCCACGATATAGTGGGCCATCTGGTTTCTAAACTCATAGCTGTAATCTGCCGGCGGCCACTGCGTGGGGAACGCTTCCCGGTCGATTTCGGTTACATCCGGCAGGTCCTGCCCGGTCATCTCGCGAATATAGAAAGACAAACAGCAACTCCAAGCGACGGTGAGCCCTATTGTAGCATCGTCCTGTTTAATGCGCAAAGGTTTAATACAGATGCTATCTTTTTCACAGGTGCTTCGTTATACTAATTAGCACCGGGCGAACACCGTATTGCTGGCGAAGGCAATAGGTGCAGCCTGAGTCTAGCTTACGAGAGTTGTCCAGTGCCAGAGGAGGAAAGCCTCGTCGGGGAAGCCGTCAAGGGAGACCAGCAGGCATTTGCCCGGCTGTATGAGGCTTATTTCGATAAAATATACCGGTATGTGTCGCTGAAGATCGGGGACCGGACGGAAGCGGAGGATATGACGCAGCAAGTGTTCCTGCATGCACTGCGGTCAATATCTTCCTTCAAGTATAAAGGGGCGCCGTTCACCGCCTGGTTATTCCGCATCGCCCACAACCAGATCGTGGACTACCTGAGGAAGAAAACGTCCCGGCCCAATCCGGTCGAACTGGATGAAACGGTACCGGCGAATACGAGCGATCCGGAGAGTATGGCGGAATTGAAATTGGATATCGAGCAGCTGCGCCGGGCCACGGCGAGCCTGACCAGGGCACAACAGGAAGTCCTGTCGTTGCGCTTTGCCGGCGGGTTGTCGATCGAAGAAACCGCGAAGGCCATGGGGAAGAACCCGGGAGCGATCAAAGCTTTGCAGCATGCCGCAGTATTGTCGCTGCGAAAAATATTAGTGGTAGAAGAAGATGTCAAAATCCAGACGAATTGAGGAATTATTTGCCGAATGCCTGGAGCAGGTGTTCCAGGGCGAGACGATCGAACAATGTGTGGGCAGGTATCCCGCACAGGCGGAGGAACTGCGTAAACTCCTGGAAACCGCCGTGGCTGCCCGTAAAGCGGCTTCAGTCGAACCCACTCTGGAATTCCGGGAACGGGCGAGATACCAGTTCCAGGCAGCCCTGCAGGAGCAAGCGGCGGCGAAAACTGCCCGCAAGCCCTCGTTCTCCTGGAGCTGGCAGCCCCGCTGGGCAGTGGCACTCTCGGCTTTCATCATATTGTTAGCCGGCGGCAGCGGGGCCGTACTGGCGGCGAACGGCAGCATGCCCGGCCAGCCTTTATACGCGGTCAAACTCGCTTCTGAAAAAGTCAAGCTGGCGGTCACTACTTCATCCACAGCCAAAGCGGAAATCTATGCCGGACTGGCGGAACGCCGCGTCAATGAAATCGTCTATTTGGCGGCTAACGGTGAACCGGAACGGATCGCCCAGGTCACGCAAAACCTGGACCTGTGCCTGACCAATATCAGCAACCTTTCCGGCGGGGTAAATGAAAATGCCCTGCTGACGGCACGGAACGCTGAAGACAGCATGTCTGCTGCGGGAAGCAGCGGGTACGGCGGCGGGGAAGTTGCTGTGGAGCAAGCTCTGACAGCGCCGGCCGTCCTGACTGCCGCAGTCACCGCGACTCCGGAACCCGCGGGCGACACCCCGCCGGTAGACAGTACCGGAACCGCGAAGTCGGCAGATACCATGGGAGAATCATATCTGCCAATGTACTCCAATGATGTGACGGCACCGGATGATAAGTTATGGGATCTGAAGGCCAGGGTATACTATCAGTCGCTCGAATCTCCCGAATTATTGAAAAACGCCCTCGAGAAAGCCGACCCGGAAACCCGGCTGGCGCTGCTGGAAGCGATCGCCGTCTCCCAGACCGGCTACGAGAGGATCCTGCAGATTCTGCAGTACCGCCGGTAACCACCGGCCGGTATCTTTTTCCCGGACAGTATACTAACCCGGACGGGGCGCGCCCGTTATATATATCAGAAACCAAATAAACAAGGGGGAAAACGAAATGAAAAAAGCATGGTTAGTGGCAGCCGGCATTGCTTTAGCGCTGCTGCTTGGTGTAGGAGGAATGGCCCTGGCACAAAGTACAGGAGGAAATGAAACGGTGGCTCCGGGAAATGTCAATGTGAATGTCAACAGCCAGCAAACCGGGATATGGGTCAATGGCGTTGGAGAAGTCACGGCAACTCCGGACCTGGCAACCCTGATGCTGGGGGTCGAAGCCCAGGCTGCTACGGTAGCGGAAGCCCAGAGCCAGGCCCAGGAAGCCATGGACAAGGTCATGGCCGCCTTAAAAGCCCAGGGCATTGCCGAGAAAGATATCCAGACTGCCTATTTCAATATCAGTAAAGTAACCAGCTGGGATGATGAAAAACGGACCGAGAACGTGACCGGTTACCGGGTTTCCAACACCGTAACCGTCAAGATCCGGGAAATCGCCAAAGCCGGTGATATTATCGACGCCGTAGCTACGGCCGGCGGCGACCTGACCCGCATCAACGGCATCAATTTCTCGCTGGAAAATGATACCGCGGCCATGCAGCAGGCCCGGGAAAAAGCCATGGCTGATGCCAAGGCGAAAGCCCAGCAGATCGCCGCCCTGTCCGAGGTCACACTAGGGAAAGTAACCTACGTCACCGAAAATTCCTACTCCCCGTACGTCTACCGCTCCGCAGGGGGTTACAGTGAAGCCATGGATGTCGCGATAAAGACCCCGGTCAGCGCCGGTGAACTTACGGTCAGCGTCAACGTCCAGGTAGCCTACGCAATCGCCGATTAAGAAAAATAACAGGAAGATAATTTTGCGGGAGTGTCCTTTCTGGGACACTCCCGCTTTTTCGTTACGGATAATGGAATACCCCCTCACTTACATCTCTCCCGCGCAGGGGAGAGAAAATGGCTTCTTAGAGACTGGCATCACTCTATACACGCGTCATCTTTTTGTATCAGAAATGTAACCAATGTATCCGGTCTGTACCGTGAGGGTGAGAATCAATCATGTTAACAAGGAATGGGTTGTTATATTTTATTTAAGATCATCCGGGCTGCTGTCCCCCCACATCCCCCGCCCCGCCTGCCGGGCTTCGTTTTCGGCGGCGTCCAGCAAGGCCTGGTAGCGGGTATCCGGCGGATATGATTTGGCTTCAGCTAGGCCCAGGTGGACCAGTTCCAGGTTGATCAACTGGTCCCCGACCCAGACATAGCGCAGCAGCCGGCCGTAGCGGTCGGTCTCGGAAGTGTCAGTTTCCAGGCGGACCACTTTGTCCTGGACCAGTTCCCGGTTCGCCGCCGCGGCGGCGCTGCCAAAGGGTTCCGGCGGGTCCATTTCCGGGGCGTCAATGCCGATATAACGGACATGTTCGCCGCCGGCCAGGATGACCGTATCACCGTCGATGACCCGGGTGACCCGGGCGGTCCCGCTGCTGGTGGCTGGCGGTATACAGCCGGCGAGCGGGAATAACAAAATGGCAGCGGCGGCCAGGGAGAGGTCTCCCCGGAGCCGCCGCTGCCAATTATTCACAGCCAATATCCCATCCGCAGGGTATTAGATACCTTTCTTCGCTACGAAAGCAGCCAGGTCGGCCAGGCGGCAGGAATAGCCCCATTCGTTGTCATACCAGGCGATGACCTTGACCAGGTTGCCACCGATGACCATGGTGCTGGCGGCATCGATGATGGAGGAGGCGGGATTGCCCTTGAAATCCATGCTGACGAGCTGCTCGGTGCAGTATTCCAGGATGCCCTTGAGGGGGCCGGCGGCGGCGTCCTGCAGTACTTTAGTTACCTTCTCCAGGGTGACATCCTCCTTCATATCGCACACGAAGTCGATGATGGAAACGGTGGGCACGGGGACGCGCAGGGAGATGCCGTGGACCTTGCCCTTGAGCTCGTGGATCAACTGCCCGACCAGGCTGGCGGCCCCGGTGGTGGTGGGGATGATGTTGGTGGCGGCGCTGCGCGCCCGGCGCAAGTCGCGGTGTACCGTATCCAGGATGCGCTGGTCGTTGGTATAAGCATGCACCGTGGTCATCAGGCCTTTGGTGATGCCGAAGCTGTCGTTCAACACTTTGGCGATGGGGGCGATGGCATTGGTGGTGCAGGAAGCGTTGGAAATGATATTATGCCGGGCTGGATTGTATTTTTCCTGGTTCACCCCGAGCACGATGGTGACGTCCTCGTTGCGGGCGGGGGCAGAAATGATCACTTTTCGGGCGCCGCCTTTAATGTGGGCGGCTGCCTTGGGGCCGTCGGTGAACAGCCCGGTGGATTCGATCACGATATCCACGCCGGCACTCTTCCAGGGGATGGTGGCGGGGTCGCGTTCGGCAAAGACCCGCACCTCGCGGCCGCCGACGGTGAAGGAATCATCGGAGGCCTCGATCTCCTCGGGATATTTCCCGTAAGTGGAGTCCCATTTCAGCAAATGGGCATTCGTCCGGGTATCGGTAAGGTCGTTCACCGCCACTACCTGGAGGGTATCGGCATGATATTGTTGAATAGTCTTGAAGGTGAGGCGGCCGATCCGGCCGAAGCCATTGATTCCGACTTTGATCTTCATCATCGTCCTCCTAAAAATACCGGGTATCCGTCAACCGGCTGACACCTGATAGTATACAACACCATCGCGGCCAAATCTCATGATCTTACCGAAAGTGCGTAAAGCCTGGAGGTGGGCCAGCGTTTCCGAAACCGCCATGCGCTGGTTCCAGTAGTGCAAATCATGAAAGTCCACGCCGCCCATTTCCGGCATCCAGGTGATCTTTTCGGAGACCTGGTAAGCGGTCCGGGGCGAGCCGGCGAGAGCGGCCATGATCTCTTCGTTACGGTGCCGGTGGTGGGCGTTTAACTCCGCCACACGGCGGTGCAGGTCGGGGAAGATCTGCTCGTGGGCGGGCAGGACCATATTGACGTCGAGCCGGTCCACCTTCTCCAGCGAGGCCAGGTAATCGACCAGGGGATTATTGTCCGGGTCCATGCCGGTCCCGCCGGGGCGCAGCCCGATATTCGGCGTCGTCACCGGCAGGATATGGTCGCCGGAAAAGAGGATCTTGCGGTCGATATCGTAAAGGCAGATATGGCCCGGGGCGTGGCCCGGGGTGAGCAGGACCTGGAGCTGCAAGCCGAAACGGTCGATGATCTGCCCGTCTTCGAGACTGATATCGGGGTGCGGAGGCAGGGGAAAGGAATGGGGCGGCTGATGGTTGGGCGGGGCGGTGTCCGGGATGCCGGAAGAGCGCAGCCAGTCACCGGTCCAGCGCGCCATGGGGTTCTGCAGGGCGGCGGGCAGGCGGGCGATCTCGACGGCATGCAGGGCGATGCGGGCGCCGGTGATCTCACGTACGTAGCCGGCCAGCCCGATATGGTCGCCGTGGCCGTGGGTGATGATGAGGGTGGCGATGCGGGAGAGGTCGATACCGGTTGCCGCCAGCTGCTGGCGCAGGGCTGTGGAGGCGTCGTCGCTCTGGATGCCGGCATCGATCAGCAGGTAGCCGCCGTCCCCCTGGAGGAGGTAGATATTGGTATGCCCCAACGGGTTGTTGGCGATGGGGATCTTCAACTGGTGGATGCCGGGTAATATTTCAGTCATCTGTTTTCCGTAAATTATCTTATTGTACATTAAAAGAACCAAATACCAAAAACAAAACCCTAACACAAAATACCGAATATCAAATACCGAATAACTAATGTCTAATTTCTAATATCTAATATCTAATTTCTAATATCTAAGTGAATGACCAAATTCCAGGTAATAATGACCAAAAAAGGGGGTGGTGGGGATATGGGCGGAAAAATTTTCGCTGCTGCTCCTCTTCGACTGGCTCAGAGTGAGCGGCGGGCGGAGAACCAGGCTGGGGAAAATAGCTGCGGGTACTGTTGAGACTGGTAAATTGTACCCACTCAGAGGAGTCTAATTTCTCCCTTTGTAAAGGGAGATTAAGAGGGATTTACCGCGAAGAAGAAGTAATAATGAGGATGAAGGATATTGGGAAGTTATAAACACCGGCACCGGTTAAGCCCGTTTGAAGGCGGCGAGGCCGGCGTAGTGGGCTTTACTGCCGAGCTCTTCCTCGATGAGGAGGAGGCGGTTGTACTTGGCGGTACGCTCGCTGCGGCAGGGGGCGCCGGTCTTGATCTGCCCGGTCTGCAAACCGACACAGAGGTCGGCGATGGTGGTGTCCTCGGTCTCACCCGAGCGGTGGCTGACGACGGCGGTCCAGCCGGCTTGCTGTGCCAGGCGGATGGCGGCGACGGTCTCGGTGAGGGTACCAATCTGGTTGAGCTTGATGAGAACGGAGTTGGAGGCCCGGCGCTGGATACCTTCGGCCAGCCGGCGGACATTGGTGACATACAGGTCGTCGCCGACCAGCTGGACCTTATTGCCGATCTGCGCCGTCAAGAGCTGCCAGCCCGCCCAGTCATCTTCGGCCATGCCGTCCTCGATACTGACGATAGGGTACCGGGCAGCCCATTTCCCGTAGAAGGCGGCCATGGCGGCGGAATCCAGCGCCAGCCCGTCGCGGGCGAGCAGGTATTTACCATCTTGAAATAACTCGGAGGAAGCGGGGTCGAGAGCGATAAAGCAGTCCCGGCCGGGCTGGTAGCCGGCCTTCTCGATGGCCTGGAGGATGACTTCGACGGCGTCCTTATTGGCGGGGAGAGAAGGGGCGAAACCGCCTTCGTCGCCGACGTTGGTATTGGCGCCCTGTTTTTGCAGGACCTGTTTCAAAGCCTGGTAGACCTCGGCGCCCATGCGCAGGGCATCGCGGAAGCTGGCCGCTCCGGCGGGAGCGACCATGAATTCCTGGAGATCGGTGGAATGGGCGGCGTGCTTGCCGCCGTTGAGGATATTCATGAGGGGAACGGGTAATGTAAAGCGGTCATGGGGGGCCTGGTATGTTTCTGCCAGGTAGCGGTAAAGGGGCAGGCCGGCGGCAGCCGCGGCGGCGTGGGCGGCAGCCAGGGAGACGCCGAGAATGGCATTCGCACCCAGTTTCGACTTGTTGGGGGTGCCGTCGATCTCATTGAGGCGGCGGTCGAGGCCGGCCTGATCAGCGGCGGGGAAGCCGCGAAGGGCGGGGGCGATAATATCATTGACGTTAGCCACGGCTTTCAGGACGCCCTTGCCGCCGAAGCGTGCTTTATCACCGTCGCGCAGTTCCAGGGCTTCGTGGGTGCCGGTGGAAGCGCCGGAGGGGACGGCGGCGGTACCGGAAAAGCCGCCGGCGAGTCCGACGCGGACGTGGACGGTGGGGTTGCCGCGGGAATCCAGGATTTCACGGGCGGTCACGGCTTTGATCTGAGCAGCGGTATTGACGGCAGACATGGGCGGCCTCCTTAATGCAGGTAATGAAAACCAATGACCGATTATAACACCGGGGGGCGGGCGATGTAACATCGCCGATGTTACATCCGTGATGTGATATCGGTGATGTAATATACCTGAATAGATAATCAGGGTACCAGTCACGTATGAAGATAGGGAGAAAAAGTAAATTGGAGTGAGGAAAAGGAGGGTTGACAGATAGTAACGTTACGTTTTATGATTGTTCCCAATTAAATATCTCGAATGCACAGATTATGAGGCGGGGAACCGCCGCCTGTAGATTGGTCGCTTGGGCGGCGGGGAGCCAATAGCGAAACCGGCAGTAAAGCCGGTTTTTTTAATTTCCGGGAGATAAAAAACCGGCCGGCACCATCAGGGCAAATCAGCCTGCACCTGAGAGGCGGTTCGGGAGAGCCGCCGCCCGCTCTTCGAGGGGCAACGAGGAAAGGGGGAAACAAGGCGGCGCGCCGCGCCGTGTCAATTTTTCGATAGTCGTTACCGACATCATTTCAGCAAATCACTTAGAAATTAGTATTTTGATATTTGTTAT
>CAZSHH010000014.1:0-16359 GCA_964606525.1 uncultured Dehalococcoidales bacterium
GACAGCCCCGAGACACGTGCCGTCTACAACGATATCCAACTGTATCTTGGCCTGGATGATGCCAAATGGTCGAATGCCCTGAAAGCAGTCAATCCCCTGATCATCGAATCCTCGTTCGCCATCTGGTTGCCGCAACCCCACAAATACCTGGTGTGGCAGCCCTGGTTAAAGAACTTCTACGGAGCCACCACCATGGGCAACTTTGTACCCTTCCATCACTTCTATTTCAACTGGATTGATACCGATTTGAAGGCCAAGACTATGGGCAAATAGTCTAATAAGACTATACGGAGATGAAACAAAAAGAACGATAGATATCCAATAACCATTGGGCTCATCGTTAAAAAGCTAGTTAGAAGTCCTCCTTTAAGATAAACCCGCAACGAAAGGGGATCGAGTACAGGATAGTGGTGGGCTTGTACTCCTCCCCTTTCCCCGTTTAATAGAATTCGAAACCAGGAACATATAAAAGAAACAAGTGAACATATTAACTAATCTTTGCAGCCCTGAAAAAACCACCATGAAACTTAAGATTTTAACAACTTGCGTTTTTCCCAAGAGGCCGATAGACTGGGGGATATTTTCAAGATACCCTTAATACGTGTATTAAAGTATAAAATGTATTACGGACAAAATACCATAAATAACGAATAATTAGGAGGAACATATCAATCATGGGAGACCAGCTATATAAATGCCTTAACCCGGTAGGCAACCAGGACCCGGTAGACCTGTATCCACTGGCACCTCGATTGAATACTCTCGACGGGAAAACGATACACTTGAGCATCTGCGGGGAGCAAGACATCTGGGCACCACTGGAAAAAAGGCTGAAGAATGACTACCCCAATGTCAATTGGACGGTAAAGAAAACCTATTTCATTACTCCCTTCGAACTCTCCGATGAAGAAAGGAAAACGACGGATGCAGTTATACTGGGAATCTGCTGGTGACACGGTGCGGTTAACAGGCAGTTGCCTTATTTAGCAGACTTGGAACAAAGCGGTATACCGACCGTGCTCCTCAGTTATACTGAAGAGCGAGAAAAAATAAAGCACGATGCGACCTTATATGGAGTACCAAAGCTTCGTTATATTGAAGCGGATCGCAGTTCTCTGGGTGGAGTTGCAGAAGCCAACCTGGTCATGCCCAAACTGTTGGATGCTCTGACCCGGCCGTTAACGCAGGAAGAACAAGAACGAGGGCGCTGGACGCCGAAACAACCACGTATGTTATTTGAAGGAACACTCCTCGAAGCTGAAAAATTCTATAATCAAACCGAGAATATCCCTGGTATTCTGAATGCACCATATTCCGTATATACAGATGGCATGCCAATCGTTATTCCCACCGAAGAACGAGTACAGGAAATGTTGAAAGGCACCAGCCATCAACCGGATGAAGTGATTAAACTCCAGCGTGATATTGACATGAGAGGGGTGGGGAACATCGCCTCCGGGTTTACACGGAAGAAAGGAGAAATCGTCCAGTTTATGCCCATGTACCGGACAGCTACCGTGGAACAGGTGGCTGTGAACGCGGTAATGGCTGGATGTAAGCCGGAATACTTTCCATTGGTGCTGGCGATTGCTGAATCCGGCGGTGGGACAGCCGATGGAAGGGGGTGGGGCGGGGCTTTTATCGTCAGTGGTCCAATATATAAAGAACTGGGGATGAATGTCAGTTACGGCCGTTTCGGACCAGGCAACCCGCCGAATAAAACCATCGGCCGGGTGGGTAGCCTGATGAACCGTAACCTAGGGGGGTACAAAGAGACTGTTACCGGTATCGGAGTAGGCATGAGTTACGGCAATCCAATTACCAATGGCGGTTTCATTTTTGCCGAATATGATGCTGGTCTGCCGCCGGGTTGGAAAGGATTGAACGAGGAAATGGGCTTTAGAAAGGATGAAAGTATTGTCATGACTTTCTCGCCCAGCCACTGGGGACTCGGACAGGAACATATGCCGGGAGTCTACCGGTCCCTGCAAAGAACCGGACATGGTGCGATTGCCCGTTTCCTGGGAGTAAAAGGCATCCCCGGACCGCACAATTATCTGGAGTATCTGACAAAAGACATGTGGGCCTGCCGGGATGGCGGATTCACACTCGTGATGCCGCCGCAGATAGCCCAGGATCTTTATGATTATGGATTCAAGACGAAAGAAGCCGTCTATGAGTTTCTCTGGAAGAAGAGTTTCGAGCCATTGAAAGAATTCCGTATGCGCGGCCGTTCTGACATTTTAACCAACGGTTGGACGGGCCGGGAAAAGAGGTCGGGCAAATTCTGGAAAGAATTACCAGAAGACTATATGGTACCGGTCGGTGGGGAAGAACCTAACCAGGATTACTGCATTATCGTTTGTGACGGACAGGAGACGGCCTGCGACCGGTTGGGTGGGGGCAAAGGCACCGCTTTCAGTGTCGATGCCTGGCGTTAGAACAGTATTATAATAAGTTACCAGAAGAGGATGTACGGGAGATCACCCGTACATCCTCTTTCATTAGCCGGTAAACTCTGTTTCCAGTAATTCCAAACGAAACCTGTAAAAATCATCTGAAAATAAACAAAATATAAAGGGACACTAATTACTACTGCTTTTTCTTTGTAGAATCCAATACCTCAATAAAAGCATCAATCCGGGCGCGAGTGTCAGTTTCGGAATATGAACTAATATCTACGATATCGCTTTCCAGGATAAGTGAAGGAATGTCGCCATACACTTTTTTCAGTGTCCTTAATTGAGAGATCAAGCCGACATGCCAACTACGGCAGGAGAATGCCTCGTGCATGACGACGCCGTCAATTTTATAATCTTCAATATAACGAATCAAACGTTCCACATCAGGATGAGAACCTGGGCGATGCCTGGCCCGGTCATACCAGAAAGTCCAGTAGTTCAACCAGCGGCAGGCAATGTGTTCCAACGGATCGTTAATCTTTGAGAGGTCCTGATCGAAATTATAGATTGCTTCGACGGTCCGATAAGTTGTTTCAGCTGGGAAAACAGCTCCTTTACTATTGAAATAATTAAAGTCAGAGAGGGCAAACCATGACGGCAAACCGCCGCCCCATAACAAACGATATTTTTCTACGGGAACAATACCTTCTCCGCCAGCAATCTTCTGGTGCAATTCATCCTTCAAATCCTTAAAAAAATCATAGGCTTTTTGAGTCGCCATCATGAAATTCAAGGGAACCATGGTATTCATAGCGTCACCGGTATCCATAGGAGTTGGCACTGCCCGACGTAATTCATAGGTCTCCCAGATAAGATTCCAGGTGCGGTCGGTGAGATCAACCAATTCACTTAACCGGTGCCAATCCATTTTCCGGCCAGTATGTTTTTCCAGGAACTCAACCAAACCCCCAAGCTGTGCGACGATATATTTCCGGTAATATCCAAACACTTCACGGTGGTCCCGGTTGGGTTCAAAAGGAGGCCAGGGGAGACCCATGTTATAAACAGGTACATCCGGCATATAGTGTTGGGCCGTTTGAAACCACTTATTCCTGGGATCGCATATCATCTGTCCGCTGCCGAGCATCATATCAGGCTTGACTTGTCCGCCCCAAGGTGCATCAGGAGGCATCTCACCGGTCTCCTCACGCCAGACATCGAAACCGATTCCACATAAAGCATATGTACACAACGACCGTGACAAGTTTTCAGTTTCAGCCCTATCCAGAAAACGTTGCGCATCACGCTTCGCAGCACATACACCGGCATAATTTTCCACCCAATGGGGGATGATACCCATTGCACGTATAACTTCATCATAAGCAGAACAGATAAAAGTATAAGCAATCGGTCTGCCTTCAGCTTTAGCCTGGAGTTCCTCGTTGATCATTTCCCGAACCATTCGAGGCACCCTGGCGGCGGCTTCAGTAGCAGTATTCCTTTTCTTTCTAGCTTCGGGCTTATTATCACTAGTCATACATTTCTCTAACCGGATATCATTATGGAGAAGGCGCAAGAGATTCCAGGAAAGCTTGAACCCGGGTCACGACCCTGGCTTTTGAAGATATAAAGTATTCTTCTTCAATATACAACACCGGTAAGCTTAAAGAATCAAGATAACTTTTCAACTGTGGGACTTCAAATCCGAAGGGATCACAATAACGATAAACCAGAATCACAACACCGGAAACATTAAAGTCTCTGGCCATACGGCCAATGTGACCAAAACGATCCGCCAGATACCCGGGATAATCACCTTGTTTTTCCCGAAAGGTCCGGGCACACTTGATTTTACGCAAATAACGGTCCGCCAGGCCAGCAACAGGGCTTAAGCCTACATCAACTTCCGGCCAGTTCTCCCTGGTGCCTGGGCAAAGATCATCCACAACAACCTCGGCCCCGGCAGATTCAACCAATTCAATAAAAGCAACGTTGTCTACCTGAGCTCCCACCACCATCACCCGAAGACGTCCAGCAGTCTTCGCCTGCCTTTGTGAAACGTTGCGCAACAACTCTTCTAACTTATTGATACCCTCTGCAACAGGGATAGATGATACAGCGACTAAAGCCTTAAGTATTTCAGTACCAGAAATTAATGGAGGGTCAGATTTTCGTAAATCATATAGTTCTCTAATAATCACCCGGCTGCGGTTATGTAAAGATATTGCAGAACTTAAGGAATCATCGGTTATTTCCTGACCGGCATATATCCCTAAACAATGCCGGAAATCCTGGATCACCGACTTGAAAAAGTGTAATGAGGAACGATCGGTTGAATGAGGAACGTCCAGAAGATAATAGAAAGGAAGCAGAAGAGCCTGTTTCCAGATATCATATGAACGGCAGATACTATCGCAAGCATGCGGAATGACAATGCCGTCAAGGAAATCATAACGGCCTTTAATCGTGATATCAAAACAACCACGGACAAGAGAACAGACAATCGTCTCCATATGGGTGTCACCTATAGTAACCGGTTCATGAACTTCCCCGCGGAGGCGAAAGGGAACAAAACCAGCCGCAGTGATGATTTCAATCGGAACATAGGCACACACATAACCAATAATATGATGTCCGGTTTTTTTCAGTTCGCGAGCACGACAGCCGTAGTACTGATAATACTTGTCCAGTTCTGTCAGTCCTGAATTTCCCGCAATTTCCGTCATCATACTCTCCGGATATTGTATACAAGGTATGTGTAAATACACCTTGTACATTCTCCATGAATAGACTACAACCATGCAGTCAGAAGGTTGTTATCAATTACAGTTAAAAATCAAAAAAGTTCAGCACGACCCACCGAGTAGGTAGTGCGCTTGTAGTATACTCTAAGAACATAAAAATATCACGAAACAAGATAAAAAAAGCAGTGACCAACAGCTATATTCAAACCTGCTTTCCCAGTCCAGTACTTTCACACTATTACTTATGCCTTAAAAAGTGCCCCTTATTGCTTATTGTGTAAGATTAGTAAAGTTAGGTAGACTTGAGTTATCTAGAAATTATTCTGCTAAGAAGGTAAGAAAGCCTATGGGGACAACTGCGAAACCAGATACCACGGGTAACACGAACAACTTCGATGGGTCCAAAGGAGGTATTGCAGATGGCTTGGAGAAAGAACTGCAACGGCTGAAAACGGACGCAGAATTAGAAGTTAAAAGAATCCTGACAGAAGCCAAACAACAGGCTCAAGCAATAACCAATCAGGCAGAGGAAAGAGCAAAACAAGAGGCTATCGAAAAAACCAAGAACGAGATACAGAACATCTTTGCCTCGGCGGAAGAGACGGCAAATAAAATAGTCACAGAAGCCCGGCAAAATGCCCAACAGCAGTCGGACCGAATCATCACAAATTCTAAACAAGAAGCATCGATACAGTCCAACACCCTTAAGATGAATGTCTTACGAGCTGCTGAAGAAATGAACTCGTCAGCTGCTGAATTGAGAAAGAAAGCAGAAAAAGAAGCTCAAGAGGCGAAAGATAAAGCAAAACTGGAAGCAGAGCAATTAATACAGACAGCCAAGAATAAAGCGAAGGAAAACGTATCCCGGGAAGAAAACCGTATCATCACTGAAGCCAGGCAAAAGGGAGATGCTATTCTTGATGAAGCTATCAAGAAAGCGAAAGAAAGCCTTGAAGAGGCATCGCTTGGGGTAGACCTGGTAGTGTCCAGGCTTAGACAATATGTCAAGGAAATATCAGAACGTACATTTGATATTCCCCGTGGTGAAATAACGCCACCATCATCGGCTTTAAAAGATGACCCAAACACGATTCCCGATGATGACTCTAATCAGGCACAACCACTGGAAGAAAATAAACCTTTTTCCATAGTTGCCTTATCTGATCCTGGCACTGATATCACCAACCCGGATGAATTAACAATTCAGTCCGTATTATCACAGGATACTCCCTTATCGGTAGACCAATTGATAAAACTAAATTCAACAGCGAATACCAATCAAGAACCTACACTATATTATGGACAGGTTGAACTGCATATTACCAGGCCGGCAGACGATGAACAATTACAGCAGTTTAAAGAACACCTGGGGACAATACCGCATGTAAGTGTAGTCCAGATGAATATGGCCTCAACAGACAGTATTATCGTTACACTTGGCATTGAAATGGCAATCCCCTTATTTGACATCATTAAGAAGCTGCCGTCGGTGAAAGAAGCTGAAAACGTTGGGAAAGATATCCTGGTAACGCTTCTTCCCCCACGTAAAAGAACAAAGAAGTAAATTGTCCAGCAGTGAGGGAAAGAGTTTCCCCCGGAAAAAGTAGATATTTGTTAAGAAAACAAAGTTCAATATCTAGATAATGCCAGGCGTAATAATATACAAAGAAGACAGGGAAAAAATATGAAAAGTGATACTCAATCAAAAGGAAATGAGGGTTCATCCGTTTTTTCCGGAGGACAATCAAGGCTTGCTGAAATCCTGGAACGAGAGTTACAGCGTTTAAGGAAAGAAGTCGAACGAGAATCAGCAAGAGTCATCTCGGAAGCGAAACAACAAGCCCAAAGTATCATTGGTGAAGCGGAACTAAAAGCAAAACAAGAAATAAAAGAACGGGTCAGATATGAGATCCAGAACCTTATCACCACCGCGGAAGAAGAATCAAAGCGGATAATTAATGAAGCACGGCAAAAAGCCAAACAACAAACCGACCAATTGTTGGCCAATGCCAAGCAAGAAGCCGATGTACAGGCAAAGAAAATCACCCAGGAAGCGTTAAGATCATCGGAAGAATTAACACGGTCAGCCACCGAAACAAGACAAAAAGCCGAAGAAGAAGCCGAGGTTATCAAAGAAAAAGCCGACCAGGAGATTTTGGACATCATCAAGGAAGCTGAAGCAATCGCCAAATCCAAAGAACCAGAAGAAGAACGAAACTTGCTGAATGATGCCGAGAAGAGAGCCGAAGCAATAATCGAGGAAGCTCGTGAAAAAGCCAAAGCTAAGTTCGAATCAGCAGCCTCCACAGCTAATGATTTAATCCAGAAGCTCAACCAAAATATCAGAGAGATATCTGAGAAATCCAGTGAAATTACCCAGGCGGAAAGGAACATCATTAAACAAACAGTGGCTTCGCTTGAAAAAACAGCAACGGTAAAGCCTGTAACTCAAAAAGCAAACCCTCCGGCGCCTTCGGCACAAAGTGAGATGTTCATTGGTAGTGTAGAAATAGATATTGTTGATGCTGGCGACACACCCGAACTAACAGCGTTGGCAAATACACTACGCAGTATACCGGCATTGAGAGTATTACCGGTAAGGAAAACGAAAACCGGGCAAGAAAAAGGATTCCTGGTATTATGTGATGCACCAAAACCACTGATGGATATTATTCAAAAAATGCCGATGGTAAAGAGTGTACAGAAAGAAGACAAAAAAATATTAATCACTCTTATAAACAAAAACCCAACACCTGGAAATAATCAATAATCCAACATTAAAGACGGCCTGCGGAAAAATTCCGCAGGCCGTCTTTTTTTTACGGGTTAAACTGGTAAAAACAACAACTGACTAACCGCTGCAGTCACTGGGAAGTTTCTTCACGGGTACTTTTTTATTAGGTCCCTTCACGATCGCATCAGCCGGTATTGGTTTATTCTTGGGTTTGTTTTTCTTTTCCATCTTCCCCTACCTGACTTCATATTTTGTGAACTGAGATATATTATAACATTATAGACCATAATACTTATATTTCAGTCAACTTTCACAATGCCAGACAAAATAATGATAGAATAGTGGCATTTGGACACACAAGCCGCAGACATCGCCAACCTTTCTGAACCATGGTAAGTTATAGGAATATAACCGGGGAGGACAAAATAAAAATATGAGCCGAGTTGTCAATGTTGTCTTTGTCGACTGTCTTCCGGAAGTCGAACAAAAATATAACGAATGGTATAACCAGACCCATATCCCAATGATCATGGAATATGATGGCATAATTAAAACTACACGGTACCAATTGCTAAAAGGGCCAGAAGGACAAACCAGATACATGACGGTCTATGAATTCAAGAGTCAGCGAGCGATGGACTCTTTTCCCGAAAGTGCGGTATTTGCAGCCGTAGATAAAGAACTGCACACAACTTGGAAAGGACCGGAGTTTACCGTAAAAGCAGCGGCTCAATATGAAATGCTGAAAACCTGGGAGAAGTAAACAAAAGGTTTGCCATCATGAGTTGGTATGTTTACCTTATCTGGCTGGGCATTGCCAGTTTAATAACCTTTGTCCTTTACGGATTAGATAAAATCATGGCGAAAACAGGGGGTTGGCGAACGCCGGAAATCGTCCTGCATTTTTTTGCTTTGATGGGGGGTTTTACCGGTGGTTGGATTGGGCGAAGCTTTTTCCGTCATAAGACACAGAAAGGTATTTTTACCTTTATCCTGTTACTGAGCACAGCGATTCATCTGGGATTCGGATGTTGGTTAATATTAAGTTGAAGAATAATTATTGATGCCAGAAATGGCCAGTATGCTACTCATTATCATTTAGCAGGCACTTAACACCGCCAGCCGCCATCGAAGCAACACAACGGTTGCAGTGATCACATGCAACACTCGTAATCGTACCGGACTGTATCTTTTTCACAAAATCGGGATCTTTTATCGAAGCCCTCCCCACCTGGATGAAGTCAAATCCAGCTTCCATAACGGTCGACATATCGTTCGCAGCGGTTACTCCGCCGACATAAGCAACCGGGATATTGACAGCTTCCTTGATAAGCTTTGCCGCTTCGAAAAGAAAGAGCGGTTCATATTTATATGCACGCACGATAAAACGGCCGAACAGAGCCATCCCAAGCCTGGTTAACAGATTTTTTTCCGACCTGACATACTCCATGATAGGAATATGTCCACGCATCATATAGAAGGAAGTACGGGCAGTAAAGCCACAACTGGGGACTAACAAACTGGCGCCAGCGTCGGCGAATCTGGCGGCGGCGATGACAGCTTCATCGATAGTGAACCCACCACGGAATCCATCTTCACAATTCATTTTCACGAGTACCGGATAATCCGGGCCGACAACCTCACGGACATATTTAATTACAGAGACAGGAAATCGCAACCTGTTTTCCAGAGGCCCGCCAAATTCATCATGACGGTGATTTGTCCAGGGAGATAGAAACTGACTCAAGAGATAACCATGTCCAGCATGGATCTCGATAGCGTCAAAACCAGCTTTTACAGCCATCCGGGCTGCACGGCCAAAATCTACGATGACCCGCTGCATATCCAATTCACTCATGGTCCGGCAAACGCTATAGCGGAATAAGCAAAATTTACGGGAGGGACCTATTGGGATCGAACCAATAACGGACCGATTGGCAAAAAAACCACAGTGTCCCAGCTGGATTGATACAGCGGCACCCTCCTGGTGTACAGCATCGGTAAGTTGACGTAAAGCAGGTATGATCGCCTCACGCATCCACATCTCATGGCTAAAAGCGACACCATCCTGTGAAACAGCACAATAGGAAACTGTTGTCATACCGACACCACCGGCAGCAACTCGACGATGGTGTTCGATTAGAGCCCGGCCAGGCGCCGCATCAAGGCACATCCCTTCGAAACATCCGGACCGGATTATACGGTTGCGGAGGATAAGGTTACCGATATGACCAGGGGTAAATACTTTTAAAGTATTGTTAGTATTGCCGGACATAAGATTTTACTATCTACGAATTCAGGAACCGATGGTATCAGATCTATAAATAACCACTCATATATCTTGACATTTTAAAGTCAGATCAGGGAATTGCAAGAACATAGTGCTAACTGTTAAAAAGACCCATGCTGATATACCGCTCCGCTCTATCCGGAAAAACCGTGGCAATCTTGCCATATTCGCGGGATACTTTGAGAGAAGCCAGCATATTTGCTCCGGAACTGATACCTACTAATAAACCATTCTCCCGGGCTAGTTTCCGCGCCATAGTGATTGCTTCATCACTACCTACCGTAAGAACGCGGTCAATTTTTTCCATGTCAATCAACTGGGGAATGAAACCGTCACCGATTCCCTGGATTTTATGTTCCTGAATGCGGACATTACTGCCACCGAACATCACGGCAGCTTCTTCAGGTTCGACAGCTATGGTTACGACCGCAGGATTCACTTTCCTGATGGCATTGGAAATGCCCATCAAGGTACCACCAGTCCCCACGCCAGCAACAACGGCATCAACCGGACCTATTTGCCGGATTATTTCTTCTCCGGTTCGTTCCTGGGCTCGCGTGTTATCCGGATTACTAAACTGCCGTGTATAAAATGTATTAGGATTACGGCCGATTTCCTCTGCTTTGTCCACCGCTTCTTTCAGACTACCGGCTTTAGAAGTAAGAACAAGTTCAGCGCCGAAAGCTCTCATTAAGTGCATCCGTTCTTCACTCATATTTTCCGGCATGACCACGGTTATCCGGTAACCTTTAACGGCGGCAACCATGGCAAGTGAGATACCGGTATTGCCACTGCTGGCCTCGACAATAGTATCTCCTTTTTTCAGCCGGCCATCTCTTTCAGCGGCTTCAATCATTTCCAAAGCAGCCCGGTCCTTAATACTGCCACTAGGATTTATTCCTTCGAATTTAGCATAAATGTTGCCAAATTTAATGAGGGGAGAATTACCGATGCAATCCAGGGATGTAAACTGCTTATTCGTCATCACATTATTCCGTATAATACTGATATTTATGAAAAACACAATAATCGGACATAATCAGCCATTAATAAACAATGCATTTCCATCTAATATGATAAATAAGTCCTTACCGATGGTAACATATGCCAGAACCCATTAGCAAAAATCACCGAACGATAAAAACACAATTATGGTTTTACGCCTCACCTTCAAGAAGAATGTGCGCTATTTTTTTTGATAATCTCTATTAATCCACTAATAAAAGAGGCAACAATGAAGTACATGGCAGTAGCACCGCCATCCTTCAAGCCAACACCGCCATCAGGTCGCCAGCTGACACGGCCGAATTTTGCTTTCATATCGGCGGTTGCATTCATACCCTGTTGCGAAGCTTGAATGATACCTTTCAGCGATTCTATGATATCAGACTGTTGAGACAGGCTAGCCCGTAAAGCTTCCACCGCCGGTATTAAAGCATCCAGCATTGTCTTATCGCCCGCTTCAGCTTTACCACGTTTTTTTATTGCCTCAACCGCTCCATTACCCATCAAAAGTAAGTCATCCAGATTTAGATCTGTTTTGTTTTGGACAGCCTTGCCGGAACCCATGAAGGCGGAGGCTAATAAAGTACCAAAGGTAGAAGGATTAACCTTATTGATGTCCATACCTAATTTAGCCAACAGGCGGCCGGTATCAGCCTCGGTCGGGGCGGATAAAAAAGTAGTAATGGCTTTGGCGCCAAGTTCCATTGTGACGCCAAGGTCGCCATCACCAAGGGCGGCGTCCAAATCCCGCAGTTCATCAACATGCTGTTTCATGCCGGTGGCGACCTGTTGCAGCAGTTCGATCAAATCATTTTGAGATAATGTAAAATTGTTCATCTTATTTCCACTGCAGTAAGAATGGCGAATATGCCGGAGCTAACAACAGTTTTTTCATCTCATCGTCTAAACGAAGTAAGCTAAAGGAAGCACCGGCCATTTCCATGGAAGTAGCATATTCACCCACATAGGTGCGGTATATTTTAATACCGTTTCCTTTCAATATGTCAGCAAACTTATTATTCAAGATAAATAATTCTTCGGGAGGAGTCGCCCCAAGGCCATTTACCAGGACAGCCACCTCGTCACCATTTTTAAAGGGTAAGTCATTTATCACTCTATCAGCCATAATCACGGCAACCTCATCAGCCGGCTTGATAGCGGTTCTTTCGATCCCTTTTTCGCCATGAATACCCATGCCGACTTCCATCTCATCTTCGCCGATACTGAAATTTGGTTTACCCACGGCAGGGATAGTACATGGTGTTAAAGCTACCCCAATAGTACAGGTATTCTCGATAGCCCGGTCGGTAGTTGACTTAACCGCATCCAGTTCAGCCATGGTGTCGGCTTTTGCTCCGGCAATTTTATAGGCAAAGAAGATGCCGGCAACACCACGCCGCCGTTCTTTTTCATTACGTGGAGCAGAAGCAACGTCATCAGCAGCGATACTCATCTTCACCGTAATATTTTCCATTTCTGCCATCTCAGCTGACATTTCAAAATTCATCTTATCTCCGCCGTAATTCCCAAAAAGATATAAGACTCCAGCACCTCCGTCTACCTCTTTGGTCGCAGCGAACATTGCATCCGCACTGGGGGAAGAAAAAACGTTACCTACCGCTACGCCATCGAGAAGCCCGGGACCTACGTAGCCTAAGAAGACCGGAATATGCCCGGAACCACCGCCAGTACAAATACCTACTTTTCCTTTCACCGGAGCATCCCCCCTGACCAGCGAACGTGGGCTTTCTTTAACCATTCTAAAGTGATCCGGATAGGCTTTTAAAATACCAGCAATAGTATCATCTACCACATTCATCGGATCGTTTATGAATTTTTTCAAAATCTCGCCTCCTATTCACCAAATAATGTACTGCCTACTTTATGTTAAACGACTCTAAAATCGGAGTGAATTTTTCCCGTGACCGTCCCCTGGTGAGTGTCTGAGGAATCATCTCAGCCAGTTCCTCAGAAGTCCAGGCCTCCTTTTTATTAAGAACCTCTTTCACCGGCGGGGGTTCTTCAAAGATCCCCACATGACCGTGCCAAACTTCAAAAATACAGCCGTTGATATCATGTGCTTTCTCACTGGCAAGAAAGACCACCAAAGCGGCGATATCTTCCGGGCGATTCGGCATCATCTCAGGCGATATCTCTTTCGAACCACGCCAAGCCGCCAAGGGACGAATGGCATTACAATTGATACCAAACTCAGCCAGGTCACGGGCAGCGGTACGGGTAAAACCAGCGATACCCTCTTTCGCCGCGCCGTAGGAAGCAAAACCTTTCCAACCGAGGCCGACATGGGAGGAAGTATTGATGATATGACCATAGCCCTGTTTTCTCATAAAAGTACTAGCGTATCGGGTGCAGTAAAAGGTCCCATACAG
This sequence comes from uncultured Dehalococcoidales bacterium, assembly GCA_964606525.1. Lineage (GTDB taxonomy): Bacteria > Chloroflexota > Dehalococcoidia > Dehalococcoidales > UBA2162 > JBBITI01. The sequence continues at coordinate 13,566 of CAZSHH010000014.1, forward strand.
ATGTGTCTTTATCAGGATTTCCCAGGTACCGGTATCAACTTCATCAGTACTTTGCGGATCACGAACCACCCCGGCATTATTGACTAAAACATCAATCTTACCGAAATTATCGATAGCGGTTTTTATGATACGTTGGGCACCGCGCAGCGTAGCGACACTATCATAATTGGAGACAGCTATCCCGCCGAAACTCTTTATTTCCTTGACTACGGTATCAGCCGGTTTTTGGGATGACCCGATACCATTATAGGAAGTACCGATATCGTTAACAACAACTTTGGCGCCTTGTTTTGCCAGGCCGATGGCTTCAGCACGGCCAATCCCGTTACCGGACCCGGTGACTACCGCCACTCGCCCTTCAAGTAATTTGCCCATATTCAACCCCCTCAAATGTCAATAAGACACTATATTTGCACACAGATATTACGATATTTTACTCACTCACTCAAACATCAGACGTCAAGGGGAGTTCAATATGATATTATTAGATGATGATTATAGCCACAGCAATGAGTTCAAGCTAATATGCGAATGAGTCTACTGCCTAAAACAACCTGGGGTTGGTGGTCAATAGCCCTGGCAGTTTTTTATATCTTGTTTTTTATATTTTCTTCACGGATACTAGGAGGCGGAACAGACTATAATACCGGACTCGCAGTCATCATGACTATCGCCGGAGCGGTCATCGCGGCAGCAGCAGCGGCAACAGGGATATTCGGTGTTATAAAAAATACAGAGAAGGCCGTGTTAGTATATCTTTCCACGGTAATTGGTATCTATTGTTTGATAGGTTGTATTATTTCGCTAACCGGTAAAACCCAGTAATGTCAGTTTTCTACCAATTACAACTAAAGGTCAAACAAACTAAACCTATAATTTATTTGGTCTTACCGACTTTTTCCGACATCTGATGATACTTTTCCACCACGATATGAGTCGTGTAATCAAAAAGTAATAGTACTCTATTTATACTGACAACTAATTCATACAGATCCTCAGGTGCGTTGAATAAACTTCTTTGTTCCGACTGGAACCAGACTTCTCTCCGCATTAGAATGATAGCATAGATAATCTCTTCCAAAGGTATCCCCCGTGCGAACTGATCTTCGGCAAACCCGGAGATATCCAGGCTCTCCCGGACAGCCTGATATGGGTTTTCAGTTGAGTACATCTTTCCCAGATTTTTGTATATAGAAACTGCATGACGCAGGCAGGTTTCGCGTGGTATGGTTTTATAGCTTTGCGTCCGGGCATTACTTATTAAGTTTTTATACCAGCTTTCGGCGATCTCATCAGCGTGACGAATACACATATCAATAAGTCGATCAGCCAATGGTCTGCGCATCCTTAATATCCTCCTTAAAACTGCGCTTTGTAGGAGCTATTAAATATATACCGGCAGTGCATTCTATCCTTAAATCATATTATAGTCAACGAATGAACAACCAGTCACCTCATTTTTTGTATTACAAAAAAGTTACAAATGTATCCTGTATGACCTTATCCCCCTGACCATTGGTTATTTAAGTATCTATAATCTATTAATCAGAAATACATCAGATGAAATCCAGTAAAAAAGCGGATTTGAGATTCCGTCTAAATCACTAAGAAAAAATCCACTGGATTAATCTAGATTAGACTCTGGAGGGAGTGTATGGGGAAAAAGCCCAAATTTGTTTTCCTGTTCCTGTGTCTAGTAACCGCTATCTTGACCTTTGCCACATCATGTGGTAACACCACTGATACTCCTGGCCAAACAGTACCGTCAGGGGTACCTCAAATCCTTCGGGTAAATATTGCTGGAGAACCAAATAATATCGATCCCAACCGGGCATCCTGGTCTACGGAAAGAACCGTGATCATGCAGGTATTCGAAGGCCTGCTGGGTTTTAAACAGGACCTCAGTTTAACTGCCGTAGTCGCTAAAGAAATTCCTACAGTTGGCAACAAAGGTATTTCAGCCGATGGAAAAACATATACTTTTAAGCTGAAGAACAACGTTACCTGGAGTGACGGCAAGAAAGTAACTGCAAAGGATTTCGAATACAGTATTAAGCGGCTTTTTAGTCCGGACCTGGCTGCCGAATATACCTCATTCTTCTTCGATATCGTGGGCGGAGAAGAATATTATACAGCCGGTGACAAAGATGCAGCGGCAAAAGATCAATTACGAGACGCCATTGGCGTCAAGGCCGTTGATGATACCACGCTTGAAATAAAGTTGAAACAAGCACGCCCCACATTTTTACAACTAATGGCATTATGGCCAGTATATCCCTTACGTGAAGACATCATCTCACAATACGGTGAAAAATGGACTGAACCTCCAAATTATGTCGGCAACGGACCTTTCATCATGACGGAGTGGGTGCACCAGGACCATATTACAATGAAAGCAAATCCAAATTATTGGGGCACTAAACCAAAACTCACAGAGATCACGATGAAAATGATCACCGATGCAAACGCGTCGCTCGCAGCTTACCGGAACAATGAACTTGACATATCTGCAGTGCCTGCCGGGACTGAAAAAGCCACCTTAGCAGATTCAGTATTAGGCCCTCAAATCGTAAGATATGCCGAGTTGGTTACCTTCGGCCCACAATTCAACGTGACCGTTGCCCCTTTTGACAATAAGTTGGTCAGACAGGCATTAGCGACAGCAATCGACCGTGTTGCTTTTGTGGATAAAGTCCGGAACGGGGTTGGCGCACCGGCGACAAGCTGGATACCACCAGGTATGCCGGGATACGATGCCGAATTAGGGAAACAATACACGTTCAATCCAACCAAA
>CAZSHH010000014.1:16369-43244 GCA_964606525.1 uncultured Dehalococcoidales bacterium
AAGAATTACTTGCAGAAGCTGGTTACGCAGACATAAGCAAGTTACCGGAGATTAAATACCAATATGCCGATACAGCGAGTAATGCACTGATTGCTCAATTCATCCAAGGACAACTAAAAGACAACTTGGGAATTAACCTCACTCTGGAACCGATGGAATCAAAGGCTTTTAGTGCTATGGTTAACGCAGAACAACATACCTGGGCATGGTTCGGATGGGGAGCTGATTATCCTGACCCGGACAACTGGCTGCCGGAAATTTATGGTACCGGCGGGGGAGTTAATCATACCTTATACAGCAACCCAAAATTTGACGAACTGGCAGAAAAAGCCATGATTGAACTGGATAATAATAAACGACTCGCATTATGGGCTGAGGCACATGAAATGGTTGTAGATGATTCGCCAATGGTCTTCCTCTTCTACAGAGAACGCTTTGTCCTGGTCAAACCTTCTATTAAGGGCAGTTTAAAAACCACCGGTATGGATGGGGTGGTTGCTGGCGATATGTTCTTCAACGAGATGTTCAAAACTCAATAAGTCAAGTTACTAGGTTTAATAGTAACGGGGGTTACTAGTAACCCCCGTTACTATAGGGTTTAAGAGAAAACAAGGCATGGCAAAATATATCATCCGGCGCATCTTGTGGTTGTTCGTAATACTCTTCGCCGTTTCTTTTATCACCTTCACTTTGATGCACCTGGTCCCAGGTGGACCGTGGGACAAAGAAAAAACACTACCGCCGCAAGTTGTGGAAGCCCTTAACCGGAAATACGGCCTGGATAAACCAGTTTATATACAGTTCGGGAATTTCCTGTTAGGAGTAATTCAAGGTGATCTTGGTGTTTCTTATTCCTACCAGGACCGAGCGGTGACAGATATCATTATGCAGGGCCTGCCGAAGACAGTAACACTGGGAGTAATAGCCTTCGTCCTGGCATTAATAATCGGAATCCCCCTGGGGATGGCTGCCGCTTTAAGGCAAAATTCGATTATTGATTATTCTTCCGTGTTATTTTCAACCATATTTGCCAGCATCCCGGGATTTGTGTTCGGTATCTTATTAGTCATTATGTTTTCGGTATATTTACACTGGCTGCCAACCGGAGGTTGGGGTTCGCCGGCACAGATTATCATGCCTGCAGTAGCATTAGCAGCACTCCCGGCAGCTTACACAGCCCGCATTACTAGAGCCAGCACACTGGAAGTATCGCGCCAGGACTATGTTCGTACAGCAAGGGCAAAAGGATTACTGGAAAGGATTGTCCTGACCAGGCATATACTCAGAAACGCATTAATACCAGTAATAACAATTGCCGGGCCGGAACTGGCTTTTTTGATATCCGGATCTTTCATAATCGAAAACCTGTTCAATATTCCCGGTATAGGCAGGTTATTTGTACAGGGAGTATTTGCCCGTGATTATCCATTAATTATGGGAAGCATACTGTTCTATGCTTTCACTGTCGCAATCATCAACTTACTGGTTGACATACTTTACGCTGCAATCGACCCCCGTATCAGGTACGATTAAGGAGAAAAATTTGACTGTTGCTGCCAGTACGGCCAGGCCACACCATACATTATGGGGTGATGCTTTCATACGGCTGAAAAGGAATAGGTTAGCCCTGGCAGGGGCGATATTCATCATACTAATAACCCTGGCGGCTGTTTTTGCTCCCTTGATCACACCGTATACATTTGATCAACAGATGTATGATGAAATTTTAGAGGGGCCAAGCGTAAAACACTGGTTGGGGACAGACCAACTAGGCCGAGATGCGTTCAGCCGCCTGATTTATGGGGCTAGGACTTCCCTGGCAGTCGGCGTATTTACCCAGATCATTGTGCTCGCTATCGGGCTGCCCATCGGAGCTTTAGCGGGATATGCCGGCGGGAAAATCGACAATCTACTCATGAGATTTGTTGATATCATGTATGCGTTTCCCGATATACTGCTCATAATTCTTCTTCGCAGCATCCTGGGCGGCAGTATCTTTATGATTTTTTTAGCCATCGGGTTAGTGGGTTGGGTAGGGGTATCGCGATTAGTGCGAGGCCAGATTTTGTCACTCAAAGAAAGAGACTTCATAAATGCTGCCCGGGCAATGGGCGGTTCAGGAAATTACATCACCAGGCGTCACCTGTTGCCAAATTCCCTGGGGCCGGTAATTGTTACAGTGACCTTCAACATACCGCGGGCAATCTTTGCAGAAGCAGCATTAAGCTATATCGGCATCGGTGTGAAGCCACCGACACCCAGTTGGGGGACGATGATACGGGACGGGTATGATGTACTTTTTGCCACACCACACTTGATACTGGTACCAGCAATAGCGATCGGACTCCTGATGCTGGCCTTCACCTTTTTAGGAGACGGTTTGCGAGATGCCCTAGACCCGAGGCTCCGAAGATGACTAATCATAATTACCTTCTTGATGTCCGTAATCTCACTACTCATTTCCATACTCAGGATGGTATCGTAAAAGCAGTAGATGACGTATCCTATAACGTCATACGGGGTGAGACAGTAGCCCTGGTAGGAGAAAGCGGCTGTGGTAAAACCGTAAGTGCACTATCTATCGTCCGGTTGATAGCAGAACCACCAGGGAAGATAATTTCCGGACAAGTATTGTTTGAAGGGACCGATTTGTTGAAACTGACGAAAGACCAGATGCGGCAAATACGGGGAGGGAAGATTGCGATGATTTTCCAGGAACCTTTGACTTCATTAAATCCAGTACTGACTATCGGAAGGCAAATCACCGAAGCCCTGGAATATCACCTGGGAATGATACCCAGTGAGGCACAACAAGAGGCAGTCAAACTTCTGAAAATGGTAGGCATTCCTCAAGCAGAACAACGCATCAATGAATATCCCCACCGCTTCAGCGGCGGCATGCGGCAGCGGGCGATGATTGCGATGGCTATTTCCTGTAAACCTCAACTAATTATCGCCGATGAGCCAACCACAGTAGTTGATGTCACTATCCAGGCGCAACTCCTCGAACTAATTAAAAATATAACCCGGGAATTTGGTACATCACTTATTCTTATTACCCATAACCTGGGCATCGTAGCACGATATGCTCAGCGGGTTTTCGTGATGTATGCCGGAAAAATAGTAGAGTACGGAACAGCCCATGATGTATATCACAATCCGTACCATCCATATACAACGGGACTGCTGGCATCAGTACCGAGGTTAGATGAACCGAAAAAAAGGCGACTAAACCCGATTGATGGTCAACCTCCGGACTTGATCGCGCCGCCCGTAGGATGCAGTTTCTACGAGCGGTGCCGTTATCACCAATCTATTTGTACCACGGTAAAGCCGGCCTTAACTAAAATAGGCTATGAACACTATGCCGCATGTAATGTCATCCAGGAAGGGACAGAACCACCATGGCAGATGCAACCGTCCTCTCGGTAAAAAAGTTAACAAAGTATTTCCCTTTGACTTCCGGATTGATCCGCAGGAAACACACCGGTGATGTTAAAGCCGTCGACGGGGTTTCATTCGAAGTACACCATGGAGAAACACTGGGATTAGTGGGAGAAAGCGGATGTGGCAAAAGTACACTCGGCAGGTGTATTTTACAGCTCTTCCGACCCACTTCCGGTGAGATACTTTTTGAAGGAACAGACCTGATCAAGTTAAACAACAAAGAACTAAAACCTTACCGCAAACGATTTCAGATGATTTTCCAGGACCCCTATGATTCATTGAATCCACGTTTTACTGCGGCTGATATTATTGGTGAGTCGCTACGAATTCATAACATGATGACGGGAAATGCCTATCACCAACGTATCAGTGAACTTCTCGATATAGTCGGACTGGCACCATACATGGCCGACAGGTATCCGCACGAATTCAGCGGCGGACAAAGACAACGGTTGGGTATCGCCCGGGCACTGGCACTACAGCCGGAATTCATAGTTTGTGATGAGCCGATTTCTGCACTAGATGTTTCGATACAGGCGCAAATCATTAACCTGCTGGATGATCTTCAAGAGCAGTTTGGTATTGCGTATATCTTTATATCACATGACCTTTCGGTAGTGAGACATATCAGCGACCGGGTAGCAGTTATGTATTTAGGTAAATTTATGGAGTTATCCACCCAGGAAGAATTGTATATCAAGCCGCTGCATCCTTATACACAGGCTTTATTATCAGCAGTACCAATTCCGGATCCTGATGTAGAAGTAAGAAGATCCGTCATTGTGATCAAGGGAGAGATCCCAAGCCCAATCAACCCCCCATCAGGATGTGTTTTTCATCCACGATGCCCGAAAGCCTTTGACCTTTGTTCATCGACTATCCCGGAATTAAAGGATATCGGCAACAACCATCTTGTAGCTTGCCATCTATACCGCTAATACCCCATCCTGTGGCAGAAACTATTTATCTCGCGTGATGATGACACTAATCAATTTATAGGTATTTTCCGGTTTAGCCGCCAAATCCCGGTATTCAGGTAAGTAGCCACAGTCACCCATATCAAGTAGGGGATCAATAACGTCCCTGCCCAAGCGGAAATCCGAAAAGAAGTTACTATTGCAGCCAGGATCAGAAGCCATAAAATTATCACAACAATCACCGCCGATCCCTGACGTTTCATACCAAAGAAGACTATGGACCATAAAACATTGAAAATAAGTTGAATCCAAAAGAGGCTAAATGCAAGTATTACTCCTATATTTCCTAAACCTTGTTCCCAGGTAAGAAACACCGATACTGCCATTAAAACATATAAAGTGATCCAGATGGGACCAAATACGCGATTTGGGGGGGTATACGGCGGCTTTTTCAGGGAAACATACCAATCCGGTATTGATTTAACTGTAAATACACTGCCGATTATACTCGCAGCGAAACAAGCTGCCAGGCAAACAACAAATCGAATGACTGCATCCAAATACATAATATCCCAGCCCCCAAGGAGTAATTCGCAATTTTCAGAATCAGGGGGTGAATGTTTTATGGGAGAGTGATAACTGCTATAATTAGAATGATACATCTTCGATGAACTGGAGGTAAAATTTTGGAAAACTCCGGGACGTTAGTGATCAACAATAAACCCAAGTTACGAGCGCCCTATGTAATCTGCGGCATCGACGGCTGGCTAAATGGCGGAGATGTATCGACAGGTGGTATCCAGTATCTCATCAAGCAATTCCAGGCAACCAAATTCGCCGAAATGGATACGTCCTATTATCATATTTACCAGGTATCAGGTTCGGAAGGAATGCGTCTCCCATTTAAGATGGAAGATGGACTAATCGTAGAAACCCATTTTCCTAAAAATGAGTTCTTTTATGCGCCTAATCCGAACTCTGACCACGATCTGATATTTCTCCTGGGCACCGAGCCTAATCTACATTGGGAAGAATATACTAATACAGTTGTACAGCTGGCTAAAGATATGGGAGCCGTCCGGCTTCATACCATGGGGGGAATTATGGACCGGACACCGTATACCCGCTGGCCGAGGATAACCTGTACCTGTACCGCGCCTAAAATAAAAGAAGAGATGGAACAATATAACATTATCTTCTCTACCCGGGAAGGCTCTGCCAGTTTTAACTTAATGATGCTTTACACATGTATGCAGCAAGGTTTAGATGGGGTTAACCTGACGGTGAGAGTACCGTATTACCCGGAATTCAATATCGGTATGCAGTATTGTCCGAAATCAACCAAGGCAATTCTGGTTAGATATAACCATCTGATGCAGCTCGGAGTAAATTTTGAAGAAATCGATAATACGATACAGGAACTTGACAGTAAACTGGACTTTGTCCGCCAACAGAACCCGCAGTTCAATACATATATCGAAGAGCTTGAGAAGAACTACGAAGAATTACCTTATGACGAACCACTAAACATATCTGCAAACGAGGCAATCCGGCTGGCAGAAGAGTTGTTAAAAAACAATAAAGGTAAGCCAGGTGGAAACAGCCATTAAAATTAAACGGTAGATAAGAACCGGTTCGACGAATAAAGCAATATCATCTCTATCAAAATATGATGGGTTTTTACCCATATAGACGCAAGATGAACTCGATAGAGATGGGGAAAAGGCTTGGTTATATTCCATCAGATTACCAAACTGCTAACACTGCTTTGTGTTTTTACACCTCTAATACTTAGTTGTGCTGTAATGCCAACAGAGACAAGTGTAAATCCAGCATCTGACCGTATAGCCGCCCAAGCAGGAATTCCTAATGAGTCCGAAAATCCATCAGCAGTAATCGTGCCCAATGTAAAACCAATAGTAGACGCGACTACTCTGGCGGCAGCCAATACAGAGGCAGTTAATATTGTGACCGCTACCCGTTTATACCTGATAGATAATCCGTCAATCACTTCCTTTGTTTCGGACAAATTATGGCCTGGTTATATCAGTGCTAATCCGGAAGCTTTATATCAAATCGATCCCATTTCGTTGAGGATAACGAAAGTAAGTTCGATTAACGAAGGATGGGCCGGTATTGTTTTTAGTTTATCCCACCAGAAATGGCAGGAAGGAAATCCGGATAACGACCATGACAAAGACCAGGACATCCCGTAAGCACATATGCAATCGGTTTTCCATGTTAATACAATTTAATAAGTGATTGCTTATTAGGTTAAGATACCGTAAAATCGCAAATATGGTACATTGCGTAGGAGGGACAAATGGAAGTTAATCTAAACATTAAAGTTCGTAAAATGGTTGCAGATGACCTACCAAGAATAAACGAGATAGATAATCTACTCGCAGGTAGAGCCCGAGTCACAACCTGGCCCTTTTCATTTGAGGCATATTGGGAAGTATTTAAACCAGAATTGACTTATGTAGCCGAAGTCGATAATGAGATCGTTGGTTTTCTCGTCGGCTATATGAAAGAAATGGAAGGTACTCACTCCATACTGAGGCAAGCTGACGCCCAGGTCATTCCCACTTCGCGCCACAAGAAAGTGGGGTGGATCGAGATGATAGGGATACAACCTGAATACCAAAATAAAGGCGTCGGCCGTTTACTCGTGGAAGCCTTCAGTAAAGAATGTAAAGATAATAATGCGGCCATCAACTGCCTGGTGAGGGTAGATGACGACCGGTTAGGTAAATTCTATACCAGGCTCGGTTTCAGACCATGGGATACCGTGGTATACATCAAAGATGACTAAGCCGGGGTTTGCGTATCCAGCCTGAGTTGTATCTACTGGCATAAAAAAACCAGAGTCTAATAGAATTGTTAAACTCTGGTTTTTTTATACGGGTCCAGACCTCTCAACTTAAGGACACTATATATAGTTACGTACTATAAAGATACGTATTAGTCCGCTATTAAAAAGATAGTTATAGCTGGTATTGTTTTTCCCGGAAAAGCGACAAACAGGCTTCGACGACTAACGGATCATATACATCACGTTTACTGGTAATTTCAGATAAAGCTTGTTCCAAACCGAGTGCAGGCCGATAAGGCCGGTGGGAGGCCATCGCTTCGACAACATCAGCTACGGCCAAGATCCTTGATTCAAGCGCTATTTCTTCTTTGTGTAGAGCTGCTGGATACCGTGATCCGTCATTACGTTCATGATGCTCCCGGATAATGCGGCTTATCGGCCACGGTAATTCAATATTACGAACAATATCAAATCCAGCCTTGGGGTGTGTTTTTATGATATTGAATTCTGATTCTGTCAACCGCCGTGGATTAGTAAGAATCTCGGCCGGAACTCGTACTTTACCGATATCATGAATGATTCCAGCCAACCTGACGGCGATAATCTGATCTGCCGATAATTTCATTTCTTCAGCCAAAACTTTAGCCAATTCACTGACACGCCGCTGATGGCCGGCAGTATAGGGATCTCTCATCTCAGTCATCATGGCTAAAGCTTCGACCGTCTCCATGCCGATGGCACTTAGTTTTTTACTGGGGACGGCATCGAGAACCGATGCTGATAAGTTCGCGTCCACGGCAGTCTCGTTTTTCCAGACTTTGTTTACCCCGGAAATCGCTTCAGACAGGCTTTCGGGTTTGAGGTTATTCTTTGAGATATATCCACCCGCTCCCATTCGCATCGAAGCAACTGCTACATCCTCATTTCCCTAGCCGGTCAACATGATAACCGGAGCCAATTTACGGGCAACGATTTCCTGCAGCCACTGGATACCGGACTTTCCAGGCATTTGAAGATCCATGAAAACGATATCAGGGAAATGTTAGCTTAAAGCAGTCTCGATTTCCATGGTCTCTCCAGCTTCAAGTAACTGGAAATTATCACCGACCACTTCTTTAAGGCAATATTTCACTAGTTTACGGTCAGCGGGATCATCATCACAGACCAGAACCTTTAAATATTGAGCATAATCATCTATCTCCATAGTGCTCCCAAGTGGGTAGTTTACACATACCAAACCAATATTTTTCCAATCCCTGCATCAGAATATTCAAGTCCAATAAGCTCGGAGGCTTATGTAGGTATCCAGCTGCCTGCAAGAGATAACTTTCAGAAATATCCTTTTCGTTTTTGGAACTGGTCAATACTACAATAGGTACCCTTCTTAGAGATTCGTGAGTTTTTACGCGCCTGAGAAATTCCCGGCCACCCATTCCTGGCATATTCAAATCTAAAAGAATCAGATTGGGGAGTTCAGCTTGACGCTGTTCAATAATAACCGTCCGTAATAGATCCAGTGCATCTTCCGCATTATTTGCAGTCTGTATCTTAATTTCCGGATTAACCGCACCAATCGATGCCCGAATCAGTTTCTGATCTGCAGCATCATCATCAATCAATAAAATAGTAGCCATCACAATTACCTGCGTTGTCTATTTTTCCGTTTTTTCCGTACCTGTTTTACCAAAGACAGGCAAAGTAAACCAAAAAGCCGTGCCTTTACCTAATTCAGACTTAACACCAATCTCACCGCCGTGCCGTTGGACAATTTTTTTACAGATGGAAAGCCCGATTCCCGTACCTTTATAGGCAGCAGTAGAATGGAGTCTCTTGAACATCAGAAAAATCTGTTCATGGTACTGGGGATCGATACCGATCCCATTATCTTCCACAGAAAACTTTACCATACTATTGGTTGAGATAGTGCTGCTAACCATAACACTAGGAACAATGCCCTTCCGGTGGAATTTCAGAGCATTACCGATCAGGTTTTGGAATAGTTGGTGAATCTGTGTCTGGTCGGCATAAATCGTAGGCAGTATTTTGGGGATAACAAGTTGTCCACCTGTTTCCGCCAATAATTCAGCTAATTCGAATTTCTTTAGATTATCTAAGACAACATTAACATCTACATACCGATGTGGTTTGGCTGCGGTAGTAATCCGGGAATAGGAAAGTAAATCATCAAGGATCGACTGCATACGTTTGGCACCATCGATCATATATCCCAGATTTTCCCGCTGGTCGTCATCCAGTTTTTCAGATAAGGCCATGCGGAGGATTTCTCCGAATGAGCTTATCTTGCGTAGTGGTTCCTGCAAATCATGTGAAGCAATATAAGCGAATTCCTCGAGTTCGTTATTTGACTGATGCAGTTTTTTGTTGATCTCCTGCGCTTCACTGAGAATGGCAGCTGCTTTGGCTTGTTCTTCACGTTGTTTGGTCAGGTCACGGAATATCCCTTGAGCGTAAACGGGTTTGCCACCACTCAACTTACAGCATATGGTACCTTCGAGTGGAATACGATATCCTTCATGATTGAGAACAACCGTCTCTATATCACGGAGGGTTTCGCCGGTGGATACTTTTTGCAAAAACTCAACCCATTGTTCGCGGCAGTCTGTAGGAATGAAGTCGAAGAGTGATAGTGAAGTAATGTTCTGATTTTTAAAACCCAGGGTTTCACGCCAGGTACGATTCACGTAAATAAGCTGCCCGCTGAAATCGACACACTGGATCAAATTTGGAGTACTTTCACATAGGTCCCGATATTTTTCTTCTTCCCGGATTCTTAATTCATCCTGCTCCTTCCTGGCAGTAATATCGATCAGGTTGCCGATAATTGCCGGCCCACCCTGATAATCAGCCAAGCAGGCATTATCGATTACCCACTTTATCCTGGCACTATTAGTCATAATACGGTATTCCGATACATATGATTCACCGGTGGATAGCAATCGCCTCATCTGAGAGCCGACTCTCGGCCGATCTTCAGGAAGGACAAAGCTGAGAGGATTAGTGCCCAGCATATCGTATTCAGAATAGCCGGTTATCTGCCGCATCTGTGAATTTACGTACTTGCAGACCTCATCCTTAACTACATAAAGAGCCACTGGAGATTGAATCAGCAGATTTTGTGAGGGAGAACCCTGTCCGTTGCCATGTAAAAAATACTCTTTTAGTTTCGATATCTGGTCGAGCATGGAATCAAGTTTCTCGACGATTTCAGTCCTTGAGCCGATCAATTCAGTCATCTAGTACTTTTCTCCGGTCTACGGTTATAGTTCGGCTTGCCTCATTTTGCAGTACAGCAATATCGTCTTCTGTGAATAACCGCCAGCCCCTTCTATCACGAAGTTCTTTCTCACCAAGGACGCCTCTATGTAACCAGTTAAAGAGCGTATTCCGGCTTATGCCAACCATTCGATATACTTCACAAGTCCGGTAATACTTTCGATCATTCGTTGTTATCGGCATTTGCTTAACACCTCTTGTAGTCCTTGGTATACCATAACACAATCTAAAGCTCTCAAAAATCACACAAATGTAAGGTTTACAGGGGTACTTTTGTATAATCAAAGACAAGAAAAGCGACATTTAGATGTTTTGTCGTTATGTACTATTTTCATTGAAGTTAAAAGACCGCCGGAGTATTACCCTTTTAGGAATCGGTTGAACATGCTAAAGTAGATGTCCTATGTAAAAACAGAATGGAGGCCTTGATGGGAAATAACAAGATTATCAACATCGTAGCCAGCGAGTGTATCGCAGCAAATGAAGTGAAATTTAACAAGTGGTATAACGATGTTCACATCCCGATGTTACTAAAATATCCCGGCTTACTTGCGGTGACCCGATATAAGGTAACCGGCGGTGATGCCGGACAAGCAAAATACCTGGCTGTTTACGAATTTAAAGATCAGGCTTCATTCGAAGCTTTCGAGAATAGCCCTGAGCTTGAAGCAGCCAAGGAAGAGATGAGCCAAACGTGGAAAAATGATATGTTCGAGATCAAATATCGGGTTCAATATGAAACAATAAAAGTCTGGAAAAAATAATCAACAAAAAAGGCCAGGATATCTCCTGGCCTTTTTTATCTGATAGTAATCCGGTTATTTTGTTCTTAAATAAGCATCAATTGAAGCAGCCGCCCGTTTGCCTGCCCCCATAGCACTAATAACCGTTGCTGCTCCAGTTACAATATCACCACCTGCCCAGACACCCGGTTTCACTGTTTTCCCGGTAGCTTCATCAGCGACTACGGTCCCGTGACTGGTTGTCTTCAGTCCTTCAGTGGTAGAAGCGATCAACGGATTCGGGGTAGTACCTAAAGCAACCACAACTGTGTCAACTTCCATCGTAAATTCACTACTTGGTTTTATAACAGGCCGGCGGCGGCCGCTGGCATCCGGTTCACCCAGTTCCATCTCGTTGCAGTCCATAGATATTACTTCACCCCGTTCATTAGCATGGAAACGGATGGGATTAGTAAGGAATTTAAAAATGATGCCTTCTTCTTCAGCGTTCTCTACTTCCTCATGGCGGGCTGGCATCTCAGCTTTGGAGCGGCGGTAGACGATATAAACTTTTTCCGCCCCCAAACGAAGGGCACAGCGGGCAGAGTCCATGGCCACATTACCAGCACCGATTACGGCCACCCTCTTACCAACCCGGATCGGTGTCATATATGTCGGGAACAAATAAGCCTTCATCAAATTTGTCCGGGTAAGAAATTCATTGGCAGAGTAAATACCACCATAGTTCTCTCCCGGTACATTTAAGAACATCGGTAATCCAGCTCCCGTACCTAAAAAGACAGCGTCGAAGCCATTCTTTAGTAATTCATCCACCGTCTCAATCTTACCGATTACCGAGTCAAGCTTAACATCAACACCTAATGAAGAAACATAGTCAACTTCATTTTGAACTATTTCTTTAGGGAGACGGAATTGAGGAATACCGTAAACAAGAACACCGCCAGCAACATGCAAGGCTTCAAAGATAGTTACTTGATGGCCCATTTTTGCCAGATCAGCCGCGGCAGTCAAGCTGGCCGGTCCGGAACCGACGACGGCGACCTTCTTACCTGACGAAGGTTGAATAACAGGAAAATCACGACTCTGGGGATTTGCCCTTTCCCAATCAGCGACATACCTTTCCAACCTGCCGATGGCAATCGGGGCACCTCTTTTTCCTAAAGTACAAACTGCTTCACATTGACTCTCTTGAGGACAAACCCTACCGCATACCCCGGGTAAGGCATTCTTTCTCTTGAGAGCCCGTACTGCTTCCGGCATATTATCTTCACGAAGGGCTTTGATGAATTCAGGGATGTCAACATTAACCGGACAGCCCTCAACACAAGGCCGCTTCGGACACTGGATACAACGATTAGCTTCATTGACTGCTTGCTCTTTAGAATAACCTAAAGCTACTTCGTTAAAATTTTTAGCCCGGACTTTCGGTTCCTGGCGAGGCATTTCCTGACGATTTAGATCGATTTTTGCCATTCTTATTCAACTCCTGCATGATTAGGTATGAGCATGCTGATTCTGGCAATGCTCTGCGGACCGCTTTTCTTCTTCAAGATATACGCGCTGACGGTTAAGGAGCAGGTCCCAATCAACCTGATGGCCATCGAAATCCGGGCCATCGACGCAGGCGAACTTCGTTTGACCGGCAATAGAAACACGGCAGCAACCGCACATTCCCGTTCCATCAACCATAATCGGATTCAAGCTAACGATGGTTTTAACGCCAAAAGGTTGGGTCGTTAAAGCCGAGAACTTCATCATATTTGTAGGACCAATAGCAACTACACGGTTGACTTTTTCCTCCCCCTGTAGGATCTCTTTCAAGGGTTCAGTAACCAGGGCTTTTCTACCATAAGTTCCATCATCAGTAGTCACAATTAATTGATCACTGGCTGCCCGTAATTCATTTTCCCAAAAAATAAGGTTTTTACTGCGGGCACCCATTATCGAAATGACTTTATTGCCTTGTTGTTTCATTGCCCGGGCGATAGGAGTAATGACAGCAACACCAACGCCACCAGCGACACAGACTACGGTACCGAATTTTTCAACATGGGTTGCAAGCCCCAGGGGACCAACAAAATCCGCGACCGAATTCCCGGTGTTTAGTCGGGCTAGTTCGCGAGTAGTGGCGCCAACTTCCATAAAAACTACGGTAACACTACCTTCCTGGGTATTCCAGTCGGCAATCGTCAAGGGGATCCGTTCCCCTTTATCATCAATCCTGATGACGATGAATTGGCCGGCCTGGGCTTTTCTGGCAACAGCCGGTGCTTCGATCTTAAAAAGATGTACATTGGGCACCAGATCTTGCCTTAGCAGAATCTTATACAAGCCATGCACCTCCAATTTGCACGCAATACTATCGTATCAAAATCACAAGAAAAAAATAGGCACGATTTCAGATTACTTAATTAACACCGTTAATCATTGTAACATTCGCTTGACTTCTTATTCAAGGAATTTTGAAGTCAGAAACTATTTTGTAACATTTCTGTAATCGTATGAGTTATATATATAAAGACCGCTGTAACTGATATTTCCAACAAGGAGGAACACATTGATAAGAAAACTATATAAGTTTGGTATACCATTAATTGCCCTGGTTGCCGTATTAGTAGCTGTCCCTGTGTTAACGGCTGCAGCTTCACCAGGGAAAGGGAAAACACCAGCGAACTGCAATAATATCCTGCGCACTGTCCAGGGTGAAGTGATCAACATTACCGGGAACGGAAATCCTGCCTCCATCGAAGTTTCACAGGGGGACGCTAAGACAATAATTGTTACCGTAAATGCCACCACCACATATTACATAGGACAAACAGGTCCGCTAAAACGAACGGTAACAAACCGGATATCCAATTTAAAACAATGGATCCAACGCAGATCAGGAAGGGGCAACAATGACGAAATCATTCCCGGTTACTGGGGTAATCAATTCGGCCGATGGGAACCGTCCTCCAAAAAAGCAGCCTTTACCGATCTTACCATCGGTGACCGGATAATCGCCCGGGTAAACAGCAGTCAGGCAGCTTCCCGAATACTGATCGTCGAAGCCCCGGCTGTCCGCCAGGTAAAAGGTATCGTCACTTTAGGTACGGAGACGATCTCGATATTAACTGCAAATGGTACTACAATCGACGGTATAAAGTGGGGTGAAAATACAAGATATATCATCATGGGCTCCCCAGTTGTACCAACCAGCAGATACGGAATCGTGGTTTATAATTCAGAAACCATGACTGCTATCATGGTGAATCTGGCAGTCAAAGAACCCACAACTCCTTAAAAAAATAGGCTCCTGTCGTCAAAATTTGCGAGGGCCAGAACATAGGACTGTACCGGAAAGATAGAAGAGATGTTCCGGTACAGGTTGATCAAACAGAAAGACTCATAGACGATAAAAAAGGCAACAATTTATTAAGCCGATGTAAACCCTTATATGAAGTGAATAGCCAAACATTTTCAATATCGTATCTAAATTGAAAACAGAATAAGCTATTGTATTAAAGGTCTATGTGGGACATACTGGATAGAAACAAACTTATCTATTCATGGATATGCCGGTACCGATGGGAGAGTCAGAAGACCGCCTGGTTCAGGAAGCTGTCAAACATAGTTGGGCAGCTTTTTCTGAGTTATATGAGCGCAATATCGAACGGGTATACCGGCATGTTTATTACCGGGTTGGCAATAAAGCTGATGCCGAGGATATTACTCAGGAAACATTTCTTAGAGCCTGGAAATCGATCGATAAATATAAGAGTACCGGGGTTCCTTTCATTTACTGGCTTATTACAATTGCCGGAAATCTAGCTACCGATAAACACCGTAAACAACGCAAGGTAATTATTTCAGAAGAGGAATACAGAGAAGAAAACAGTGAATCGATTGCCAATCCTGAAGAACTAGCGGAAAAAATTTCCGATAACCGCAAGGTAAAAGCCGCTTTGTTCAAACTTAGGGGAGATAAACAAAAAGTCATACTGATGCATTTTATTGATGGTTTCAGTTACACGGAGATCGCACAAGCATTGCACAAAAGTGAAGGAGCAATAAGGGTAATACAATACCGGGCACTCAAAGACCTGAGAAATATCTTAAAGTAGAATCGATATGAAGAGACAGGAATTACTGGCTTATTTGTTAGAAAGGATTTTAAGTGGAAAAAGCACGGTCGAAGAATGTTCTGCCAGGTACCCGAACCTGGCTAGAGAACTAGAATCCCTGATAAACATCGCCGCCAACATAATCCCGGATGATGCAGTCCCATCGCGTGAGTTTAGAGAACAAGCCAGGCGGCACATTGCTGAAGAAATAGCCCCAGGTTCTACCAAAACCACCAGGCTTAATTGGTATTTTCCCAGAATGAGACCATCAAAAGCTCTGGCAGCAGTGATTATTTCCCTTTTTATCGTCTTATTAGCCGGTGGTACCACTGCTTACGCAGCACAAAGCAGTCTTCCAGGGGATGCCCTTTACCCAGTTAAGACCGGCATGGAGCATATACAATTGGCAATCACGCCAGGAGCAGGAGCGAAAGCCCGAGTGTACCTTAAGTTAGTACAGCAGCGCATCGAGGAAACGATGCGGCAGGTGAAGGCCAACCGGGAAGTAAGTCCCTATACAATAGACACAATAGGGCTACAATTGGACAAAGCGATCATTGAATTAAACAAAGTCAATAACAGTCAGGTAGTAGATGAAATCCTGGGACAACTAACCTCCAGTACGCTGGAACAACAAATAGCACTGGAAGCAATGATCGCTGATTCTACGGCACAAAATAAGCCGAGACTAGCACGGGCATTATCCATGACATACCGCGGTAATATGATTGCTGAAGTTGCCTATAACAACCGCCAATACTTATCACGCTTACCTTCAGTTACAAACGATAAGGTAGAGGACCGGCAGTTTATGCTGGATGGTACTATCATCAGCATACAGAATAGAACCTGGGATGTGGGCGGAATTAAACTGAATAATGTCTATTCACCCGCAGCTCCTCCTCTTCCCGGAAAACGGGTAGTAATCGAAGGTACGGTTAAAGGAGAAGAGATTTTTATTAGCCGTGTCGATACTTGTATAGATTTTTCAGAAACCACCTGGATGACAGGCCATTTCGGGGGAAAGAATACTGACGGAACAGCGAACATCAGCGGGGTACCGGTCATGATAGATGATGATTATAGTACCCAGCTTGAACCGGGAGACCGCGTTCAACTTCGGGGAAGAGCCGCCGATGGAGAACTTGCCGTCATAGCTCAGGCAGGCAAACCGGATTACCTTTTTTCAGGGATAAGCCAAAGCGGTACTTTGCTGTCAATCAATATTTCAGGGACAGAAATCACTTTTTCGTCTGCGGGGAATCAGATAACAGTCAACATCAGTGAGGCAATAATCATCGGTGAGAACGGCCGTTCACTCAGATTAATAGAATTAAGACGTATTTTAGGGCATCATCTGAAACTTGAAGGTCTATACAGGAAGGATGGCCAACTCTATGCCCGCAGCATACTGGTGGTACACTAGATGCGGCCTTTCAATGTGGTATTCCCATACTCGGGAAATAATATACCGGGAAAATGAGTTCTTCTCACATCATTCCCCGGTATATTTTTACGACAACAGTATCTGTCAGGACTCTTAAGGTGATCTTTCAGTCCTAGATCATTGCTCTGGCTTATCAGCAGGAAACCTTCAGTATACGGTTATACCTGTTTACTGGTGGAAGTAGGCGTTTCCTGACGTTCTTCACCTTCGAAATTCAACTCAGCCAGGAAATGGGCAACATCCTCACGCCGGAATCGCCGATCACCACGATGTGCGATCCGGTAAGCCCGCAGTACTCCCTGATCACTCCAACGCCTGACAGTGTTGGTATGAATATGAAGAAGGTCTGCGACTTCCCGCACTGTTAACATCGGCCGGATTTGCCGATCATCTACCATATCTATTACCTACCGCTCTTTAATTACCTTAACTTGATGATAATTCAGCCTAAATCGCCAAACAATAACCCGTATAGGCTATAATGGCAGACAATGGTCTTGGGTATTAAGTACTTTTCGAATAAAATAGTACTAATTCGTCATACAAGTACTAGCAAGGGGGAAAAACAGGAAAATGCCGCAAACATTTCGGGAAATATTTTTTCTGATTTTGAAATCAATACTTTACAATAGTAACTTAGACCGTTTATAATCAGGTCGTTTGTATTTTCCTGGCAATAAAGACCAGGTCAATAAGTACGGGAGGTATTAAAACACAAATGAGTGGTGAGCTAACCAAGGCAATGGCCGAGCTGGAAGAAAAGGAGGCCTTAAAGTTAACCAAGACCTGGTTGGACCAGGGCAAAGACCCCAATGCTATCCTCGCTGAAGCCACCAAAGGAATGGAAACTGTCGGTAAAAGATTTGCTGATGGTGTCTATTTTTTGCCTGAACTCATCTATTCGGGTGAGATTTTAAAAGGCGTAAAGGAGTTGATCCTGCCCAAGCTGAAGAAAGAAGTAAAGACAGCCAAGCTTGGCAAGGTCATCGTAGGAACCGTGGCGGGTGATATCCATGATATTGGTAAAGACATCGTAGTCTTTATGCTCGATGTCAACGGTTATGAAGTTACCGACCTTGGCGTTGATGTCCCGATCCAGAAATTTGTCGATGCCATTAAAGAAACCAATGCTCCGGTAGTTGCTCTTAGCGGCTTCCTGACCCTGGCATTCGATGCCATGAAAGATACCGTTGAAGCCATTAAGAAAGCAGGTTTACGCAACAAGGTAAAGATCATGATTGGCGGCGGCCAGATTGATGAAGAAATCAAGAAATATACCGGCGCCGATGCCTACGGACGAGATGCCATGGCAGCCGTAGCTTTCGCTAACGAGTGGTTTAAAGTAAAGAAATAGACTAACCTCTGGCTGAAATAAAGGATAGATCAATCGAACGCAGATATATCAAGGATGCGGAGAGGTTGTTTGTTCTCAAATGATTGCTGGTTGTTAGTTGTTCATTTACTGCTCGATAATGTTAAACCTGGTGTAGCGTACCTCCAAAATGAGTAGAGAAAGGCCTTCTTGATAAACAAAGTCAAGAAGGCCTTTTAATTTCCTATATATCAGAAACACTAAATACTAGGTTAACCGCCGATAGAGTTCTTCCATGTCCAGATATTGACCGAAATGTTCCAGCGTCCTGGTAACTTTATGTAAGGAAAAACCAGTTTGACTCCAAATATTTTCGAGCCCAATCAATATTTCAGAAATACTCCGGTTTACCGTAACGACCGGTATCTTCCTGGTTTCAGCGCGGTATAAAACTACGGGAACCGGTGCTTTTGACCCAGCCAATACCAGGCATTTAGTAGAAGTTTCCAGGGCTGCTAACTGCATATCCACTCTTTCGCTTCTCAAGATAACTGCTTTATCAGCCTTCCGGGCATAATATTCTGATCCGTGGTCAGGGTTTAGTGCACCTAACATAAAACTTTCGATAAATTCTTCAGGCTGAGGGTGACCACTGATGATTTTACCATTCAAGGCATCAGCAAGATCTATCACTGGAAATCCGGCTAACCGCCGGTCTTCCGGTACAATCCCTATAACTTTTTCACCTGATGCCAGGACCACTTCATTTACCGGTTCAGTACGAGTTCCCGGGACTTTATTAATAACGACGCCGGCACGATGAGTTCGCTGCTTGTTATAATCCGCTAGAAAACCGGCTGCATCATACTGGAAAACCACGACACTTAATATACCAGCTCCTGTGAAATCAGCGACTTCACAATTTACCGTAAAATACGGTGAAGGGCTTTCTATTATCACAACATCTTTTCCGGAAAAAGTATGATCGATCAGTTTTTTCAAACCAGACTTTAACATACCGATATCAGGGAAAGATGGAGACAAAATATCTGAGGATTCATTCAAGTTGAGGTATTGTTTCAGTACCATAACATCAGAGACCGCGGCTGTATCGGTAGACAATCCGCTAAGAACCGGTTTAATGAATGCTACCTTTTTCCCCTTATGCTGCAAATATGAGGCGAGGGTTATGGCGGTACTGGTTTTCCCACTACCTGAACTTGATGAGGTAATAAGAATCGGACGCAACCTATACTCCTGGAATGACAATAATGTTATTATAAACCCCGCTATCCAGCGCATCAATACTCTATAAAACGATTAACGTTTCATCGGCAACATCTGCTGAAGACCGAACCAATCCACATGGTCCTTTATCGAGTCTTGCCATGGCCGGCTGGTAAATCCTAATTCTTTCTGAGCCCGGGTAGAATCAACCTGTGAGTTACTAGTCAATACATCGATGGAATAGGCAGTAAACACCGCCTTTCTCCGCAATAACCGGTAATAAATGCTCGCCAGAGCGCCGGCAGTCCGAGCGATCTTCGAGGGTATGCAATATGTCGGGGCAGGGCAACCGAGATTCTTTGCTAATTCTTGCATTAACTCCGGAACCTGGACTTGTTCTCCGGAAAATATGTAATGTCTACCTGACTGTCCTTTTTTCGCTGCTTGTATCAATCCTTTAGCTACGTCACGAACATCAACGAAATCATAGGCACCCGATACATATGATTTGAGGTGTCCACTAGCGAAATCAATAATGAGTTGACCGATATTAGAAATATCCCAGTCATAGGGACCGATAATCCCGGTAGGACAAATAATAACTGCATCCAATCCCTTGTGAACCTCATCCAATAATAGTAAAGTGGCTTTTGCTTTACTCCGGGCATAATCGCCTAAAACCCGTGCCGGATCGAAAGGAGCTGATTCATCGATAACTGTACCAAGCGGTGGCTCAGTAATGGCATGAATGGAACTGGTATATACTAACCTTTGCACATTCTGAGTACGGCAAGCCGAAATCACATTATGAATTCCTCCCACATTTACACGCTCGAGAAGATCATTTTTACCCGGCATGATAGTCACTAACCCACCCAGATGATATACGAGGTCGGCACCATGAAATGCTTTCTCCAGGCTGGAAAGATCAGTTATATCGCCAGTAACCAGTTCGACATCCAAACCGGATAGAGGGATAGCAGAATCACCAGGTAATACTAAAGCGCGTATTTTTTCATGATATGAAACCAACTCTCTGGTCAGGACGTTCCCCAGATGGCCGGTAGCTCCAGTTACAACAATCATCTAGCTTTCTTTAACTGCTAATTAACAATAATAAGTATACTCCGGATTATTATATGTTATCCGAAAATTGTTAGAGATGTATTAAGATGGGAACGTTACCGGTGGTAAATGTTATAATTGTTGACAACATGCAGAGGATAATAGACACCCATGCCCATCTCGAAGAATACGAGGAACTGGAGCCAGTGCTGGAAGTGGCAAAAACAGCCGGTTTGATAGCAATAATAGCAGTTGGTTCCGATACCGCTTCCAATAAACAAGTCCTGGATATCGCTGAAGCGCACCGCGGGTTTGTATTCCCGGCATTAGGTCTACATCCATGGAACATAAATGTTACAAATATCGAATATGACCTCGAATTCATCGAATTACACGCCTCTAAAGCCATAGCTATCGGAGAAATCGGATTAGACTATCACAAAAAAGTACTAGCCCTGAACAACAAGGACATTCAAAAACAGGTCCTTTCCAAAATATTAGCAATAGCTGGGAAAAACCAGAAGCCTGTTCTCCTCCATTCGCGTTACGCATGGAAAGATTGCTTTAGTTCAGTAGCCTCAGCAGGTATTGAAAATGCTGTATTTCACTGGTATACCGGACCTTCCAGCGTACTCAGGGATATCTTAACTCACGGTTATTTTATTTCAGCAACGCCGGCAATCGAATACCATAGTGAACACCGCCGGGCAGTGAAAGAAACACCTCTTGACCGCATCCTACTCGAAACCGACTCTCCCGTCACCTATGCTCGCGGCCGGGATATTGAGTACAAGGCTCAACCATCAGATACTCGCCGTTCACTGGAAGGGACGGCAAAAATAAAAGATATCTCAGTTTCCGACCTGGCAAACGTTACCACAACTAATGCAATACAGTTATTTGGTCTGCTGATAATACAAGACAAACAATAACCATATAAGAATGGGAGTGTGCCTGTGCAGAGACGCTATATCGGTTCCATCGACCAGGGAACTACCAGTACAAGATTCTCTCTTTTCGATGAAAATGGGATCACAATCGCCAAGCACCAATTGGAACACCACCAGATATTCCCCCGTCCCGGCTGGGTCGAACATGATCCCCTGGAGATATGGCGACGAACCCAAGATGCCATCTCGACGGTTATTCAGAGTGCCGGAATCAAACCAGGTTATATTGCCGGTTTAGGTATTACCAACCAGCGTGAAACCACGGTAATCTGGGACCGTAATACTGGTAAACCTTTAGGCAATGCGATCGTCTGGCAAAGCCTTCACACAGTAGAAATCTGTGAAGAACTGGCGAAAGACGGCGGTATAGACCGTTTTCGAAGTATAGTCGGTTTACCATTGTCACCCTATTTTTCCGGCCCCAAAATCAAGTGGCTGCTTGACAATATCCCAGGAGCACGTAAAGCAGCTGAAAAAGGTGACGCTATATTCGGTAATATCGATACGTGGTTGATTTGGTGGCTAACCGGAGGACCGGGTAAAGGGGTCCATGTAACCGATGTTACTAATGCCAGCCGAACCATGTTGATGGACCTGCAAACGCTGGATTGGGATACGGAAATCTTGAAAACACTGGGAATCCCACAACAGATGATGCCAGCAATCAAACCCTCGATCGAGCCTGTAGCATATGGTTTTACCGTAAAGGAAGGCCCTTTTGGCTCCTCGATCCCGGTTTGTGGTGACCTCGGAGACCAACAGGCAGCTCTCTTCGGACAAACTTGTTTTCATCCCGGAGACGCAAAAAACACATATGGGACAGGCTGTTTCCTGTTGTTAAACACCGGTACACGGCCGGTAGCCAGTACCCATGGATTGCTAACAACACTCGGTTACCAAATTTCCGGTTCACCTGCTGTATATTGCCTGGAAGCACCGATCGCTATGGCAGGCTCGGTGGTCCAATGGTTCCGTGATAACCTGAGATTGATCAAAAAATCGAGTGAGATAGAAGACCTGGCTGCCGAAGTGGAAGATAATGGAGGTGTTTATCTGGTTCCTGCCTTCTCCGGTCTGCTGGCACCTTATTGGGATACCCGGGCCCGGGGCACGATAATCGGTCTGACCGGATATACTAACCGCAGCCATATCGCGCGAGCGGTTCTCGAAGCCACGGCTTTTCAAACCAGGGACCTTTTTGAAGTTATGGAACAAGATTCCAAAGTCACATTAAACCAGTTAAAGGTTGACGGAGGAATGGTAGTCAACAACCTGCTAATGCAATTCCAGGCCGACATACTAGGCATACCGGTTATCAAGCCGAAAGTGACTGAAACAACATCACTTGGAGCTGCTTATGCTGCTGGATTAGCTGCCGGGATATGGCATGATACCGAAGAACTCACAGCGAAATGGGCCGCCGATAAAGTATGGGAACCAAAGATGGACCGGGAAACGAAGAATAAGCTATATACCAGTTGGCAAAAAGCAGTTAAGCGCAGTTGTGATTGGGCATGATGATGGCAGAAAAAGAGATGATAGTGTGTTATCTTTTTTTTCGTCGATGCTCCTTGGACACCTTTCAGAAAGGTAAAACCTTAGCCTGTTAAGCCCTCACTTCAATATAAATGAAACCGAAAAGGGTGGGAACAATGATCCCACCCTTTTCTTTCCTCTCGGGTCATTCGCTACTCGGCACTATATTTCGAGTTCAATCCGGGTCTCTTCCTCAGAAAGGCGCTGGAAGGTAAAACCAAGTTTACGAGCCAGATTCAGCATCTTTACATTATCATTCAGGACAATACCATAGATGCTGCTTAAACCTTTGTCCCGGGCTATGCCGATCAACATATCACAGAGTTTCAAGCCAAGGCCGGTATTCTGGAAATCATCGGCTACGACTACCGCAAATTCAGCCCCTTGACCAGATTCGAGGATAATACGGCTTACGCCGACATTCCTTCTTACATTACCGGCAGAATATTCAGCAATAATTGCCATTTCACGGCCGTAATCGATATTACAGAACCGGCTGAGCATATCATGTGTAATTTCTTTAATTATTTGAAAAAACCTCATCCTCGATGATTCCGGAGACAACCCAGCCAGTAACTCTCTCTCCATAGGTTCGTCTTCTGGCCGGATCGGACGTAACAAGACATCACGTCCGTCATAACACGTCCATGGTTGGATATATTTTGTCGGATAAGGAGAAATGATAAGATGAGGATACTCTTCCGGACCTTCATGGACATCCGGATCGAGGATCACCCTGGCATCGAGGGCATAAATCGAATCTCCGCTGACGGCAATCGGATTGATGTCCAGTTCTTTAATTTCCGGGAAATCGATGATCAGGTTGGATACTTTCACCAGTGCTTCTTCGATCATTCGTATGTTAGCCGGCGGCCTTGACCGGAAGCCTGATGCCAAGGCACGAAATATCCTGGTTCGCTCCATAACCCTCCGGGCCAGTTTCTGGTTTAACGGCGGCAATCCGACTGCGATATCTCTAAAGATTTCCGTCTCCGTACCCCCCCGTCCAAAAACGATCACGGATCCCAATACCGGGTCTTTCTTACATCCGATAATCAATTCGTAGTCGGCATTCGCGACCATTTTCTGAATTGTTATCCCTTCAAGATTGGCATCCGGCCGATGGCGTTTTACGTCCGCCATCATCTTGGTAAAAGCCTTTTTCACTTCCTTATCCGAATTGATGTTCAGAGCAACCCCTTCTACATCCGTCTTATGAGTTATATCAGGGGAGGATATTTTTATTACTACCGGGTAACCCATATCCGAGGCAATTTTTACAGCGACATCAGGATTATTGGCGAACATCGGAACCGTTGACAGGATGCCATATGTTGTCAGTAATTCCTTGGAATTCTCTTCACTAAGGAATGTTTTTCCTTCTCTTATCGCCCTGCGCGTGAGTAATTTCAAGTAGTTCTTAGGAGGGTTTGTATTCAGGGGTATGTCATCTGGAGCTTCATAGAGTTCTTCCAGATGCCGCTGATACTGGTACATGTACAGGTATGTCTTCATGGCATCTTCCGGAAACTCGTAGGTCGGGATATTATGGTCATAGAAGCGCTGCCTGGCCTCCGCCACTTCAGTACTTCCCATCATCACAGTAAGAACGGGCTTACTAGTATTTTCAGCAATTCTTATAATAGTATCGGCCAACCGGGTAGGTTCACTAGCACCCTGTGGCGTATAAATGATGACCGCTCCGTTTACATTCGGGTCTTTGAGGGTAATGTTCAAAGCATGTTCATACCTGGCCTCGTCGGCGTCTCCCAGGATATCCACTGGATTCCCTTTACTCCAGAAAGCCGGGAGATGTTCGTTTAGTTGTTTGATAGTTTCCGGGCTCAACTCAGCCAGCTTTCCACCCCGACTCACCAGCGAGTCGGTCGCCAGGACAGCCGGTCCACCGGCATTGGTAATAATAACCAGGTCACGCTTTTTGGGTAATTTAGCGCTATCCAGGATAGAGGCGCAATTAAACAGGTCTTCGATCTGTTCAACTCTTACCGTACCAGCCCGGTCAAATGCGGTCTCATAGTATAAGTCTTCCCCCGCCATGGCGCCGGTATGCGACTGAGCCGCCCGCCGGCTTTCCATGAATTTACCTGGTTTGATGACAATAATGGGCTTGCTGCGGGCAAACCCTCTGGCGGCGCTCATAAACTTACGAGCGTTTTCCACAGAATTACCCAATGATTCAAGATAAATGATAATACTCCGGGTTGCCCTGTCAGCACCGAGATAATCGGTCAAATCCCCAAAGTCAACATCCAGCATAGTTCCCAGGGAGACAAAGGCACTGAAGCCAATATCACGTGATGCCGCCCAGTCCAAAACTGCAGTACCCAGTGCGCCACTTTGTGAAAGGAAAGCAATACCGCCAGGATTTGGAGTACGGTTGGCGAAAGTAGCGTTGAGTTTAGCACCCGGCCGGATTATACCCAGACAATTCGGGCCGATAATCCGCATATCATTCTTGTGGGCTAATTCCAGTATCTGTCTTTCACGAGCTAAGCCTTCCTCCCCAGCTTCACGGAAGCCACTGGAGATGATGATGGCATTTTTCACTCCGATACGGCTGCTCTCATCGATAACCTCAACTACGTGTTTCGCATTAGTGGCCACGACAACCAGTTCGGGTGCTTTAGGCAAGGCTGTCAGATTCGGATAACATTTAATATCGAGTATCGTCTCCCGGTTTTGATTGATAGGATATACCGACCTGGTATCCTGCCCAATAAGCAGGTTTTCCAGAACAACCCGGCCTACAGAACCGTCACGGTCCGAAGCTCCTACCAAGGCTACACTGTCAGGTTCAAAAAAAGGTCGCATACTTTTATTGGCCATTATTCACCAATCCCTCATATCACGCGTTGTTATGTATATTATACCCGCAATATGAAATGAAGAAATACATAGTCACCTATTAATTGTAAAGAAGTTGAAAGACCACCCGGAGCGTGAGAGTAAAAAACAACTTCCTGCCAAACCTTACTATCATATAAGATATATAAGGTGAATGTAAAGCAACTACACTAAAGTAACATTCTATACTATCCTGATATTAGTGTGAATACCAGGCAACTTATACGATAGTACCTTGCATAATCATCAAAATGACGTTAATCAGTTAAGATAGAAGAAGGAAAATAATACAATATTGACATATTGCCATATTGTTACTATGATTCTTCCTAACGATGAACAAACCGGGAGGCATTGTGAAACAATTTCGTATTCTGATAGTCGATGATGAACCCCGGATACTGAATTTCCTCACTGCGAAATTACATGCGTCCGGGTACGAAACGTTCACTGCAGCTAACGGCTTAGAAGCACTCGAACAAGCTCAAGCACAGGAACCTGACCTCATCATTCTGGACGTATTAATGCCCAAAATGGACGGTTTTGAGACCTTACAGGAGTTGCGCAGTTTTTCTTCTGTCCCGGTGATATTTTTAAGTGCCAAGGGTACTGATGTAGACCGAATCAAAGGACTCGGATTGGGAGCCGATGATTACCTGGGGAAACCGTTTAGCCCGGATGAGCTTGTCGCGCGTATCGATGCCATCCGGCGACGTGTCGGTCCTTCTGAAAACCGGAAAGTTCATAAACAATATCAATCCGGGGGTTTATGTATCGATTTCGCAAAACGCCTGGTCACGGTAAACGGGAAAGAAACCCGGTTGACCAAGATCGAGTGGTTACTCCTAAGTGAGCTTGCCCGGAACGCCGGACGCTTGATGCTCTATGAAGAACTATTAACCAGGGTCTGGGGACCCGAATACCGTGATGATGTGCAACTCCTACGGACATGGATCAGCCGGCTCCGCAACAAAATCGAAAATGATCCTGAACAGCCTTTCCTGATTCGTACGATGCCAAAAAGCGGCTACCTTATGAACGAATCTTCCGAATAGTGCGTCAGGCCTCAAAACGTATCAGGCCTTCTTACACTAATATTTCACATATTTGTAATATTTTGTCCTACTTTTTTATAACTTCTATATTTGTTG
>CAZSHH010000015.1:0-10314 GCA_964606525.1 uncultured Dehalococcoidales bacterium
AGGCCCATTCCGTCCCTGCGCTGGTACCGGTTTCCACCTGCTCCGGCTCTCTTGCCCCCGCTTTGAAACCTACTATTCCTGTTCACAGCCTTTAATAATTGGAATGTGGTAGATTATACTTTACCGGTGATACCCTGTCAACCGCAATAACTGCATTCCACGGCTGATTTACGAGTAAACTTGACACCACGTTGTATAATGGTACTTTAGTATAAAGTCAGAGGTACTATCGCTATATGGGTCGAAGATCAAGCATCGAAGTTATTGCCGATATGCTTCGGCTTGGTGAAGCCGGCAAAACCGAGATCATGTATAGTGCCAACATGAGTTACTTCCAGTTAAAGAAGTACCTTAAATTCCTGTTGGACCGCGGTTTGATCAATGAGGTTACTTTAGGTAACCCCAGTGTTACGTACCGCGTGACTCCCGAAGGGTTAAAGGTGCTCCGTAATATTGATGAACTATTGGAAACATTGGGCTTGAAAGAAGTTTTATAAAACGTAAAAAAATCACTGAAAAACATATTGATTTTAACTGTATATATAGATTAGAATAGCGCTACCGGAAATATGTAGACTGGATTGGTAGCGCTCTTTATTAGAACTGATATCACTACTTATACTAGAGAGGACAATATGTCAGACAAGAGGATGGTTATCCTGCCCGCCGAATTGGTCAAGAGGATCGACGAATACCGCGGCGATATCAGCCCGGCAGAATTCATCGAAGTCCTGCTTGACACCCAGTTCAAAGAAAAAGAGAAGGCAAAAGACACCAAGTACGCTACCGTAGAAGAACTTTATATCTTCCAGGAAGATATGAAGCACCTTATGCGGACCTTCCTCGATTTCTTTGTCAGTTACGGCCTGGAGCTCGGCAAACAGTCACAGACGGGAGAACTTGAAGAATTGACGAGTAAACTTCAGGGCCTGCAGCGGGACATCGGGTCGGATAACAACAGCGATAGAGGGCCAAAAGCCACTATCAAGTATAAATAGACCCTGGTAAGGTGGGCTGTTAGCTCCCCAACCTGGAAAGGTTCGGGGGGCTTTTTTTTGTCTTTTTTCAGCTTCAATGAGCGTAATAGAACATTGTTCTAGAATTCAATACCTTCCCTTCATTATGTTCGTCTGGGATAGTAGATGACATAAAGGAAGATATTGAAAATGATTTATATCCTATTAAGCATCCTGGCCGTAATAATTGTCCATTTCTGCGACCCGATCGCCCTTAAAAAACTCCCTTACCTGAAACCGATAGTATGGGTTTTAGGCATGGGTATTATTATTTTTTCGGCAATCATGGCTTGCCTATGGCCTCAAAAATTTACTTTGCCAATTTGGGCGACATGGTCTGGTTGGATACTACTAGTACTCGCCATTTTTTTATTAGGATACTCTTTATTTGTTAGCCTTCCCTTCAGGAAGACTTACATCAATACGGGAATTGGTGATAAATTAGTCACTACTGGCTTCTATGCTCTAACCAGGCATCCGGGAGTACTCTGGATGATTCTATTGCTCATGGGACTGGTTCTGGTTTCCAAATCATCCCTGATGTTGATCGCTGCCCCCATTTTTTTATTCGTCGATGTCATTGCTGTTATAGTCCAGGACCATTTTTATTTTGGTCGTATGTTTTCCGGATACGAAAACTATCGTCGGAATACCCCGATGTTATTTCCTAATAATAAAAGCATCCGGCAATTTTTCCTTTCCTTAAAAAACACGAATCCCCCAAAAAGGGTAGAACGAGGTGACCGTAATGTTGAATCTATCTGAGATATTCCGACAGGGACAACAACAGGAATTATGGCAACGTTGCTGTGGATTTATTGATTTGACGATTGACGAATTTATGCGGATACAGCGGCAACTACTTTTTGAACAGATCGATCTGTTAAAGAAATGTGAATTAGGACAGTCGATCATGAAGGGTATTTCTCCGGGTAATTTGAGTGAATTCCGCCAGACTATTCCTTTAACCACTTATGATGACTACGCCCCTTTCCTCCTTAAAAGAAAGATGTCTGCCTTGCCCAAAAAACCTATTCTCTGGCAGTATACATCGGGGAAATCGGGTGAATACGCCTACCGCTGGGTGCCCATCACCGCCAGGCAGTTGGATGAAATTGAGCCCCTGATTTTCGCGCTACTATTATTTGCTTCATGCAAACAACGTAGTGAAGTTAATTTGAATCCCATGGATAAAGTCCTCTACGGGATGGCCCCTCCACCCTATGCCACCGGCACAATGACGCGTGCTTTTCCCTCGGAACTATTCCGCTTCCTCC
Organism: uncultured Dehalococcoidales bacterium; assembly: GCA_964606525.1. GTDB lineage: Bacteria > Chloroflexota > Dehalococcoidia > Dehalococcoidales > UBA2162 > JBBITI01. The sequence continues at coordinate 2,294 of CAZSHH010000015.1, forward strand.
CGGCAATCGATGAAGCAGAAAACCTGTCCTTCGAGGATAGAATAAAGAAAGGTTTTAATGAAGCTCTTACCGAAGGACTCGATCTCTGTTTAACACTTTCCAGCGTCGCCGTAGCGATTGGCAACCGGTTTAGCGAGCACAGTAATAAATTCAATCTCCGTAAGGTTATGCAAGACCCTCAGGCCTTAATCAGGTTAACTAAAGGTATGATCAAGAGCCGTTTGGCCAACCGGCAGATGCTGCCAAAGGATCTATGGTCGCCCAAAGGCCTGATCACTTATGGCATCGATGGTTCGGTTTACCGCGAAAAAATCAAGCAGATGTGGGGACGCTACCCCCTGGATTTCCACGGCTGTACTGAAGCCGTCCTGATTGCTATGCAAACCTGGGATTATGAAGGGATGACCTTCATACCTAATTTGAACTTCTTTGAATTTATTCCGGAAGAAGAAGCAATCAAAGCTCGCCTGGATCCGACGTTTACCCCATCAACTAAACTGATTAATGAAATTGAACCAGGTAATTACGAGCTTGTGATTACCAGTTTTCACGGCGGTCCCTTTATCCGTTACAAATTAGGCCACTTGGTGAAAATCACTGCGCTGCGTAATGAACGTCTGAATATCGATATACCACAGATGACTTTCCTTACCCGGATCGACGACCAGATCGATATCGCCGGTTTTACCAGGCTGTCGGAAAAGACGATATGGCAGGCTATTGAAAACTCTGGGATTTCCTATGTCGATTGGACAGCCCACAAAGAAGTCCATGACAAACCTACTCTCAATTTATATATAGAATTAAAAGATCACCATGACATGACCGATCAAGAAATTGCATCACTGATACATGAAGAGTTAAAGAAGCTAAATTCTCCTTACGCAGAATTGGAGTCGTTTGTTGAATTACGTCCTTTAAAAGTCACTTTATTAGCAAAAGATTCTTTTCATGCTTTCAAGGTTAAACAAGAGAATTCAGGTGCGGAATTGGAACAATTACACCCGCCACATATAAATCCTTCTGAAAAGATACTTGATTTTCTCCTCGATTCTAGGAAACAAATAAGAGTATTAGCTGATTCCCCAGTCGAAAACGAAAAAATCGAAGCTTAGAGAAAACACTCCAAGATTGAGTTAGGAGAATTATATGGACATCATTTTGATCGATCCACCATATACAAGTCTGAAAGGGATACCAACTGACATAGGATATAATATAGGGCTCACAAGTCTTGCAGCATATCTACGCAATGGAGGTATCGAAACCAGCATTATTATGGGAGATTTATTAGTTGATCTGCCTCCTGCAGATGGTTGGGTATCTTCTAGCCTTGAGAGTTATGCCCTTAAACAAGCAGAATACAATGCCGTTGTAAAAAATGTAACACATCCGGTTTGGCAACGCCTGATCTCTCTAGTCAATCAACATAAACCCAAGGCCGTGGGTATTTCTTACCTTACTCCTCTAAAGTGTTCAGTCGAAATGATTGCTAGACTAGTGAAAGAGACAAATCCGGATATCAGCGTTATCGTGGGAGGGCCGCATCCGACATTCTGCCCGGAAGAGGTACTAAAAAACCCCAATATAGACTATGTAATTACAGGCGAAGGGGAGATTCCTCTTTTACGGCTTGTTAAGGAATTAAAGCTTGCTAACCCGGAGTTGGAGAATATAACTGGTTTATATTATCGTAATGGAAAAGGTAATGTGTGTCATAATTCGTTAATTGAACTAATCCATAATCTTGATTCATTACCCATACCAGCAAGGGACCTGGTGATAAACTGTGATTACCACAAATACCGTGTGCATTGTATTCTTACTGCACGCGGTTGTCCCTATAGTTGTGCATTCTGTGCCGATAAAAGCATGTGGCAAGGAAAAGTACGACGTCGCAGTGTTGATAATGTCATTAGTGAAATGGAAATGCTGGTTAATACCTATAGGGTAGACGTTATCGATATTCTCGATGGGACTTTCACTTATGATAAAAAATATGTACGCCATTTTTGTGAAAAACTGATCAAGAAAGATATTAGAGTAAATTGGGGTTGTACAGCCCGTTATGACAACCTCGATTATGACCTTTTAAAAATAATGAAAAAGGCCAATTGTTCGGGCTTGTATTTCGGACTGGAATCCGGTAGTGACCGGGTGTTAACTTACGTTGACAAAAAGACAAATATTGATCAAATTACTCAAATCGCCGATATGGTAAATCAGGTTGGTATCCCAAGCATCACCTCGGTAATTATTGGTTTACCAGATGAAACTAAAGAAGACATTGAGGCCACTCTACGAATAATGAACAATATCTCTACTGATATTTTTGATGTCAATAGCTATGTTCCTCTCCCAGGAAGCAAATTATACCAATTAAGTGAGTCCTCCCAAGGTAATAATATCGATTGGAGTAAGGTAGCTTTTAAGTCGTTTGAAAACCACTTTTCTAAAAGTGTATCTCATGAAGATCTTAAAAAATATATATCTCAAGCTTATAAAATCGCCGACAATACCCGAACTAATACTCTGAAACGACATCAACAAAGTATAACTGTTACTAATTAACAATTACTTTAGTCACGATATAGTACTATAGTCCGGTCAGCCTCATTGACAAGGTATAAGCTATACACCATAATAATGCCAATCTGGATTATCTTATGAGATTAAACAGTCTCTGAAGGCGTAATCGTAGTTGAACATTTGGGCTTTAATTCCCCTTATTACTAGTACCGCCTATATCATTTTGGTGGTTCTTATGTTCTCTTCCATCCGGAAGAGAGCAAACCGAATATTTGCATTCTATTTGGGAATCGCTGCATGTTGGAGTTTTTCTTCCTTCATGCTTCATGTAAGTACCACTCCGGAAAGAGCTTTACTCTGGAATGAAATCCTGGCTGTATTGCTTGCGAGTACACTGATTGCTTATTTTCATTTCATTCGTGCCTACTTAAATCGCCCTGCCGGATTAGGTACCATCATCGGATATTTGTTAATACCCATTCTCGCCTTTTTCTCTTTTCGAGGAGACGTTGTAAAAAAAGCAACCGTAGTCAATGGCATTCTGGATATCGATTTCGGGATTGGCCTCTATATATTGGGAGTAGGCAGTATAATTTTTATAGTCCCGGTTGTATTTCAACTAGTAAAAAAATACCGGTCTTCTATAGATCCTGAAGACAGGAATCGTACAGTATATTTGATAACCGGTTGGATTATTCTTGTAATATCTACATATACCAACATGTTACCAACAGGCTCTTCTCTTCCTATCGATCATATTGGTAGTTTAATCAATGCCATAATAATCGCATATGCCATTTCCCGGTTTCATCTACTGGACGTAAGGCTGATCATCCGGCGTGGTTTAGCTTATACTATCCTTGCCATTATCCTCGTCGGTGTCTCGATTGGTGCCATACTGCTCGGCCGTAAAATATTCCCTGAAGAACAAACCATTATGTTTATGGCCGTCATCCTGGCCGTCATTCTTTTCCTGGTTATATTTGCCCGGCCTCTTGTCAGAGTCGCCCAGAGGGCGGTCGACCGCGTCTTCTATGGTGAAGCATATATGTCTCGTGAAGCCCTGCTCACCTTCAACTCACGGATGGGTAATATCATCGACCTTAACCAGCTGGCAGAAGCGATGCTGCCCCCGGTGAGTAAGGCACTGCGGATCAACCAGGCCCGGCTCATGTTCCAGCAAAACGGCGGCGGTAATTTCATCACCATGTATACCTATCCTAAGGAACGCCAGGACGAGGTCCTGTCATTCAGCCTGGATAATCCCATCATCGCCCTGCTTCAAAAACAGGATGACCCGCTGGACTTGAAACAGATCGATGCCCTTCCTCAACTCAAGGGTTTATGGCAGGTAGATAAAGAACGTCTGGCGGCTTCTGAACTGGAATTTATGCACCCGATTAAAAGCCGCGGGCGCTTGATCGGCATCCTTGCCCTGGGCAAAAAGAAATCCAATCGCCTGTATTTGAGCGAGGATATCGAGTTGATTAAGAGCATGTCCAACCAGGCAGGGATCATTATCGATAATGCCCGTCTCTACTCCCAGGCAGTTACCTGGGCGAATACTGACGGTTTGACCGAACTCTACAACCACCGCCATTTCCACGAACGCCTGGACCAGGAGATTGCACGCGGCTCCCGCTTCGGTTCGATTTTTTCCCTGATACTACTTGACCTGGATCATTTTAAAACCTTCAATGACAATTACGGTCACCTGGCTGGTGATGAGGTCCTGCGCCGGGTAGGCCGTTGTCTGGAAAACTCGGTCCGCAGTGTTGATATGACTTTCCGGTACGGCGGTGAGGAATTCGCTGTTATCTTGCCGGGTACCCGGCTGAACGATGCTTTAAAGGCCGCCGAACGTATCCGTAATATGATCGAAGCCAAAGCCAGCCCCGCCACCATCCCCGTGACCGCCAGCCTTGGTGTGGCCACCTGGCCGATCGATGGTATGACCAAGCAGGATATCATCGGCCGGGCTGATACTGCCTTGTACCAGGCTAAACAGTCCGGGAGAAACCGTGTCGTTCTTTCCTCCGAGGTAGTTAAAGGTCAGACTTCTTTGATCGGTATGGAGCTTGAGACCAAAGAACGCGCTGTCAGCATCATTTATGCTCTTGCTGCCACAGTCGACGCTAAAGACCACTATACCTACGGCCATTCCAAGAAAGTCAGCCAATACGCCGTTACAATGAGCGAAGCCCTGGGGCTTACACCTCAAAAAATTGCCACCATCCGTGCCGCCGGGCTGCTTCATGACATCGGGAAGATCGCTGTCCCCGACTCCATCCTTAATAAAGCCGGCCCGCTTACCGATGAAGAATGGGAACCGATTAAAGCTCATCCCGAATTAGGGATGGAAATCCTCAAGCATGTTATCGACCTGGTTAACTGCCTCCCCGCCATCTTGCATCATCATGAACATTACGACGGTTCCGGGTATCCCGGATCTCTTAAGGGCGAGGAAATACCTGTCGAAGCCCGTATTCTGGCGATCGCTGACGCTTACGATGCGATAACCTCGATCCGCCCGTACCATAATCAGCTGACCCCGCAGGAAGCCCTCGATGAACTGAAACGCTGTGCCGGCACCCAGTTTGACCCGGAACTGGTCAAGGTCTTTTGTCAGGCGATCGAAAATACCTTGCCTAAGCATATCGAGGTTGAGTAATTACTGCCAGGTTACCTCTACATATTGTTTCTTGCCCGGTATCCAGGCCGATGATATAATTTCATACGTATTTTTCTCGTTACCAAGACACATCTTAAGGAGTCTCAAGTGAAAAATTGCAGGATAGGTGTGCTGACCTCCGGGGGAGATTGTGCCGGCCTTAACCCGGCAGTGAAATCGATCGTGGTCACTGCCCTGGATGACCGTTTGCCGCGGGATGAAGGAGTGAAGTTCGAGGTTTATGGCATTCGCGACGGCTGGCGCGGCCTGCTTAACGCCGATGCTGACGGTCCTAAATTTGTAGATAACATCTGGCCGCTGAATCCCCAGATCGTCGCTGACTGGGACCGCTTCGGCGGGACCTTCCTGGGAACCTCCCGCACCAATCCCTTCGATCCGAAAAACGACCGCTCTAAAATCGCTGTCGATAACTTTAAGAAACTTGGCTTAGACGTATTAATCGCTATCGGCGGTGATGATACGACCGGAGCAGCGATAAAACTCTCCCAACTGGGCATTAACGTCGTCGGCATCCCGAAAACCATCGACCGCGACCTTCCGGAAACCGATTATTCCCTCGGGTATGAGACTGCTTTGAACGTCATTGTTGAAGAAATCGACCGCCTGCGTACGACGGCTAACTCACATCACCGGGTTTTTATCATCGAAATAATGGGCCGGACCGCAGGCTGGTTAGCCCTCGAGGGGGGTGAAGCGGCGGGGGCGGACATGATACTAATACCGGAGTACGATTTTTCTATCGAGCGGGTGAACCAGCTGGTAATGGAAAGACACAAAGCAGGGGCGAAATACCAGATGATCGCTGCCGCCGAAGGGTCGAAACCAGCGGGCGGTGGTGAATTTTTCAAGGGCGATGCCGTCGATAGCTTCGGCCACAAGAAGCTAGGGGGTATCGGTGAATGGCTGGCCGATGAAATTGCTAAAGGAACAAAACTGGAAACCCGGAGTGTTGTCCTCAGTCATCTACAGCGCGGTGGTACCCCCTGTGCCTATGACCGTCGTATGGGCAAGTATTTTGGTATAGCCGCCGTGAATTTGGTTCTGAAAAAAGACTTTGGTAAACTGGTATGTTCTCGCAACGGTCACATCGGGGCGGTTCCTTTTGAGAAAGTCCAGGGCAGGTTAAGCCTGGTGGACCCGAAAACACAATACGATACAGAACGTTACAGCGGGCGGCGGACGACTTCTGCTACCTGAAGAGGAGGCATATTTATGAGTAAATCATCCGGCATCACACTAGCGAACATCGACGGACTGATCTATAAAGCCGTTTTCAGCCCGGAAGAAAAAGATAAAGACCAATACCGGAAACAGATCTTGCAGACTGCTTACAGTAACGGGATCATACCCGCCAGTATCCAGGGACTCTATGAAGCTTCGGGTAAACACCTGTATCGAAATATAACCGTCCCGGCGATTAATGTTCGCGGCATTACTTATGATACCGCCCGCTGCATCTTCCGGGCGGCTTTACAATATAAGGTCGGTGCCTTTATCTTTGAAATCGCCCGTACCGAGGCCGCTTATACCGGGCAGCGTCCGGTTGAATACACCACGGCAATTATGGCCGCTGCCATTCGTGAAGGTTTTCACGGCCCGGTATTTATCCAGGCCGATCATACCCAGGTGAACGCCGCCAAATTTCAAACCGACTCTGAAAAAGAAATAAGCGGCATCAAAGATTATATCCGGGAAGCTATTGCTGGCGGTTTTCTTAATATCGATATCGATGCTTCCACCATCGTTGACCTCAGCAAAACCACCCTCGAACAACAGCAGGAAAACAACTGTGCTGTCACCGCCGCCTTAACGGAGTTTATCCGTGAAGTAGAACCAGCCGGGGTCACCATTTCGGTTGGCGGTGAGATCGGTGAAGTAGGTGGCAAGAATAGTACTGTAGAAGACCTGAGGGTTTTCATGGCCGGTTATCAAAAACGCCTGAAAAAAGGGATTAAGGGTATTTCCAAGATCAGTGTCCAGACTGGAACGACTCACGGCGGCGTCGTTTTGCCCAATGGCTCGATCGCCAAAGTCGAACTCGACTTCAAGACCCTTGAACTATTATCCAAAATAGCCCGTGATGAGTACGGCATGGCCGGTGCCGTCCAGCATGGTGCCTCCACCCTTCCCCAGCAGGCTTTCAGTATGTTCGCCGATGTAGGTACCGCGGAAGTACACCTTGCCACCGGTTTCCAGAATATCGTTTATGAAAGCCGGCATTTCCCGAAAGAACTGAAAGACAGCATGTATGCTTACCTGGCAAAGAACCACGCCAATGAGCGTAAAACCGGTGAAAGCGATGAACAGTTCTATTACAAGACCCGTAAACGGGCTTGGGGACCTTTTAAAAAAGAGACCTGGGATATCGTTGAAAAGGACCGCCAGGCGATTCGCGAAGAACTGGAAGCTGAATTTATCATGATGTTCCAAAAACTCAATGTCGTGAATACGGTGGAACTGGTAAATAAGTATGTTACCGGAGTCTCCCGGTTCCAGTGGGGTCTGTAGCCTCAAGCGGAAAAGCGGAACTAAAAAGGCGGCTTGTTCAGCCGCCTTTTTAATTATTTGTTATTTTTTGGGCCGAATCACTACTTTTCTTTCTTCGCCTTGTCCGATGCTTTCTGTCGTCACATGGCTGTGATTGGCCAGGGTCATGTGGACAATTCTCCGTTCGTAAGGGGGCATTGGTTCCAGCGTAAAGGGGGCGCCGCGCGCTTTTACCCGCTCCGCCATATCCAGGGCAAAGGATTGTAAAGCACGTGCCCGCCGTTCTTTATATCCTTCGACATCGATAACGATT
>CAZSHH010000015.1:10324-42213 GCA_964606525.1 uncultured Dehalococcoidales bacterium
TTGCCGGCTTACGATAAGGCGGACGATATATTGTAAAGCGGATAGTGTCTGGCCGCGGCGTCCGATCAATATCCCCAGGTCTTCTCCGTTGATATCCAGCGAAACGGTCGGGCCCTCTTCATTTTCTTCAGGATGCGTCTCGGAGGTGACGGTGCCTTCGACACCAAACAATACTAGAAATTTTTCGAGAACGTCCTTTGCGGCTGATTCTGCGTCTGAACCCTGCGGTGTAGCAACCGCCTTTTTCCGTGGCGTTATTCGGACGATTGCGTCCTCAGCCCCCAGGCCGAAAAGTCCAGACCTACCTTCTCTTATGACGGTGACCTCGGCTTCTTCCCGACTGAGTCCCAGTTGTTCCAGTCCGCGCAGGGTTGCTTCTTCGACCGTCTTCCCGTGTGACTCCAGATTCTGCATTTTTTACCTCGCTGACAGCCGGTTTATCTTTTGTTTTTATGTCTGTAGTACTCCCCTTGAGTTGCAGCGAAGACTGCTTTACCGGCTCTCTATTTTTCTTTTCGACGGTTACTTTCTTCTGCCCCCGGGATAGGGTCAATCCTCCCCAACCGGTCACGAAATATTGCATGATGATACCAATGATGTTAGAAGCTACCCAATACAGCGCCAATCCGCTGGGGAACTGCAGGCTTAAGACAAAAAACATCAGCGGCATCATCCACAACATCATCTGGCTTTGCTGCTGCTGGGCAGGGTCCGGGCTGGGCAGCGTGGACATCTTCTGTTGTACCCACATGGACACTGCGGTCAATATCGGCAGTATCATAAGCCTGTCCGGGCTGGCCAGATCCAACCATAGGAACTGGTTCGCCAGTGGTACTGCACTAAAGACCATCGTCCAGGAAGAATAGAGATACTTGGTTAAGTCCAGGAAATTCTCTGGCTCTGCCCCGAGGACTTTGATGATTGCCTGGTATAAAGCGATCCAGATCGGCATCTGTATCAACATGGGCAGGATACAACCTGCCGGATTCATGCCGGACTGCCGGTACAGCTTCATCTGTTCTTGGGCTAACGTCTGGCGGTCTTTAGCATATTTCTTCTGTAATTCTGCCAGTTGTCCCTGAATCGACTGCATGGCCTTGGTTGCTTTTAACTGCTTGATGGTCAGGGGGTACATCGCGGCCCGTACCAGTATCGTGAATACAATGATCGTCAGCCCAAAGCTGCTGAACAGGTAGTGCGACAGCACTATCAGAACATTTACCAGCGGAGCTACGATATACAGGTCCCAGAAATTCAAATATGTTCCCTCTATTACTTAATTGTGAACTGGCGGATCGCCCCGGAATCTATATTGATACCATAGAGGCCATCCTTACTGGTATGTACATATACGCTTGTTTCATCAGCAGCCAGCGGCGCAAATACTTTCTCTCCGGCCAGCCGGGCAATTTCACTACCTTGATTGTTAGTAATATCGAAAATCCAGATCGCCGCACCCTTCTTGATGCTGCCGGATCCTCTTGATTCGATAGTGGCAATCACCAGTTTGTTCCCTTTTAATACCGGATCGGCAGATATCTGGCCGTTAGTCTTTATTTCGGCTACTTTGTTGCCGTCACTCGTCCTTAATACATAAACGGTGCCTTTGGGATCATTGCACGGAACATATACCAGGCCGTTGTTTACGATCGGCTTGGCAAAAAAAGCATTATTCCCCTCGAAACTCCAGCGTATACTACCGTCTTTAGTATTGATGGCGTAAAGATGTTTATCAAAAGATCCGGTATATACGGTCTCGCCATCCACCACCGGAGTGGAAACGATCGCCCCTCCGGATTCGAATTCCCATTTTGCAGCGCCCGTCGCAGCTTCCAGGGCATATAATTTGTGGTCGTAAGAGCCCACATATAATGTACCGTTATCCACCGCAGGTGTCGTCCAGATCTTGCCTCCAGTAGTGAAGGGCTGTTCCCAGACCGGTTGCAACCGGTCATTTACCGCAAACACCCGCCCCTCCGCATCCCCGAAGTAAAGCACTCCGTCGGCAGCTACTAGAGAGCCAACGATCTGCCCGATATTCGTGTCCTTGTCTCCGATTCGTACCTTGTCCAGAGTCCGGTCGGGCTGATCTTCACCGGGGATAAAAGAGTATACTTTCCCGTTATCTGCCCCGATGTAAACCGTATTATCTAATACCACCGGCGCCCCGTACATATAAGCTATTATCGGTGAACTACCGCACCCTAAACCGGAACTCCTGGTCCCGGTTTCCAGGGGAACTGCCCACTCACGTGAATTATCGGCTACATTCACGGCGATCACTTTACCGTCGCGGGAACCTAAATAAAGAGTGTCGCCGTTCAGGGTTCCCCCCGACCACCCTTTCTGCAGCGAGCCGCCCCCGTAACAACTGGCGAGTACGGCGATCGCACTAAATGAGATAAATATCGCTGCCAATTTGGAAAGGGTGATTAAGTAGCCCCGATTTTTACTTTTCATTTAATCAGTTATTCCTGGATAACAACCTCAATATTATGGTACCGGATCATATCCGCCAGGATGAAAAGGATGACAACGGCTTAACCGTTTGATTCCCAGCCAGGTACCATGGGCAACTCCGTATCGCTGGATCGCTTCATGTGTATACTCGGAACAGGTCGGCAAATACCGGCATGAGGGCGGCGTCACTTTCGATATCGTCCCCTGGTACAGCCTTATCATCCCTAATGCGAGCTGCTTGCCCGGATTCATCACCATTATTCTTTCTCCGGTTCCGCATATCCCTTTTTTCGGAACCGGCACACTTTCTCATAATTGAATTGGTCAGTCCTGTGATCTATTTATGGTTTCCCCATACTCTACGATCTTTTCTCTTTTCAGGAGGGATCTCACATTCTTCCCTAAACCTGTATAATCGCACCCTGCTGCGGATGCCCGGGCGATGAATACGATGTCCCATCCCGGTTGGAGTACAGTTAATCTCAATATCTCCCGCAAGCGCCGTTTTACCTTATTTCTGGTAACAGCATTACCCACACGCCGACTGACTGATATTCCATATCTGGAGATTTCCAGGCCGTTGGGTATTACTTTTATTATCACCGGTCCGGATGTACGTGAAATACCCTGACGATATACCCTTTCATATTGCCGGGGTTCGGTCAAGAATTTCTCGCCCCTCATTAGCCGTACCTGGATGTGTAATCCCCAAGATCACGGGTTGTCTAGACAACGGTAAGTCTTAGGCGGCCTTTTAAGCGGCGGGCTTTCAATACATCCCGTCCGCTGCGAGTACTCATCCTCTTTAGAAATCCGTGTTCTCGCTTGCGCGGTATTTTCTTTGGTTGGTAAGTCCTTTTCGGCACTTTAACCCCTTATCTCATAATAATTGGATTTTCCGGATCGTCCTTTATGAGGGTCCGGTTCCGCCCCCACGCAGATGTGCTGGGGCAAATGGCAAAAGCGCCAGATGCCTTGCCCGCTTGATCGCCGTAGCCAGTACTCGTTGATGCTTGGCACAAGTGCCGGTGCGGCGCCGCGAAGCTATTCTACCTCGATCGGATATGAAGTTGCGCAATCTTGATGCGTCTTTATAATCTATGAAATCGGTTTTGCCTGCACAAAAGGCACAAACCTTGCGCACCGGCGCATATCTCGGTCTGGTTCCTCTCGCTGGCCTGGGTCTGGTTGATTCCTGTCTTACCACAGATTACTTCCTTACAAATATTTTGTATGCTAAAAGGGGATATCTTCCGGTTCCGGTTCGCCAATTCCAGGATCCCCTTGCTTATCCCCCGGTAATCCGGCACCTGCCCCTTGTCTTTCCAGGAAACTTACTCTTCCGGCAACAATTTCGTTCCGAAAATGTTTTTGTCCGTCCTGGCCGTCCCAGGTATGTGTCCTTAACCTGCCTTCAATATATACCAGCTTTCCCTTGGTCAGAAACTGGTTGCATTGCTCCGCCAACTTTCCCCAGGTTACCACGGTGAACCACTCGGTTTCTTCCTTTCTCTCCCCTTCCGATGTAGTATACCGCCAGTTGGTTGCCACGCTGAATGAAGTAACCGGCCGTCCATTAGGGGTGAAGCGCATCTCGGGTTCACTGCCTAAATTACCAATAACGATCATCTTATTTACGCTAACCATCTCTCCCCCGAAATTCTTCTCTCTATTTTGTAACTGCTATCCTGCAGTACTCTCCATCTTCACCAGCAGGTGCCGGATAACCTCTTCTGAAATCCGAATATTAGCTTCAAGTTCCCGGCTGTAGGCGGGATTCATTTTAAACTTGAGTAAGACGTAATTGCCTTCACTGAAATGCTTGATGACATAGGCTAATTTTCTCTTTCCCCAACGCTGGGTATCGTCTATGGTGCCGCCTTTTCCAGTAATAAAGCGGCTGTATTTCTCAACCGCGGCATCAAAGGACTCATCGCTGAGTTGTGGGCTGATAACAAGCACCAGCTCGTAGTCACGTAAATCTTCACTTGTCTTGGTTATCACGTTCTCAGAAACCATTACTTTACCTCAGAAAATATATCGTTGCATTATACCACACATTCGGAATGAGAAACAACCATTCCAGCCCAGCCTGCGGTTGCACTACACGTGACCGTGGTTCGGGATGTTTTTATCCAGGTTGTTTATCTGAATGCGGCGGTTAATTTTCGGATTATCACCCCTATTTTACGCGTTCGAATATCTTGATCTCGGCCGTCTGGGCACTGGATGAAACTGATACCTTTTCCTCTGTTTCGTAGACGATCCGGTAGTGCTCCAAAGCAGCTAACGGGACCGGGCTTACCAGGACATCAGTCCCGGCAATGACAAAATTCTCACTTGATTTTCCTGCTATAAAAACAACCGCTTCGTTATATGTATCGAACCGGGTTTCATTAACAACCTCTTTATAGCTTCCTTCGTCGGTCGTCCTTGTTGTATATTCTACCACCAGGGTATTGATGCCTGCCTGTGCAGTCCCGTTGAAGGAGTATAAACGGCTGGCCATTGATTGATAATATTCCGGATAAATATATAACTTCGATTGCCGGGCATCTGGATCCCAGTATACTTCGAAGAATTCCGCCTGCTCTTTTCCTGCCCACGTCGCCATTGCCCAGAACTTGTTGGTAGTAGTCAGGTAATCGAGTACTACATAACCTGTTTGGTTGGCTTCCGCTATTGCCTCTGCCGAAACTTCATCTTGTGCTAGCAGAAAATTAGCTACCTTCGGTACCGCAGTTTGGTCCTGGCCAGGGTTAGCCACCGGGATGCGGTGGCCCATATAGGTTATCCAGTATCCGTAGTCCCACCATGACATCACGCTGTAGGCGCTTCCGGAATATGTGAAATCTTTAGTATAGTGCGCCGCGTAGGCATCCGCCGAACCCAGAGGCTCCGGCGTGTTATCTTTCATCCAGGCCATCGCTTTCATCCAGGCGCTGGAAGGTGCATAAGGTGCCGCATTTGCTGTCGCTATGGTCGGTGGAGAATCAAAATTATGGGCTTTATCGGCGAACACGATCAGTGGTGAGAATAAGAGCATGAAAACCACCACTGCTGTGAGGGCAATACTGAAATAGTCCCTGGCTAATGTTACACTGCGGGTATGTTCCACACTTTCCCGGCGGCGGGCCAGTTCCCGTTTTCGCGCCAGCTGCTGTTCTCGCCGGCGGGCTTTTTTATTACTTACCGGCGTAGTCGTTTCCGCTGCCGGCTCTTTGTCTGTCAGGCCGTCCAGGTCGACCACACTCCAGCCAAGTGACCTGGTGTGTTCGCCTCCGGTTTTAGCGATTATCCATGAGATCAGGTAGTAGCCCAGTATCGCTGCATATCCGGCCAGCAGGGCAATGTTTACGGCTAGATAATAAGCAAAACGGCGCTGCCCGGCAGTGGCAATCACCATGATCAGCGTCCAGATGATAAGCGCCACTTTCTCGGCGCTGCCGCGCTTTGTCAACGCCTGGTATAAAAGGATAAGCCCGCCGATCAAAGCCGCCGGGAGGGTCAGATAGAAATTCAACCAGGCAGGTGTATCGAAGAAACCACTTCCCCCCGAGACCGGGGTGAATATGGATTGGGCTTCGACGGTTGCCAGTAAAGTCTCATTCGGCCGGAAGATATCGAAGGCGGCCGTCATGTTATTGACCAGCGATTGGTTGATAAGATATAAAATTCCGTAAGCCCCCAGTCCTCCCACCAACACGGCCAGGGGAAAGAAGAACCGGTTGATCCGGAATTTCACCATCAGATATGATACGATCCCCAGGCCCAGGGGGATTAGCAGTCCGATCAATAATGACGGGGGATAAAGTGATGACGGTACCACCGGCAGGAATATCAGGCTGACCAAAAAGATCAAGATACCGGTTACCGCCAGGTATTCGGTGGAACGTTGTCTTAAATGGTCGATAATACATTGTACGATAAAGAAAACCGCTACCGCGAAGACCATCAGCAAAGCCCCTTGCCAGGCAAAGATATATAAACCCAGGAATATCCCGCAAAGGATCGCATATATTGATGGCCGTAGTATTTTGCCCCAATCGAGTCTTCGGAAATCCAGGAAAGTTATTTCCCGGATACGGCTGGATTTTAAAGCCATGATCAAGAAAAGCGCCATGGTGGTACTTAATAGAGTTTCCATGACGTGCTGGTCGGTGAAGCCCAATATCGAACGGCCCAGGAATTCCCCCGGCAGCACTGCTACCAGTGCCGCGGCTACCATCCCCGCCCAATGTCCGTGCCGTCCCCACAGGACTCTTCCGATAAAGTACACCGGTACTACCGTGAGTGCTCCGAGTACCGCTGGGTAATAGACTCCTAAGACATCCACCAGGTGTGGTGACGGTGATCCGAAGCTGAAGATCCAGGCTGCTGTCCCCAGCAGCCATTGGAAAAATGACGGCGTTATTTCATAAAGCTGACCAAACAATAGGTACGGATCGATGCCGGGGAAGTGAGGAAAATTGTTCACCAGACTCTGTACCAGGTGCATATGATAATAGGCATCGTTTCCCGTAAAAGCGATCCCGTCCGAAGTGAATACAAAATGATATGGCAGCAGTACCCTGATCAGTAAAGCAACCCCGAAAATCAGGATCAACTCCAGTACCGGTAATAGTCTTGAAATCAGTCCGCGAGCCTGCACGGTTTATCTCCTGAAACTAAATTAAGCCAGCCTTGTGACGGTTGGCACAACGGTTAGTATTGCACAATACTTCCTTCTTATCAAGAATGTCTCACTGTTTTTTATTCGCAATCTAAAATAAAAAAGTTCCCACCAGTTGTCTGATAGGGATTGTTTCACTCTGAATAATATTGCCTGGCCGGCTCGTTATAAACCCACCCTTTCCAGGAGATATAGCCCGGTGATGATCATTAAAGATAACGGAATGATGACTATCCAGTTGTTCAACTTGAATAGACGGGGTAAGGTCATATCGCCGAAATAACCCTTCATCAGGATGCCGTCCTTGATCCGCGGATAGGTGTTAGCCAGCAAGCCCGAACCTAGGATGATACCGGCCAGGCCGGCAGTTGCCGCATCCAGATACCCGTTCCCCACCGCCCCGGCAATCGTGCCCGGGCAATATCCGAGCAGGGCAAACCCGGCACCGAAGATCAGCCCCCCGACCGCATTTTTCCCCCAGGAACCACTTTTCGGCCGCAGCTTTATCCATCCCCTGCCCTGCATGAAATAAAGTCCAATTATGCCGGTCACCACCGCCGAAAGCATTACTTTGAGTACTGTAAAATCCGTAAGTAATAGCTGGTTGATGATCGTTTCATACCTGGTTACCCCGCCTTTCTGGAGCAAAAAACCAAAAATGATGCCAAATATCAATCCCCATATCAACGCAGCCGTTTTCCTTTTCATTTGCCTCGTTCCCTCATTCGTGCATTAAGCTATCAGGTTGAAGACCAGTTGGGCAACAGCGATTCCCCCGATGAAGAAGCAGATCGCCGATATCCAGCTCGAGACCGCCATTTGCATGGTACCGCTGATACCGTGGCCGCTCGTACAACCGTCTGCCCAACGCGAGCCGAATCCCAGCAGCACGCCCCCCGTCAGCGCCGCCGCCAGTCGCCCCAACACGTTACTGTTGAAACTTACGTTCCATAATGGCGGGATCCACTGCCACTGGAAACTCCCGGATAACAGTGCGGAAACCAGGGCGCCTATCACTACCCCAATGACCAGCATTCCCTGCCAGTCGATCACCGGTTTGATCTCCTGGTAGTAGGGTTTGTCTTCAACTTTTTGACCGAACAACTTCTCGATCATGCCCGCGGCCCGGGCAAAACTAGTGGAACAACCTATCGGCTCTTTCGATATCAGCCAGGTAAACCAGCTTAATACCCCGATCCCTATTCCTACTGCATAGGGAGACCATTGGACCTCGGTAAACCAGTTCATGTTTTCGACTCCCTCACCGTGAATTCCTGTTAATCGCCTGGATTGGTATACCTCGGGCCGTGTGGATTGATGCATATGTTACATTCCTTGATATGCCCTGCGGCATGATACCCCGTCATGCCTCCTGCTACGTTATACACTTCCTTAAAACCATGTTGCTTCAGGATACTGGTTGCAAGGCTGGACCTGTTTCCTGTACTGCAGATAACATAAGTGGGCGCTTCCGGATCCAACTCACAGTAACGGCTCCTCAGTTCCGGCGCCGGGATATTTACCGCTCCTTTGATATGGGTATCGGCAAACTCCAGCGGCGTTCGTACGTCTACCAGCATTACCGCCTTCCGTGTTTTATCGGAGATGCGCTTATACAGGTTTTCCGTCGAAATCAGGTGGACATGGTCGATCTGGTGTCCGTCATTTGCCCAGTTCACCATTCCCCCGCTCAAATACCCCTTTATCCGGTCTACCCCCACTCGCCGCGCCCAGGTATTGGCACTCATGGCTTCCTGGTAGCTGTCAGCCACCAGCATGATGTCCCGGTCGGTCGGCAGCACCCACCCGGCAAAAGTCGGGAAATTTCCTTTCATGTCCAGGTGCCAGCTGCCCGGGATGTGGTATCCGGAAAAAGCCGCATAATTCCTCGCGTCAAGCACCGCTACTTTATCTTGGTTCAGCCGCTTTTGAAATTCGGCCGGCCGTAATTCTTCCAGGTCCGGCAGCCGGGATAAAAACACCGGGCCGTTCCGGTTGATGTCGCTGCAGCGGCTGAAATGATCCGGGGCCGGCGGCATGTCATGAGTTAACGCATGGATGAAATCCGCTTCGTCTTTGATCTGCAGGCTGGAATTGTACCGCCGCTCATAACCGATGGTGGTCGTCCACTTGGCCCCCATCGACCGCCCGCACAGGGAACCTGCGCCGTGTGCGGGATACACTTCACTGTGATCCGGCAGCGTCATTAATTTTTCGTGCAGGCTGTGGAACAACTTTCCTGCCAGTTCCGTAGCTATCTCCGGGAACAGGTCCGGACGGCCGACATCGCCGACGAACAGGACATCGCCGGAGAATACTCCGATCGGGGTGTCTCCTCGCGATTTATCTGTTACCACGTAGACGACATGCTCCGGTGTATGCCCGGGTGTCTCCCATACCTCCAGCCGCATATCTTCGATGTTGATGCTGTCGCCCTCGGCCACCGGTACGTGTTCAAATTTACAGTTGCCTGATTTCGATGCATATATCCTGGCCCCCGTCCGCGCCGCCAGTTCCAGGTGCCCGGATATAAAGTCCGCATGCAAATGGGTCTCGATTATGTGGGTGATATCAACCCCCATTTCCCGGGCTTCCTCGATGTACATATCGATATCACGCCGGGGGTCGATCACAGCGCAGGTACGTTTCCCCGCCAGGATATAAGAACTGTGGGCGATCTTTTCCAGAAAAAAATGTTTTAACAGCATACTCTCTCCTTACTTGTTCTGCATTTTTCATATCCCCGCCGCTGTTGCCCGGCCTTTATCCTCTTCCTTAAAGATAAAAGAGATAAAATATGGTTACCACGGTCAACCAGAACATTATCGTGAGCCCGCTGCCGGCTTTCAGATAGTCTTTGTTCCGGTATCCCCCTGGCGATTTCAGGAAGGCATTAACCTGGTGTGTCGGCAGCATGAAGGAATTGGCCGTGGAGACTGCTACCATCAGTACCAGCGGCCGGGGATCGACGCCCGTACTCTGGGCGATGTTTATCGCCACCGGGTAAAATACCACCGCCGCCCCCACGTTGGAAATAAACAGTGAAAATAACGTCGTGAGGGCTGATATCGTTAGTAATATCAGATATGGGTGGCTGCTTTCCACCAGTAAGAATACTTTCTCTGCCAGGAAAGCGGCCGCCCCAGTTTTCTGCATCGCCAGCCCCAGGGGAATCAGTCCCCCCAGGAAAATCACGACTTTCCAGTCAACCGCCCGGTAAGCGTCATCGATCCGCATTACTCCGGCCAGGACCATGGCGGCGGCTCCGGACAGGAAGGATACGGTTATCGGAAATCCGAAAAGCGTCATCACGATCGCCAAGACAAAGCAACCCAGCGCCAGCCAGGCTTTCGAGGTATCTTTTTCTTCGGCCTCGATATTGGTGATCGGGGCCAGGTCGTTCCCCTTTTTCATCTCCGCTATCTTGTCCCATAAACCGTGGACGAGGAAGATATCTCCCGCATTGATTTCAATATTAGAGAAATCCCCCGGCACCCTTTCCCCTTTATGGAACAATAATACCGGCTCTACCCCGTAATGACGCCTCAATCCGTACTGTTTCATGGTTTGCCCTATCATGGCGGAACGCGGCGGGACTATGATTTCGGCAAAACCGGCACTTGCCGCATCATCCAGGGCATCCAGCTTGCCCAACCTCGCTGCCGGTATTAGTCCATTTGCCGCGGCAAAGTCCCGCATATCCTGCTCATTTCCCATTAAGGCGATCGTCTGGTTGTCCTCGAACCGCGTTTCCCGCCAGGGGGCATATTCCAGCCCCTTTTCTCCGGCAATCGCTAATATGTTGAGGTGGTATTTCCCCCATAACCCGGCTTCTTCCAGGGTTTTCCCGGCCAGGGCGTTGCTGGCATTTATCCGGTAATGCCGGATATTGTCCGATAGATTCCAGTCTTCCACCATCTTCTTCTGCATCAGGTCATGTTTATCACCGCCCTCATTCTTCGGTAATAAATGTCTCCCCAACACCAGGAAATATATGATGCATACCGATAATAAGGCGAAACCAACCGGCGTATCGGCGAAAAGACTGAAAGGCTTCAACTCCGCCCTGCCCAGGAAATCGTTGACCAGCATCAACGGCCCGGAACCGATCATCGTCAGGGTGCCGCTCAGGATAATGGCAAAACCGATCGGCATGATCAGGCTGGAGGCAGCGATCTTTTTTCGCCGGGCTACACTCAATATCGCCGGTAGGAATAATGCCGCCGCCCCGATGTTCTGAATGAAACCTGACAGCAGCCCTGTCGCTGCTGACATTACTGCTGTTATCCGCGGTGATTTGTCTCCGGCTACCTTGATCACCAAGCGGGCAAAGCCGGACATCAACCCGGTCCGTGCGATACCTTTACCCATGATCATCACCGAAACCATCACAATGACGGCGTTAGAAGCAAAACCGGAGATTGTTTCATGAGGCTCCAGGATGCCGGTCCAACCCAGTAACAATAAACAGATCAGGGCTACCAGGTCGATACGCAGGATATCGATAATGAGCAAGGCCGCCGTTAGCGTTAAAATAGTTAAAACAATGATGATATCGGTATCCAATATCGTCCCCCCGGCCTCGCCATCACCTTTGAGATTATAAGTTAATCATACTATAAATACATACAATCCCAACATTCTACATTACTACACGGCTGCTTAGTTCACCGCTGTGTCTTGACATACTTCACGTAGACAACTAAACTAGTCTGAACTGAGCAAAGGAAGTTCACCATGATTTGCCCGGTGTGTAAAAAAAGTATGCTCGTTATCGAGCGGAACCACATCGAACTGGATCATTGTGCTGATTGCGGCGGGATATGGTTCGACGGCGGTGAACTTGAACTGCTGCTCTCCGGACTGGGAATGGCGCCGGCAGACAACTTCCTCCGGGGCATACTGGCTGGCCCTGAAGAAAAAGTGCACGAACACCTGCGGCGCTGTCCCATCTGTGCACGGAAAATGAAAAAATCTCTGGTCGGGGCTAACGCCAAAGTCATGATCGATGCCTGCCGCCGGGGCGACGGCCTCTGGTTCGACGGCGGCGAGCTCGCCGCTCTTCTCGGTCAGGTGGATAACAGTTCTCCCATTAATGCTGACGGTAGCCGGAAATTATCCGTCTTTTTGAATGATGTCTTCCGCGCCCGCGGCACTGATAAGCAAAGCTAACAGGCAGCTTTAAAAACTTAGCCTGAAGGAGGTTGATCTTTGGCTATTTGGATTGTCCTCGGGATAATTATTGTCCTCATCGTGATCGGCATTGCCGTGATTGCCGGGATGTACAACACCCTGGTCAAATTGCGCAACCAGGTGAAAAATGCCTGGGCGCAGATCGACGTCCAGTTGAAACGGCGGTACGACCTGATCCCCAACCTCGTGGAAACCGTCAAGGGATACCGTGATTTCGAGCGGGAAACCCTCGAAGCCGTGACCAAGGCCCGTAATGTCGCCATGCAGGCCTCCTCAGCCGGTGCCGGGGCCGCGGAACGGGGCCGGGCGGAAGGTGAACTCAGCGGGGCTTTAGCCCGCTTGATGGTCGTCGTCGAACGCTACCCGGAATTGAAAGCCAACCAGAATTTTCTCGCTCTCCAGGAAGAACTGTCCTCTACGGAAAATAAGATCAGTTTTTCCCGGCAGTATTACAATGACTCCGTGATGCGCTTCAACAACCAGACCCAGGTCTTCCCTTCTAACATTATCGCCGGTATGTTCGGTTTCAGGGCCGGGGAATTTTTTGAGGTTACCGTAGAAGAAGAGCGGCAGGCCCCCAAGGTTAGTTTTAAATAAAGAGCGGTAACAGGATAACATGATTTGGGAGCAGATCCGCTCTAATCAAATGCGCACGACCTTACTCGTCGTGCTGATGGGCGTGTTATTGGTCGCCCTCGGTTTCTTCATCGGGTTGATCTTTTTCGACAACGGGATACCGGGGGTGATCATCGCGGTCGTCGTCTGGGGCATCATGAATCTGGTCGCCCTCACTCAGGGTGACCAGATCGTGCTGACTATTTCCGGCGCCCGTAAGATCGAGAAGAAAGACCACCCCAAGTTGTATAATGTCGTTGAAGAAATGACCATCGCTTCCGGGCTTGAAAAATTACCGGACATCTATATCATCGACGATCCCGCCCTCAATGCTTTCGCTACCGGCCGTGATGCCAAACATACCTCCGTTGCGATTACCTCCGGCTTGCTCCAAAAGTTGAACCGGGATGAACTCCAGGGTGTCATCGCCCACGAGATCGGCCATATCCGCAACCGCGATGTACAACTGATGGTCATGCTCAGCATTTTACTCGGCAGCATCGTCATCATCTCCTACTATTCCTCCCGGTTCCTCTTTTTCTCAGGTGGCGGCAGCCGGCGCAAGAGTTCCTCCGGCGGCGGCGGGGCTCAAATAATCGTCCTGTTGATTGGCCTGGCCTTAATGATACTGGCTCCTCTCGCCGCCCAGCTCATCTACTTCGCCGTTTCCCGGAAGCGGGAATATTTAGCCGATGCTTCTTCCGCCCTCTACACCCGGTACCCGGAAGGCTTGGCTTCCGCCCTGGAAAAACTGGGGGGTTCTAATACCAAAGTCCAGAAGGTCAATCAGGCTACTGCTCCCATGTATATCATCAACCCCCTGCAGAAACAATCCCTCTCGGCAGAAACGCTTACCAGCACCCATCCCCCCCTCCGGGACCGGATCCGCATCCTTCGTACCATGTCCGGGGCTTCTTTCGCCGATTATGATACCGCTTACCGTTCCGCCAAAGGCGGCACCGGCGTCATGCCGGCTTCCGGACTGGCGGCTCCTGCCGTCGGGCTCCGGGAAGCCTCCCCGGAAACCAGCCCGGTCGAGGATTTACCCGGACGTATCGAGCGTACCCGCGAAACGTCCGATGCCCTGTGGCAGTTGAATAATTACCGTACCATCGACTGTGACTGCGGAACCCGCCTCCGGGTCCCGCCCAACTACCGGTCTTTGACGGTCCGTTGCCCGCATTGCGGACGGGTACATACTACCCCACGCTAATTCGCAGTTGCAGTTTATTCCCACTTGCCGGAATATCAGCGACGAAAGCAGGAAGACCTGCCGGAATTTTATCGTGGATTGAAGGAGAACCGAAATAGTTAAACAGCAAAATCCGGAGTCCGGTCCAGGCCAGCAATCTGGCGTTAGTACGGCCGCCCGGAAAATTTCTACTTTTGCCTCACTTAAAGTACGGAATTTCCGTTATTTGTTGGGCAGCACCATCCTGGCCAACTCCGGACAATGGATCCAGCAGGTTACCATCAACTGGCTGGTTTATGATATCACCGGTTCCGGCACCTTACTGGGCACTCTAAACCTGGTGCAATCTTTTGCCTCGGTTTCGATGTTGCCCTCGGCGGGCATTATCATTGACCGTGCTAACCGGCGCCTGCTGATGCTGTTTACCAGCGGTTGGATGTTCGTCATCACCATGACACTCGGCCTGATCCTGATATTTAGCGGTGCCACCATCGGTTATCTCTTCGCCTTTGCTTTCCTGTGCGGGCTGGTTCAGAGCATCGACGGCACACTGCGGCAGGTGCTGGTTTTCGACCTGGTGCCGCGGGACCTGACTCCCAATGCCATGGCTCTCATCCAGACCGGGTGGAGTATCATGCGTTCCTTCGGCCCCAGCATCGGTAGTTTCCTCATGCTGTGGGTGGGTGCTGGCGGCAATCTACTCATCCAATCCGGCGCTTACATCCTGATCGCCCTCACCATACTGCAGATACGCTTTCCGAAACGAGCCCCCGGTGTGACCAGGGTCTCTCCACTTCAAAATATCAGGGAAGGCATTCGGTTTATCGCCAAAGAAAAGATCACCCGGACTTTCATGCTCATGGGTTTCGTCTTACCGCTTTTTGTGATCCCCGTCTTTACCGTCCTCTCTCCTATCTATGCCAAGGATGTGTTCCAGGGCGGCGTTGATAACCTGGGCTATCTCATGTCAGCCGTCGGTTTCGGCGGTATCGGCGGTGGTATTGTCGTGGCTTCCCTGGGCAAGGTCGAGCGCCGCGGCTTACTCCAATTAGCCGCCCTGTTCCTGCTCAGCCTTTGTATGATCGGCTTTGCTTTCTGTGAGACTTTGTGGCCGGCCTTGATTCTCCTCGGCCTGGCCGGCTTTTTCGAAGTGATCTTTTTGACTACGAATCAGACCCTGCTCCAATTATCCATCCCCGATCATATCCGCGGCCGGGTCACCAGTGTGGTAAATCTGAATGCTGTCCTCATGCCCCTGGGCGGTTTGGCTGCTGGTGCCGGTTCCGACCTCCTTAACGGGCCTAAGTGGGTAACTATTGCGATGTGCGGGACGGCTGCGGTGATTGCCGTTCTGGTGTTGATATTCTCTCCTACCGTCCGTAATTACCGGCTGAGTCAGGCAACTAAAATCACCCCCCCGCCGGGCTGATTCCGGTTGAGATATAAGACTCTGCTTATTTTGATTATCTTCATCTTGAATATCATCCGATGCCTCTCTGGATAAGCAGATTCTTCTGCGACTGCGGTTGCCTGGTGGTATTATTTACCGCGGTATTTTTCGATGCCTTTTCCTACCGGGTGCGACATCATGAAGAAGATCTGTTTTTTCACATTGTGCAGAATGAGCGGACCTTGCTCCACCCCCGGTGGAATATATGCTCCAAAGCTCTTGTTGATCGTCTGTTTCTCCCCGCCGATCCAGAACTCCGCCTCGGCACACAGGTCCGTGATATCATCATAGTTCATCGCGTTCACCACGAAAGACGTGCCGTACGGGACGGTATGAGCTTTCATGATTTCCTGGCCTGCTTTCGTTTGGTTCCCCGGCAGAATCCAGAAAGTATCGCAGCCGAATTCACAACCGGGGACAATTTTTTCATCGATGAAAGTAATGCCCCGCATGTATTTGGGGTCCAGCGGTTGCATGAACGGCTGCCGTTTTGCCTCCTTGCTGTAACCAGTCACGATGTATTTGGCATTGTTGAAAACCCCGGTCTTACGTGGTGCCGGCACCGTTCGCTTTTTCCCTTCTTCTTCGTCTTTTTCCCGTGTATACATGCCCGGGCCCGAAGTCCAGTGGCAGACCGGTTTAGCGGTGGTTTTAGCACCCGGGCCCCGCGTCGGCATATGCATCATCCCCGCCGGGATATAAGCCACCCACGAATTGGGTAGCGGTATCTCTTCATCACCCAGTATCAACCCCATGCCGCTGGTATCTTCCGGGTGGTCCGGGTCTGTCCCCCACCACGATAGCAGCTCCGGGAAGTCATGGACGTGGGGGAACATCGGCTTGGCATTACCGGCAAATTTGGACATCGCTTCGTCGGTCATCTGGTGCGGGTATGACGGCGGCCATACCCAGGTCGATTCACCGTAATAAGCGCCCGGAATGATGTCTTCGTCTATCCATAAAACATGTTCCATGCGGATGCGCTGCCCCTGCGCCGCGATCTGGTCCCGTTCTTCCGGGCTGGGACCGGGCAGCATGTCCCGCTTGAATAATTTCGTGCAGACATATTTGTCGAACTTAGCCATCGTCAAGCCCCTCCCTTTTCTACCCCGGGCGGTACCCGGTTCTCTCAGGCGGTAACAGTCTAGCTGGATTAGCGGGACAAGTCAAAAACCGCCGCCACTCTTTGCCTGTTGTCCTGAATATCAGGCTTTACATTCTTGGCTGCTTCTAGATATTTTCTGTCCAGGCTAATTTCCGTCTGAAATACAGACCGACATTCACCAGTGCCAGCAGTGCCGGCACCTCCACCAGCGGGCCGATTACTGCCGTGAACGCCTGCCCGGAATTGATACCGAACACCGCTACCGCCACCGCAATCGCCAGTTCGAAGTTGTTGCCCGCTGCATGGAAAGCGATAGTCACCGTGCGGCGGTAATTGCCGCTGAGGCGGCGTCCCATGTAGAAAGAAACGAACCACATGACAGCAAAATAAATCAACAAGGGGATGGCGATGCGTACCACGTCCAGCGGCAGCTGTACAATATATTCCCCCTTCAATGAGAACATAACGATAATGGTGAACAACAGGGCGATCAGGGTGATGGGACTTATCTTAGGCACGAATTTGGTTTCATACCAGGCTTTACCCTTCGTCTTCAGGCAGATAAACCGCGTCAACATCCCGCTGAAAAAGGGAATGCCCAGGTAGATGAGCACGCTCCGGGCGACTTCCCACAATGAAACATGCACTTCCATCCCCTTCAGCCCGAAGAGCGGCGGCAGAAAGGTGATGAAAATATATGCAAAGATAGCATAAAACAACATCTGGAAGATGGCATTAAAAGCTACTAGTCCTGCAGAGTATTCATTATCGCCCTGGGCCAGTTCACACCAGACAATTACCATGGCAATACACCGGGCAAGGCCAATCATAATAAGGCCCACCATGTACTCCGGTATCGGCCAGAGATATCCCAGGAAAAGCAGGGCTAGGAAAAACATCAGTATTGGCCCGATGATCCAGTTCTGCACCAGTGACAGGGCCAGTACTCGCCAGTTTTTGAAGAACCCCGGTAATTCTTCATATTTCACCTTCGCCAGCGGCGGGTACATCATCAGTATCAGGCCGATGGCGATTGGTATCGACGTCGTACCCACCGAAAACCTGTTGATCACATCCGCCGTTGTTGGTATAAAATATCCCAGCCCCACCCCCACTACCATCGCCAAGATGATCCAGAGGGAAAGAAAACGGTCTACGAAAGAAAGGCGTGGTCGGCTCTGGTCTTCGGTGGCTTGACTCATGGCTTCTCCTTTTATTGTGTCCGGTATTGCCCTGCTTTATTTCTCAGCTTTAACTGTTACACTGAACATCCGCAGCATGTCGCCGTCTTGGCCGGACTCTATAAAAAACTCACGTTCCGCAGTGATTTCCCTGGTGACAAAACCAGCACTAGCTATCTTGTTTAAGTAATCTTCTTTGGTTAATGCTCCGGAAATGCAGGATGACCAGGCATTCGCATCATTTTGCATCACGGTCGGCAGCGGTTTTTCAGAGACGATATCCGAAATTACCATCTTTCCAGTTGGCTTTAAGACGCGGAATGCTTCTTTGAATACCTTCGCTTTGTCCGGGGAAAGGTTGATCACACAGTTGCTCATGATCGTATCTACCGTGCTGTCAGCTACAGGCAGGTTTTCGATCTCGCCCAGGCGGAATTCAACATTCTGGTAACCTTTCTCTTTGGCCAGGGCGTTAGCCTTCTTGATCATTTCCGGCGTCATATCCACCCCGATCGCTTTTCCTTCAGGCCCCACTTTAAGCGATGCCAGGAAAATGTCGATCCCCGCTCCCGATCCCAGGTCCAGTACCGTCTCGCCAGTTTTCAGGCCGGCATAAGCCGCCGGATTGCCGCACCCCAGTCCCAGGATCGACTCCTGCGGGACCTGCGCCAGTTCTTCTTTGGTATAACCGGCTAGAATAGCTTCCGCTGCTGGATCACTGCCGCAGCCACAATTGCAGCTATCGGACGAGCAGCAACTTTGTTGATTTTGTTCTACGATCTGAGAATACTGCTCCCTCACTGCCTTTTTGATATCACTATCCTTCATTTCTGTTCCTCCTTCATGGTTTGGATTGTCTTATTGTCTTTTTTCGCCTTCTCGTATATCTCCGTCAGCCGCTCCATTACCACCTGCGCCTTTTCCTCGCTGTCTGCATTCATGATCATCATCTGGCGGCCCCGGATTACTATTGAATAATCATCTATGCGAAATCCCATCGTGCGGTTTTCCGGACTGTAGGCACAGCCGGCAATAGCTTTACTCATTTCCGGCATCGCCGCATCGATATTCTTCGCCAATTTGATGACCGCACGGGTCACTCCCTTCCCCCCACCTCACTCTCATCTGCCGTCGCCAATAATAACCGTGACTTTACTGCCAAAAAACAGTTTTTTTCCTCTCATCTTTTTCTCTCTATCCACTTTTATGCCTTCACTTGCAGAGCGCCCGGGCTGTTTTCTTCAGGATACTCACCGCAGCTACATATCGGCCCCAGCCGCTCTGCCTCCCTTAATTTCACCAGGTCAGCCTTCGTCGTCGGATCGTCTGCTAGTGATTTTTTGATGCCTGCCAATATCTCCCCTACGTATCCTTTAGTCGATGCTACATTGATTGAATACAGGGCCCACCGCCCCTCCCGCCGCAGGTTCAACAATCCGGTTTCATATAACGCACTGCATATCCGTGAGGCCTTGGACTGGGAGATTCCCATTACCAGCATCACCTCACATACACAGCATTCCCTCTCCTGGATCAGGTTCAGTACCCGCAGCCGCGACGCATCAGACAGCACTTTCATCAATTTGACTGTATCTTTCATCTCCGCCACCTTTATATATGCATATTATTGCATATATGCATACGATAATATAATCTCACTGCCATTGTCAATGTATAGGTATGATGCTTGGCCCAATGTACTGGTTTCCCTTTATCCACCGGAAGTAATGGATTTGCCTTTTCTATCCGGTGGGTTATAATGTCTGCGATGCCGCAACGACTAAACTGTGGAGGTTAGCTTACTATGGCATGGTGGAGCTGGCTGCTCATCGTTGTCCTCATCGGATTGATTGTCCTTTATTTCGTACTGCGCCGCCGCAGCTAGGGACTATCGGCCCGCATAGTTATGCTTGCCTGATCCCGGGAGTAGCTGGCACTGCTCCCGGCCGGTTGGTTGTGGGTTTGTCTCTATGATAACCTGACCGCTGCCTCTCTTACCGCCGGTGAAGTTTCTTTTCCGCCTGTTTCAGGGTATGGTTGATCGCCCACCTGGAAATTCGTCCTTTTGCCAGCTTCTGCTCCAGCGACAGCCGATCATATACCGTGCGTATCCGGTGTACTCGGTCGTCTTTCATCTCCAGGGCGCATAATACCACGTATTCGATATACTCTCCATGCCGGCGGTAAGCAATAGCGTGTTCAATGAAAGCACGGTTTCCCATCACCACTATCCCGTTGCCGCACTCCCTGAGCTTCATTTCACTGGCCTGGTTGAACTGCCATTCCAGGTATCTTTTTATACTTGTTTTACCGTTGAACGTTCCTTCCGGGCTTATCCAGATGCCATCCTCCGTAAAACAGGCCAGCACCTGTTCCACGTGTTTCGCCTCTAGTGCTTTCAAGAATTCCCTGGCGGTTGACTCAACTTTCTCTTCCACCGTGTTCACTGTTTACCCTCCGGATTTACACTGGCCGTGATTGGTTTTACAGGTAATTAATACTATCTCATCATATACGAGTGGTCGCATAAACTCATTATAATTATAGGAATTATCCTGCCAGCTGACAAGATACTTCACGACATTTGACCAATCGGTATAACATCGTGGTTGGTCACCCATCGTTACCCGGTATTAACTTTTCTTGCGACTATTATCACATTCCTTATCCTGGGGGGGATGATATATTGGTTTTTAACAGGCAGTTTAATAAGAGAGGTACAAAAATGTTCACCGTTACCGATAAAGCTAAAACTAAGATTCAGGAGACCCTCAGCCGCCACCAGGGTAAGTATGTTCGCCTCTATCTGCAGGGTATGGGCTGAAACGGGCCCCGTATCGGGTTGGCTCTGGATGAGCCAAAAGCCAATGAGCAGCCGGTGCATGTCGAAGGCATCGATTTCCTGGTTGCCGAAGGCGCCGAACCCTGGGTCGATGGGGCAACAGTCGACTATATTAAAAACTGGTATAAGGAAGGCTTTACCATCACCGGCGGTTCCGGTGATTGTTAATTGATATCCTTTTTTTCTTATCTTTTCTTTTGGGGGCGGGACAGCTAATCCCGCCCCCACTATATACAATTATCCTCACTCGTCGACGGTTCAATTTGTTATCACAACTCCTGGCACTCCCATTCTTAAATCCAAATACATAAATAATCTCTTCCCCTCCCCTGCAGCCGCCCCCGTTTTATGTTAGAATATCGCCGAACGTTTCCTTTCCTGTCCCTTTAGCAGTGTCAATGGCTTTAAACCACTGGGGCAGGCCGGGGATTCATAAACCATTAATCATCGAATTATTACGGGAGGGGTAAATGGACCTGGGCTTTAAGGAAAAAGTCGCTTTAGTCACCGGCGCCGGCAGCCAGATCGGCTTCGGCAAGGAAATCGCTCTTCTTTTTGCTAAGGAAGGCTGTGCCAGGATCGCCGTAACCGATATCAACGAGGCTGATGTCCGCCAGACCGCGGCCGCCGTCGAAAAATTGGGTGCTTCCGTGATTGCTATCCCGGCGGATATCACGAAGAAGGATGACGTCGCTGCCATGGCTGGCAAAGTCCTCGCCGCTTTCGGGAAAATCGATATCCTGTGTAATGTCGCCGGGGCTATCCTCCATAAAGACAACGTCCCCCTTGACCAACAGGATGAGGCTGTCTGGACAAGGCAGATCGAGTTGAATCTCTTCGGTACTATGAAGCTGACCCGGTCGGTCCTTCCTCACATGCGTAACCAGAAATACGGTGTCATCGTCAACATCGGCTCCGGCAGCACTCACCAGTACACGATGGGTGTCGGCATGTACGCCATGTCCAAGTACGCCATCGACCTCTTCACCAAACAACTGGCGATGGTGGAAGCCAAAAACGGCATCCGCGTTAACTGCGTCGCCCCCGGCCCCGCTAACACCAATTTCGGCTCCATCCTGCGCGAAGGCCAGCCCCCGCAGACCGAAGAACAGCGCCAGGCAGGCCGCGAAGCTATGGCTCGCGCCATGCCCCTGGGCCGCATCGGCACCCCGGCCGATATTGCCCATGCCACCGCTTTCCTCGCTTCGGACGTGGCCGGCTATGTCACCGGCCAGGTCTTCCACGTTTCCGGAGGCTCGGTCATGTAAATATGGTAATCTGAATTTTGTTTGTTTATTTTTGTATTAGAAATTTGGAATTTACTTAGGATTTAGGAATTAGGATTTAGTATTTAGTGTTTAGTATTTTGAATTTCTTTTTTATTAGGAGGATATCGTGAAAATAACTAAGGTAGAGTGTTTCCCCATCTCCTTCCCCCGCCGCATCCCCGGCGTCGAACCCAAGAAGGGCGACCCCGGCATGCCCAGCCTTTTCGTAAAGGTCCATACCGATGAAGGTATTGTCGGCATGGGCGAGACCGGCCACATCGCCATGGACTATATCGGCAGTACCCAGGATGCCCTCATCGGCATTATCGTCAACTGCCTCGCCCCCAAGATCCTCCTCGGCGAAGACCCCTTCAATATTGATCGTATCATGGCCAAAGTTGATATCGAAACCCGCAACAACAACCAGGCCGTGGATGTTATCGACTCCTGCCTGTATGACATCATGGGCAAGAAATTCAGTGTCCCGGTCTATCAATTGATCGGCGGCGCTTGCACTCCCAAGATCCCCCTCAGCCTGGTTATTGCTGGCGGTACTCCGGAAGCCCTTGCCAAGCGGGCCAAGGAATGCCTGGCCGCCGGTTTTACCAGTGTGAAATTGAAGGTCGGCCACATGTCTAAGACAACCGTCGCCCAGGATGTCGCTAATATCAAGGCTATCCGTGAGGCTATCGGCTACGATGCCCGCCTTGCCATCGATGCCAACGGCGGCTGGGACTATTTCGAAGCCCTCACTGCCCTCCGTAAGATGGAGAAATATGACCTTCTCATGTGCGAACAACCTCTCCCCTGGTACGACGTCGACGGCATGGCCCGGTTGCGTCAGAAGGTGGGCACTCCCATTTGCGCCGACGAATCGGCCCAGGAACTCGCCGACCTCCTCGATATCATCGAAAAGAAGGCGGCTGATATGCTCTTCATCAAACTGGCGAAAGTCGGCGGCATTTGTAAAGCCCTTAAATGGGTTGCCCTCGCCCAGGCGGCCGATATGCCCGTCATGTGCGGCTGTATGGGCGGTTCTGGCTTCGAAGCCGCACACCAGGGCCACTTCCTCGCCGCCAGCGCTTGGATGGGCCGCTTCGAACAGGAAAACCTCGGCCCCATGCTCATTCATAACACCTTCAATACCCGTAAACCAAAGATCACCGACGACCTTTCGCTCAACGTCCCGCACTACGAGGGCGGTTACCTCCATGTGCCGACCGGTCCCGGCCTGGGCGTCGACCTGAACGAACCGGTGCTTAAGAAACTCCTTACCCCGGGTAAAAAACCCGTCGTGGTTAACTTATAATTGAATATTGACCTGTCATTGCTTCACCTTTCACTATAGAATCGGGAGGAAAATACATGGGTAAATATGATCAACTGATCATCAATCCCCCCCACATCCAGATCTATGCCGAGTCCGACGGGCACCAGGTCTTCGATGGCCTGTTTGTACGCCATCCTCAACTCGGTTTCAATATGTCCATGGGTCACCAGTTCGTCACTAAGCCCTTTGTCTCCAACAACCCTTGCCACACCCACAACTTCCAGGAATTCCTCGCCTGGTATGGCGGCAACCCCAACAACCCCGAAGAATTCGGTGCCGAAGTCGTCCTCTATTTAGGCCCCGAACTGGAAAAACACGTCTTTACCAAACCTACCATGGTCTCTATCCCCCCCTTCTTCCCTCACTGCCCCATGGAGGTCCGCAACGTACGCAGCCCTATCATCCAGATCGAAATCATGCTGGTTGGCGAAGGTGGTACCCGCGAACCTTTCTTCGAGGCCGATAAAGGCAAACTGCATTAATATTTACTAAAAAGGGGCGTTCGACTGAACGCCCCTTCGTTTTTCCCGGTTTGCCGGTGTCATACCGGTTGCCACGTGGATTAATAGTGTCTAACTCAACTCCCAAATACTAACTACAAAATACTAATTACTTATTTCTTCCTTTCCTTCAACCGCGCCTCCCGCCGCCCCTTAGCCTCCAGATTCCGCCGCTTTTCTTCATCCGTTTCAGGTATCAGCGGCGGCACCGGCTTGGGTTTCCCCTCCCGGTCCAGCGCCACGAAAGTCAGGTAGGCCGACGCCGTATGGCGGACCTCTCCTGTAAACACATTCTCCGCCTCCACCCGCACCCCCAGCTCCATCGACGTCGTTCCCGCATAATTCATGCTCGCCTTGAACGTCACCAGGTCGCCTACGTATACCGGATGGTGAAAGTCCAGGCGGTCGATCGAGGCGGTCACTGTATTCGACCGCGTGTGCCGGTTTGCTACCAATCCCGCCGCCGTATCGATCAATTTCATGATTACTCCGCCGTGCACATTCCCCGCCGGGTTGATGTCCTGCGGCGTCATCATCTGCGACATCACCAGCTGGCTTTCTTTAACAGTCTTACCTTCCAACTTTGCTGCTCATCCTTTCCTGGCCGTTTCTCCTCCAGGATCTACCTTATTCTTGTCATCTCACACCACAACCCCGTTCTCTTCTTTGGTCTTTACCCCTCGTATGCCCTCTTCAACTCTTCGATATCGAACTTTCTCATCTTTAGAAAAGCCGCGGTTACCCGGGCTACTTTTTCTTTATCAAGGTCCCGCAGCATCCCGTTGAGTACGTCCGGCACGACCTGCCAGGATACGCCGTAGCGGTCTTTCAGCCAACCGCACTGTCCCGCTTGCCCACCCCCTGCCGTCAGCTTCTCCCAGCAGTGGTCGATCTCTGCCTGGGTATGGCAGCGCACCAGCAGGGAAATGGCCTCGGTAAAGTTGAACTGATGGCCGTACGCTGAGTCCATCGCCGCGAATTCTACCCCCTCCAGGGTAAAAGCGCCGTGTTTCACTGTCCCTGCCCCGTCCGGCTCCTCCCCTTTCCCATAACGTGTGATGTACCCCGTCCGGGCCCGGCGGAATATCGAGACATACTGGTTCATCGCTGCTTCCGCCTTGCCGCACTGTGCTCCTACATACATCAGGGTCGGGGTGATCTTCTGCCGGATCGGGTCGCTACCCGTGTACATCAACTGCCAGGATACCCCGAATTTGTCCTGCACCCAGGCGTATTTCTCGCTGAAGGGGTATCTATCCAGGGCCATCAAGGCTGTACCTCCGGTAATCAAGCTGGCGTAGGTCGACTCTACTTCTTCGCGGGAGTTGAAGGATACCAGCAAGGAGATCGCCGGGGTGAATATCGCCGCCCGGCCGCCGCTTAGGCCGATGAGATTGAAGCCGCCGATGTCGAACTCCACCAGCATCGACGTTCCTACCTGGGTAAGGCGATCGATTTTCCCACTCTTAAATACATATGTATAGAATACCGCGGCTTCCTGCGCTTCGTGGTCGAACCACAGGTACGGTATGATTATCTGCTCATTCATTGTTATGGCCTCCCTCCTGCTGGCAATTTCTACCAGGCCTCGTTATCATACGGCATTTTGCCGATATTATTCTAATTAATATCGCTGCTCCTTTCCAAACTACCAATTACCAATCCGCTGTCGGACCTGGCCTTTGGAGAGAGTGTGATAAAAATCCGGATTAAGGTCTATACTGTTAACACGGTTGAAGGAGGAATCAATGGCTGAGAATTCCATGTTCACGAATTTTGGGCAGGTGGGTATTATTGTCAAAGACATCAATAAAGCGGTACAGGGTTTTGCCAAAATCGGTATCGGCCCCTTCAGCTCTTTACCAGCCGAACCTACTGTCCGTTGGCAGGAAAAAGGTAAACCCACCGAGGTCAGGCTGAAAATGCTGTTAACCCGCATCGGTGACCTGGAGATTGAATTGATCGAACCCGTATCTGATTGCATGCAAAAGGAATACCTGGACAAACACGGTGACGGGATCCAGCATTTTTCCTTTTTTGTGCCCGATATCGAGGCCGTCGTCGCTGAAATGTCCGGCAAAGGATATCATGTCGTGCAGCGGGGTTGGCGGGAACACGGCGGCGGATATGCTTTTTTCGATACTGAAGCCGACTGTGGTTTCATGCTGGAAGTGATACAAAGATAAAAATAGAGATGAACGGTGGTTTGACTATGAGTGTATTTGAAGCACTAATGTTGGTCTGTTTCGGCGTAGCCTGGCCGGTTTCTATCTATAAGTCCTTCAGATCGCGAGATAACTCCGGTAAAAGCGTTATTTTTCTTATCATCATCCTCCTGGGATATATATCCGGTATCGTGAATAAACTCCTTTACAGCATGGACGCTGTGATTTATCTGTATATTTTAAATTGTCTCATGGTAGCGGCCGATATCGGACTTTATTTCAGGAATGATTCCCTGCAAAAGGCCGGGCGCAAGCAGTTTTAATGCTGCAGTAGTCCTTCCAGCCGGTCGATATAGCCAGCCAGGACCTGGAAGGTTTCCTCCACTGCCTGCAGCGTCGACAGGTCCACCCCGGCCAGCTTCAAGGCTTCGAGTGGGTAGACGGAACCGCCGGCACTCAAGAAGTCGCGGTAGTCCTGCGCCGCTTTCGGCCCTCCTGTCAAAACCCGGTTGGCCAGGGCATGTGCCGCTGAGATTCCCGTGGCATATTGGTACACGTAATAGTCATAAAACAGGTGTTGAAATGTCGCCCAGGTGATGCCGGTACGGTCCTGGTCAACATCAACCTCACCGCCGTAGCCCTCGGCGAACAACTCGGTCATCAAGCTATTCATCGCATCTGCCGTGAGGGCATCGCCGCGCTCTGCCCGTTGGTGCACTTCTAGTTCAAAGCGTGCCAGCGTGGGCATGATAAAGAAATACCGGTGGAAATTAGACATGGCTTCTTCCAGTAAGGCCACCTGGAATGAAGCATCGGTCTGTGTCTTCAGTAGATGGGCACGCACCATCGCCTGGTGGAAATTGGAGGCCACCTCAGCCACGAAGAGTGAGTATTCGCTGTAGATGTACGGCTGCTGCCGCCACGTCAAGTAAGAGTGCATCGAATGTCCCAGCTCGTGGGCTAGGGTGCTCAATGAATTGACGTCGTTATTGTAACTCATACAGATGAAAGGGAAAGTACCGTAGGCTCCTGAAGAAAAAGCGCCGGCAGCTTTCCCCAGGTTTGCGCTGCGGTCCACCCAGCGGTCGGCTAGGCAGCCCTGCCGTAAAGCCTTCACATATTCGTCGCCCAGGGGTGCTATTCCTACCGAGATATAGTCTACCGCCTGTTTGTATTCAATGTCAGGCTGGGCATTGGTTAAAGGCGCCCATATATCGTAAGGATAAAGCGTCTTCACTCCAAGTACCTTGCGCCGCAGATGCCAGTAACGGTGCCATGTCGGCAGGTTATTCTTAAACACTTTTATCAAATTATGAAAGACTTCAACCGGGATATTATTGTCGAACAGCGAAGCTTCCAGCGTGTTGTGATGTTTACGGACTTGCATATCGAAAACATCCTGCTTCACCGAGGTGGCTAACGTATTTGCCAGTGTATTTCTATAAGCCAGGTAGCCGTCCATGTAGTTTTCCCAGGCGGTACGGCGCACCTCACGGTCGGTATCGTGCAGGATGGCATCGATGGTACTCTGGGTAACCGGGATTTCCCGTCCGTCTGTTGCTTTAGCCGCCTGGAATTTCAGGTCGGCATTGGTCAGGGCGCTGTAGACGCCGTCAGCGCCGCTGAACGGGCCGGCCAGCATCCCCATTATTTCTTCAACTTCTGCGGAACGGACATGCCGTTGTTGGCGGAATAAATTGTCCATAAAATGCGCATAAACACCCAGCCTCGGTTCTTCTTTCATCCATTCGTTAATTGTTGCCTGGCCAAGTACAATTAAACCCGGGTTTAAAAATGCCGCCGCTCCCTGTACTTTTCCCGACAGGTTGCGCATCCGGTCGTACATCGCCGCTGATGCCTGGTTCGTAGTATCCACGCTGTAGGACATACTCGCATACACCATCAGTTTGCCCGTACGGTACAGGATATCTTCAATCTTCTTCATCACCCCAACCAGTTCGGCCGCCCCTTTATGGAGAGATTCTTTAAGTATCTCCAGTGATGGAAGGTTCGCTTCTATTTTCCCGTATTCATCCTCCCATTCCTGTACTGATGAAAATACGCTCTCCCCATTCCATGTATTCTCCGGATTGACCCGGCTGCGTTCGGTCACTGTTGATTTATCCATCGTTATGGTCCTTTAAAGAAAAATATCTGGCCATAGTATACTTTGGCTTATTTATCGCATCAATGGGAGGAGCTGCTGTACCGGATCTATTTTTGGTCTCTTCAGGCGAATTTGCCGTGTGTAGAGGCCATCGTAATCCTCTTCACTTTTCAAGTATCCTGAGTGTAACTCATCGATACGTTGATGGGATGAATGGGGGAGATATAGAGGGATTCAGCTGGTGAAGATAGTTTAACAGATAGTAGATTGTTCAATAATGCATCGCTGTGACATTATCCTGGCATCGTTAGTCAATATAAGACGATTCAGATTCCCCACTGGATTTGGTGCTTTTCATCGCTGTTTAAATACTAAGAAGATAAAATCCATCATCTACAATCCGCGTCCCGAACTTGGCTACTTCGCAGTAGGAAAGAAGGTTGCCGAGGCTTTCGGTACTGGTAAAGTAATAAAGCACTTACTTTAAGAAACAGATTCTAATTTATTCACTTCATCGGATATTGATGTATCCTGACATCCATTATGTGATGTCACATACTCGAAGCACAATGCTGTGGAGGAAGTATCCATCATGAATCGTTCCTCAGCTATTAGGAATATCATCAAAAATAACCTCAAGCTTTGCCTTATTGACATTGATCTGGATTGGATTCTCTTTGATTGCTGGTAATATTCCCGAAAGAATGCGATATTATCAACATAGTGTATCATTTTAAATATATCGCTGTGATATAATTCATCTACAATGAAACGCTATAACGATTACAATGTTTTGGCCTGGCTATATGACCGTGAAATGGGATTCTTCGGTAGCAATATTTTTCCGTTTCTGAAAATGATCGCCGGACATACTCTCCCTGATGGAGCCAGAATACTCGATCTCTGCTGCGGTACAGGGCAATTAGCAAAGGTCCTTTGTGAAAAAGGGTACCGTGTCACAGGCCTTGATGGTTCCGCCAGAATGTTGCAATACGCCAGAAAGAATGTTTCTTCCGCAGAGTTCATACTGGGTGATGCCCGTACTTTCAAATTACCCGCTGCATATGATGCTGTTTTTTCTACGTTCGACGCACTAAACCATATCATGACTCTTAAAGAACTGGAGCAGGTATTCGAAAATGTATACACCTGCTTGAATATGGGCGGCATCTTTATCTTTGACCTGAACATGCAAAAACATTTTGAGACGAATATGCAGGGTGTGCGAGGTTTCCGTGAAAAACCGGAATACTTATACTTTATGCGCACTGAATATGATGCCGAAAAGAAACTGGGAAAGTATATGTTTACCATATTTCGACCTGAAAATACACTCTGGAAACGATCTAATATCGTCCTCTACCAGACATGGTATCCCCTGGAAGACATCGTATTCTCCCTGAAAAAGACAGGATTTACTTCTATTAAGACACAGGCTTTCACCCGTCAGCATGAACTCCAGGAAGTCAATGAAAATTCAGATAGAATTTTCTTCTACGCTCAAAAATGACATGAAGAAAAGGTTTCCTGGTTCAATTTCAACACCTCTTCCTTCGGATGATGAAATTCGCAGGATATTGATCGATCGTATTGATATTAGACATCAAGGCATTGGTATTGTCGTTGGCGTGATCGGTGTCAACGAACATCGTGTGGTGGCCTACGGGCACTTGGATCAGGATGATCCACGTCCTTTGGACGGTGACACTGTATTTGAAATCGGGTCGATTACCAAGGTATTTACCAGGTTGTTACTTGCCGACATGGTACATCGCGGAGAGGTGTCACTGGACGATCCGGTTGCCCGGTTTCTACCATCAACCGTTATGGTCCCGGAACGTAATGGACGTACCTTCACCCTGGTAGATCTGGTTACCCATACCTCCGGTCTCCCGCGAGAACCATCAAACATGAATCCAAATTACAATGGAAACCCTTATGCCGGTTATACTGTCGAGCAGCTTTACCAGTTTCTATCGCATTATTCGCTGACCCGGGATATTGGTTCGTAACGAGAGTATTCTAACTTGGGATTCGGGCTACTTGGGCATGTGCTGGAAAAACGGGCCGGCATGGATTACGAGTCTCTGGTATTTTCCCGAATCTGTACTCCGCTTGGTATATCTGACACGCGTATTACCCTTACACCGGAAATGAAGACACGGCTTGCCGTTGGTCATGATCCTGGATTAACCCGTATCGATAATTGGGATTTTCCAGCCCTCCCGGGTTTTGGAGCACTACGTTCTACAGTCAATAATCTACTCATTTTGCGATCTGTGAATCTTGGTTTGGCCAAAACGTCAATAACACCAATCATCACTGCTACAACTGTGAAAAAAGACCATTCTTCAACACAAGTTAGCTCTGAAACTGGGCTTAGTTGGGGTAGTATTAAGAGTAATGGCAGGGAAATTTGTTTTCATAGCGGCGGGACTGGCGGCTATCGAACCTGGATTGGTTTCGATTCGCTTACTCAATCCGGCACTGTTGTGTTGTCAAATACAGCATGGGATGTGAATGACATCGCTCTGCACATCCTTGATAGTGCTTCTCCCTTGTCTAAACCGCCGTCGGAACATACAGCAAAACAAATCGACTCCCGGTTATTTGATGCTTATACAGGGAATTATCTGTTGGGGCCGGACTTCGTCTTAAGTGTCAGCCGGGAGGGCAATCGACTGTATACCAGGGCAACAGGTATTGGCAAATATGAGATATTACCCGAGAGTGAATGCGACTTCTTCTATAAAGAAATGGATATGCAAATATCCTTTATAATGGGTGTCAATGGTAAAGCAACTGAATTAGTCCTGCACCAGGATTTAGAGACGGCGCATCTTCAACGAATAGTATAGAGCTACCGGTAGCTGCGAGTTCGACAATTATACCAGTTTGTTAAGGAGGGCTCATAGATGAAATGGCAGACGCTGATTATGGATCAGTTCAACCGGATCGAAGAGGAGCTTGGTTATGTTCTTGAAGGCCTTAATGTAGAAGACTTTAACCGTCAACCCGCTCCTGGTTGCAACAGCATCGGTTGGTACCATTAAGCACACTATTTCATATAAATAAGACAATCACTAGCGGCCGCAAAAACCTATTTACTTCAGTAGCCCTTCCCTCGGTAAGCGATGCCGTCAATCATTATTAAACAGTCTTCATCGATAAATTGAGTGGTGGATGTCATTCGTGCCGGATACTTATCTTTTTCAAAATAATTACGAAAGATATTTTCCATTTCGGGTAGATCCTCAATGTGTTTAAGCCAAACGTTAACCTTAACAAGATGTGTCAAGTTCAGTCCGAATTCACCTAAAATCTGTTGTATGTTCTTGAAAGTATTATTTATCTGAGTGCCGAAATTATCGCCAGACCCTCGGCTTAAGCCGAGAAAAACAAAATCTCCCGCCTCAACTGCGGCCGCATAACTGTATGGAGTCGAGATACGTCTGGGTTCCGCCATTTTCACCTCCTGATAGAGTGTTGTGGCTTCAGTATAACATTAAATAATCGTATAATTACCGAAATCGCGTTTTACGGCATGTCCGTATGTTAGTATAAAGTAATCGATAAATTTGTCTGTAATAATACCGGGGCTTGGCTGGACGACGCCACCACGGACATCTACTGGGTCTTAATATCGGCACCCCGGGCTATGCTATCGAGTAGGAGGGTAACAGGTGATCGAGTTTGAGGCGGATATCGTCAGGCTGCCCGGCAAGATGGCATGGCCGGTCTTTTACATCCCCGCATCATTCGCCGCTGATATCAGGGGACGCATCAACGTACGGGCTACCGTCGATGGC
>CAZSHH010000016.1:0-37769 GCA_964606525.1 uncultured Dehalococcoidales bacterium
AAGTCTCGGTTTCGATTATCGAGCCCACACCGGTCGGCGTATAGAAAGCGGGGATACCGGCACCGGCATTCCGGTATTTTTCCGCCAGGGTCCCCATGGGGAAGATTTCCATTTCAATTTCACCATTACGTACGGCTATTTCCAGTGGGTCCTGCATTCCCTTACTGGCGGAACGGTTAAGCCCATAAGAGTCGATCACCTTTTTAATCTGCCCGCCTAAAACCAAGGCTTCCGTGACATCCTTGGCGCCGACCAGGGGACCGCAGCCGCAGCATAAGGTCAGATTTTTCACGCCTTTTGCGACCAACCCCCAAAGCAATTCCCGGGGGACGCCGCAGGTAAAAAATCCGGGCACCGCGATAACGGCACCATCACCGACATCGGCAATGGCTTCTTCTATACTGGTAACTACTTTATTCATCTTTGCTTCAGCTTCTCCTATATCATGCCGGGTACCGACTGGAGTTCAGGACACGGGCTGCCAGACGAGTTTCCAATTCGATTCCTTCGTCCATACTCATGTCCAGTCCCCGCCCGACCGATTCCTTGATACAACGTACTAATAATGGATCCATATTATTAATGTGCCTGGCTAATCGCTCAGCCCTCGGTAACAATTCATTCCGTGAGACGACTTGATTGACTAATTTCAGATGTAAGGCCTCCGCTGCTTTCACCCACCGGCCGGAGAGAAGTATTTCCATAGCCGGGCCATGGTTGATAGTCCGTGGTAATGTCTGGCTGGCACCTGCAGCCGTGATGATGCCCAAACCCATTTCCGGAACGCAAAACTGTACGCTCTCAGAAGCGATCCTGATATCACAAAAGCCGGCGATTTCCAGCCCGGAACCAATCACATATCCGTTCAATGCGGCAATCATCGGCTGCGGGACACTCATAAAGACGCCCCAGATATCCCTTTCAAACCTCGCCCTGCGGGCAAAAACGGGGGGCGGTGCCGTTAGAAATTCACTCAGGTCAGCTCCGGCGCAAAATGCTTTTTCCCCCGCCCCTTTGATGATACCCACGTTTACTTCAGAATCAGCCTTGATTGCTTCCAGTACCTGA
Organism: uncultured Dehalococcoidales bacterium; assembly: GCA_964606525.1. Classification (GTDB taxonomy): domain Bacteria; phylum Chloroflexota; class Dehalococcoidia; order Dehalococcoidales; family UBA2162; genus JBBITI01. Next base: position 1,069 of record CAZSHH010000016.1, read on the forward strand.
TAAAGCTCATCCCGCATCTTGATGTTGTAGGCATTTAATACCTGGGGACGATTCAAGGTAATATAGGCAATGCCGTCATTTTTTTCGTATATAACCGTCTCAAAACCAGTCATGATAAACCTGATCTGTGCTCATCAACAACAATATTCGATAACTAGCTACTATTTACCTTTAAACTGGGGAGTCCTTTTTTCCTGGAATGCCTTGATGCCCTCGGTACGGTCATCCGTGGTGTGTATCAAAAAATACAGGTCAGCTTCCAGGCGGACACCCTGATCTAGAGAGAGATCAGCACCTTTATTGACTGCCTCTTTGACATACCGCATTGCAATGGGGGCTTTCGCAGCCATACCGGCAGTAAAAGCCATGGTTTGAGCTATCAATTCCTTCGCAGGAAGTACCTGGCTGACCAGGCCAATATCCAAGGCTTCTTTAGCATCGATAACTGCACCGCTGAGTAATAATTCCAATGCTTTGCCTTTACCGATAAGACGTGGAAGGCGCTGCGTACCGCCATCCATGGGCATCAATCCGGCTGCAGTTCCGGGAAAGCCAAAATGGGCATCGTGCGATGTATAACGGATATCACATGCCAGGGCGATTTCCAATCCTTGGCCCAGGGCATCACCATTGATGGCGGCGATCACCGGACACTCGATCATTGCCAGCGCAGCGGACACTTCATAATGGGGGTTGCCTTTAATCTTCTTTAGGGCTGACTGTAATCTCTTGCCGGTACCGGTATAATGTTCGATTTCATTACCGATACAGAATTTTTCACCGGCCCCCGTGATTACAGCGAAATATATCTCACTATTTTGATTGATATGTAAACAAATACCGAGTAATTCCTGAGCCAGAGCTCCATCAAGAACATTACCCCGGCCAGGATTATTCAAGGTAACGACCGCTACGTGTCCGGCCTCATTATAGCTTACTAAATTATCTGGCAAGTTAATCCCTTTCCTTCCTGCCATAGAAATACACGTTGACCTGGAGATTATGCTAAAAAAGCGGCAAAAATCTGCATCCGGTCAACCAAATCATAATAGACAAATCCAGACTATGTGTCAACCAAAACGGGATCTCCCGTTTTTTATACAGGTTTGTTTCGGCATACCTCAAACAAACAACATTCCCGGCACTGCGGTTTTTTGCGGCAGGTTGACTTACCATGCTTAACCAGCAATGCATGATATTCGTTGAAAACTACCGGGTCGGGCGGCATCTGGCACATAAATAATTCTTGATAGTCTGTATATTTATTACCAGCGGTAAAAATCCCAATACGGTTGAGAATACGCCGGGTATACGCATCGATCACAAACACTGGTTTACCGGCGGCATATAAAAGGATCGAGTCAGCCGTTTCTTCACCAACCCCGTACACAGCCAGGAGTTCCTGACGAAGGGTTTCCTGGTCTTTACTGAACACAGCTACCAGGTCATCATGATAGCAACTGAGCCAACCCACCAGGGATTTTAACTTCTTAGCTTTGGCATGATGATATCCGGAAGGATGAATCAGGACAGCCAGGCGGTCGAAATCAATATTACGCAAAGCAGCCGGAGTAAGTGAATCTGCCCTCTTCAGATTTTGTATTGCTTTTTCGACATTTGTCCAGGAAGTCGATTGTGTGAGGACCGCACCAACCATCATCTCAAAAGGCCCGTCCCCGGGCCACCAATGCTGCGGCCCATAGTACTGTAAAAGAGTGGTATATATCCAGGTTAAGTTGCTACTTAAGCCATATTTTCGTGTGTCCAATGCGGTCCCCGTGCGCCCGAAATGAAATCGCCGCTGCGAAGGTATGGTTTTATATCCAGTATGGGTGTCCCATCCAGAGCATCCAACCCTTTGACTTTCAGAATATTGTCCTGCCTGGCAACCAGGCTAACCACGGTTTCACCGATTCGGTTAGGACGGTTGTATGTACGAGTTGCGAACAAGCCGGTAAGCGGCAAGTCAAGGCGATGCATGGGATGGATTTTCAGCAATACCTTCTCCTCTTTCACCTTATGGAACCAGAAAAGAACGATGATATGAGAATATATTTCCAGACCTTCCAGTCCATCCGTCCATTCAGGATCAATAATCAAATCAGAAATAGTTTCCAATTGCCAATCCCGTTTTGATGGCGTCTGTGAAACGCCGTTTCGTACATACCCGATGGGATGCAGCAAAATCGTATCTATCGGTGGTCTAAACATGGCAACATCATAACACAGCCGGTCTTGAGATATCACTACTAATAATTAAAAGGGGAGTGTCGGTATCAACACTCCCCTGGAAAAAGACTGCCAACTAAGAATTAACGTTTTGGTGATTGGGCGGCTTTACGGGCCCGTTTCAAACCAACTTTCTTTCTTTCCTTAGCCCTGGAATCTCTGGTTAATAAACGGTTTTGCCGCAGGGATGTCTTTAGGTTAATATCCGCTTCTACCAGAGCACGGGAAATCCCATGAGCAATAGCCGTAGCCTGTCCACTGACGCCGCCGCCGATTACTTTGATCGACACGTTATATTTATCCTGGCACTGGGCGATAGCAAGCGGTTTTAGTACAGCTTGCTGATTTACCGGGCGCGGGAAAAACTCATCATATGGTTTACCATTGATGATGATAGCCCCGCCGCCTGGAGTCAGCCTTACCTGGGCAATCGCCGTTTTGCGTCTACCGGTACCGTGGACATATGCTTGCTTTTCCAAAGAATTCTCCTTATGCAACCCTGTAATACAGGACCTCTATTTCCAGAATGATTGTTACTTTTCTTCCCCGCTTACGGCTGCTGGTTTTTGTATCTGTCCGAAATAGGGATGCTCATCACCGGTAAATACCTTTAACCGGTTCATCATGCGTGCTTCAAGACGGTTATGCGGCAGCATCCCTCTGACAGCATGTTCGACGACTTTACCGGGATCTTTTTTCATCAAGCCTTCCAGGCTCTCTGCTTTAAAACCCCCGGGATAATTAGAATGCCGGTAATACATCTTCTGTTTTAACTTATCCCCAGTAACCCGGATCTTAGCAGCATTGATGATCACAACATTATCGCCGACATCCATGTGACGGCAGAATATAGTCTTCTGTTTGCCCATGAGTAAATTAGCAGCTTTTACAGCAATGCCGCCGAGGACTTCCCCGGAAGCATCTATCAGATGCCACTCTCTCTTGATATCTTTCGCCTTGGTACTATAAGTTTTCATTTTTCTTCCTCGACGGGATGGAGGTAATTTACCCGCACTAAACAAAGTCCGCAAGCTGGGGCCCTGGGGCCAGCCAGACCTGGTCGCTTCTGCTCCATTATACTATAAAAATCCCGGGTGCTCATCCGTCCGCTACCGACCTCGAGAAGAGCACCGACGGTATTCCTGACCTGGTGGGCTAAAAAAGAATTTGCCTGAATCGTGAATACGATCAGATCATCATCTTTTCTAAATCCCGCTTCTTCCACCCTTCTTATTGTATTTTTAAGTTGTACCGCATCGGTACTGGTGAACGATGCAAAATCATGTTCACCTAACAAAAGCAGGCTGGTATCCTGCATTGTTGCCAAATCCAGTCTTCCCGGTACCTGATAAGCAAAACGCTGTGTTAAAGGAGAACGGATATTACTGTTCAGGATATGGTACTCATATTTACGGCTGGCCGCGGACCGTTGTACATGGAATTTCTCCTGCGGATGGAAAGCATATCTAACCGCGACCGCATCCGGTAAATAGTGATTTAATCCAGTTATAAAGTTTTTAAGGGGAGTCGCTGACAGGGTCGGAAAAGAAACAACCTGACCCTTTGCATGGACTCCAGTATCAGTCCGGCTAGCGGCGGTAACCCGTACCGTTTCGCCTGTCAACTGAAATATAGCTTCTTCAATTTCCTGCTGTACTGTCGGTCGGCCTTTTTGCCATTGGAACCCGAAATAATCCGTGCCGTCGTATTCGATGACCAGGACTACGCGGGTCTTTGCCGGAATCGATTCGGTATCATCCAAATCAGGCCGGCATGAAGCGGCCAACATCATTTTACCAACTCAAGCTGTACAATGGGCGCCGCATCACCGACCCTTTGGCCGAGTTTAGCAATCCTGGTATAGCCTCCCGGACGGTCGGCATAACGCTTTGCTAAATCAGAAAATACTTTGTCCGTAACTTCTTTATCAAAGATATATGCCAATGCCTGGCGCCGGTCATGGAGGGTACCCTTTTTACCCAGCGTAATCATTTCTTCGGCTATGCCGCGGACAATCTTCGCTTTAGCTTCGGTAGTGGTAATTTTTTCGTAACCCAAAAGACTGGTGACCAGGTTCCGGTACAATGCCCGTTTATAACTCGAGGTCATTCCTTTTCTTCTTATATCTATCCTACGGCCCATATCAATTCCTTTTTACACGGAAAACAAGTGAAGCCCCAGTGTTTGCAGGCGCTCCTCCAGTTCCTGTTTTGACTTAATCCCAAAATTACGGAGCGACATCAAGTCCTTCTCTGTTTTCGACATCAGTTCGCCAACGGTATTTATGTTGCCGCGCCGTAAGCAGTTTAACGTACGCACAGACAAATTCAATTGTTCGACGGTCATTTTAGCCAGTTCGTCCGGAATTTGAGAATTCGGTTTCGGTTCCGGAGGCGCTATAGGTACGATCCGGCTTAGACCGGTCAAGGGCATCAATTGTTCGATCAGGATGTTGGCTGCTTTAGAAACAGCATCGACGGCCTGCATCGTCCCGTCAGTCCAAACTTCCAGCCATAACCTTTCATGGCTGGTTTCCTGGCCGGCGTGAATAGGCTCTACGGAAAAATTGACTTTCCTAATGGGGGTGAAAACGGCATCTACCGGAATTACGCCCACCGGTAAATTTCCGCTTGATTCAGCTTCACGGTATCCCCGGGAAAGTTCTACCTCGAATTCAATATAAAGTTTGGCATCCTCATTATCAAGATAGGCTAAATAGAGGTCCGGATTAGCGATCTCAAAATCAGCGGAAGGCTGAATATCAGCAGCCGTAATTTTCCCCTCACCCTCAACTTCCAGAATCATTTTACCGGTCAGGCCGCTTATGGGTTTAATGCGAAGCGCCTTAACGTTAAGTAAAAATTCGGTGGTATCTTCTTTTACATTAGGTATTGTCGAGAATTCATGATGAATCCCATCGATTTTTACACGGGTAACCGCTGCTCCCTGTAGATAGCCAAGGAGGACACGCCGCATAGCGTTGCCCAAAGTAACGCTAAACCCTTTTTCTACCGGTTGGATAGCAAAGCGTCCGTAATTTTCTCTGGTTTCAACAGTCTCGACCTTAGAGACTACTAGGTCAGACAAAATAGTCCCTCCTTACCGGGAATAGTACTCAACTATCGCCTTTACTTCGTATTTTCCTTCAGTGTCCTGCGGTGTTGGCAGTGATACAACTTGAGCTACGAGTTTTTGCCTATCGAGAGTCAACCATCCCGGTATCGACTTGCCTTTAATATTTTCCAGCAGCTGTTTATAGTACTCGGATTTCGTTCGGTTCTCTTTCCAGGTAATGGTATCACCCGCTTTGATGATCAAAGAAGGAATATCACTCATATGGCCGTTAAGAACAATGTGACCATGTCTAACCAACTGCCGGGCTTGAGCCCGGGAGTCGGCAAATCCCAGCCGGTATATGACGTTATCCAGGCGCCGTTCCAGCAGCACCTGCAGCGTTTCGCCGGTAACACCAGGCTGTTTTTCGGCTTCTTCGAACATCTGCCGGAATTGACGTTCCAGGACACCATACAGCCAGCGTGCTTTCTGTTTTTCGCGCAGTTGTAAACCGCGGTCCGAGACTTTAGAACGTCGATGACTATGCTGCCCTGGCGGACGGGGCCGCCGGTCAAGTAAACACTTGGTATAGCACTTCATGCCCTTTAAAAAGAGCTTGTCGCCGCTCCTGCGGCATAATCGGCATACTGGTCCTGTATATCTGGCCATATTGCTCCCTTATACTCTCCTTCTCTTTGGCGGACGGCAGCCATTATGGGGGATCGGAGTCACATCGGTAATACTCGTGATATATAAACCGGAGCTTTGTAGAGAGCGTATAGCTGCTTCACGCCCGCTGCCTGGACCCTTGACAAATATTTCAATCTGCCGTAATCCGAATTCCATCGCTTTTTTGGCCGCTTCACGGGCGGCTAACTGAGCAGCATAAGGCGTACCTTTACGAGATCCCTTAAAGCCTGCCGTACCCGAGCTTCCCCATGAAAGCACATTTCCCCGGGGGTCTGTCAGAGTAATCATCGTATTGTTAAAGGTAGACTGAATATAGGCTCTACCTGTAGTAATGCCTTTTTTTTCTTGCTTTCTGGACCTGGGTTTTCTTTTTTCTCGTTCTGCCATTTGTTCTCCTAATAAGCCCACCATCAGGCGGTCATCGATTACTTCTTGGATGCGCCGCGCTTTCTACCCCGTCCGGCGACCGTCTTCTTGGCACCGCGCTGTGTTCGGGCATTGGTACGGGTCCGTTGTCCCCGCGACGGTAAATTCCGGCGGTGTCGTAAGCCACGATATGAGCCAATTTCAATCAACCGCTTAATATCCTGGTTGATTTCACGGCGTAGTTCCCCTTCGACGCGGAATCCTTTATCAATAATTTCACGAATGCGATTTATTTCCGCTTCATTCAATACATCGCTATTAACATCCGGGTCGATCCCGGCCTGGGCCAGTATCTGTAAACTGGTAGTAGGCCCGATACCGTAGATGTATCGCAAGGCTACTCCGATGTGTTTATTTTTTGGTAAGTCAACACCAGCAATACGCGCCACATTACACCTCCAGGACTATCCCTGTCTTTGTTTATGCTTGGGATTGGAGCAGATCACCCGAACGACGCCTCGTCTTTTAATGATCTTACATTTTTCACATCTTGGTTTTACTGAAGCTTTTACTTTCATTATATTTTTTACCTGAACATTTCCTTACTTAAAACGGTATGTTATCCGGCCGCGGGTTAAATCATAAGGAGAAAGCTCTACCAACACCCGGTCACCGGGTAATATCTTAATATAGTGTAACCTAATCTTCCCCGAGATATGAGCCAATACCTTATGTTGATTAGCCAGTTCGACACGAAACATTGCATTCGGCAATGGTTCGATCACTACTCCTTCTACTTCGATAGTCTCTTTTTTTGCCATATTTCCTTACTACGAGACGGTTAAAATCCGCGGTTGGCCGTCGGTAACCGCAATTGTATGTTCAAAATGGGCTGCCATACCGCCATCGGCAGTCGATACCGTCCAGTTATTGCTGCCAACTACCGTATGCCAGTCACCAGTACATACCATCGGTTCTAACGCCAGTGTCATTCCTTTTTTCAATACCGGACCCTGGCCGCGTACCCCGAAATTAGGTATCTGCGGATCTTCATGCATATTTCTACCGATACCATGTCCAGTATATTCTCTAATAACAGCCAGGTTTCTCGATTCAACGTATTCCTGTATGGCATGCGATACATCGCCAAGCCGGGCACCGGCTAATGCTGCTTTTATCCCAGCCTGAAGGGAATTCTCGGTTACTTCCATCAATCGCAATGCTTCTTTTTTCAGTTTACCAACCCCGACGGTTAACGCCGCATCTCCTTGAAAACCTTCGTATATACAACCAAAATCTATAGAAACCAGATCGCCATTCACTAATACCCTTTTATCGGGTATGCCGTGTACAATTTCCTCATTAATCGAGATACAGATGTTTGCCGGATAACCGCGATATCCTTTAAAAGAGGATATAGCGCCTAGTTTTACGACTTCCCGGGCGGCTATATCGTCTAACTCCCTGGTAGTAATTCCCGGCCGTACCTCCGCTTTTAGAATCTGTAATATTTTTGCTACTATCTTGCCAGCCCGGGCCATCAATTCTATTTCCGGGTCGGACTTAATGATTATACTCATTATTTCCCTGGTTTCGACGAAGATTTCTTCAGGACATTAATGATCCTGTTTTCAATTGCGTCTTCGCTGCCTTCACCCTCGACTTCAAGCAGTCTATTGCTTCTGGCATAATACTGTATCAACGGTGAAGTTTCTGCTTCGAAGACCATGAGGCGCTTTTTAACGGTTTCTTCCGTATCATCGGCCCGCTGGTATAAATCACCGCCGCAGCGGTCGCATTTACCGGCAACCTTAGGCGGAGAATATACGGCGTGATAAGGTGCCTGGCATTTCCGGCAGATCCAACGGCCAAGCAGTCTTTCCAGTAATACTTTTTCACTTACTTTAATATAAACGACCCAATCAATCGCTTTATTTTGTTCGGTTAATGCTTTATCCAGGGTTTCCGCCTGTTTTATATTTCTGGGGAACCCGTCAAATATTACCCCATTCCGGCAATCATCATTGGCGATACGTTCCAACACCATCTTGATCGTGATTTCATCCGGGACCAGTTTACCGGATTCGATATACGGTCGGGCTTTTTGTGCTTGTGCCGTGTTCTTCTCGAGAGCCTGACGGAAAAGATCGCCGGTGGCGATATGAGCCATTTTTAATTTTTTAGCCACGCGCGATGCCTGGGTTCCTTTACCCGCACCGGGCGCACCTAAAAATACTATATTCATACCTAATTCCTTTTTACCAGGATCTATTATTTATAACTTGATAAAGCCTTCGTAACGGCGCATTACCAACTGGGCTTCCATTTGTTTCATGGTATCCAGTACTACACCAACGACGATCAAAAGTCCCATCGTTGATAATTGGATAGCCTGGACATTAGTTACCTCGCGTGCAATAAACGGAATAATAGCAACGATAGCCAAATATAAGGCGCCCGCCCAGGTGATCCGGTTGATCACATGATTTAAATATTCGGAGGTATTTTTTCCCGGCCGGATGCCAGGAATAAATCCTCCCTGGCGCTGCAGCGTACCCGCCAGGTCCTGCTGCTGGAATATCACCATAGTATAAAAGAAGGCAAAGCCAATCACCAGCAGGAAATATAATACCCAGTAGATCAAGCCGAGCGGCAAAGCAGCAGAAGTGCTGAATATATCATAAACATAGTTCCAGAAATTAGGATCACTCCCTTCAGGCCGCATAAAGTAAGAAGCAACGACGCCGGGGAACATGACCAGGGACACGGCAAAGATCAAAGGAATCATGCCCGCGGCATTCACCCGCAAGGGAATGTGGGTTGCCCCGGACTGCCGGTACATTCGGCCGCCGCGAAAGGTGGTCTTGGCATATTGTACCGGAATCCTGCGGTGGGCTTCGGTAAAAATCACGATAGCCACAATGGTGGCTAAACTTATCAGGGCATACACGATAAGGCCGGCGATCTGGTCGGATACAAGGATGCCCTGGCCAATCATCTGGGGATAACCGGCAACGATCCCGGCAAAGATGATAATCGAGACGCCGTTACCAATACCATGTTCGGTAATAAGCTCGCCCAGCCAGACCAGGAAAATAGTGCCGGCAGTGAGAGCCGTAATCATAGAGATTGTGGATAAAACGCTACTATCTCCCATCACACCATAATTACGCAGGATAGTCAGTTGTCCGTATCCCGACAAAGCTGCCATGGGGATAGTCAACCAATGGGTGATACGGTTGATCTTATCACGTCCGGTTTCACCTTCCTGACTGATTGCCTGCAGTTTCGGTATCACCGGGACCATCAATGTCATGATGATGGAAGCGGTGATATAAGGATATACGCCCATGGCGACGATGCTGAAATTCCGCATCGCCCCGCCGCTGAACATATCGAGCATCCCCAGCAAAGCATTCTCAGAAAATAACTCTTTCAATGCCCCGGAATCTACGCCGGGCAGCGGGACATGGGCGATAAAGCGAAAAGCAATAATAATACCCAGTGTAATCAGGATCCTCCGCCTTAAATCAGGAAGACGGAAGGCGTCGATCATCGCCTGGAGCAGCCGGGGTCTAGTTGACCTCGGTTGAGTCATAAGCGACCTCCTCCGCAGTCCCGCCGGCGGCTTCAATTTTACTTTTCGCGGTAGCCGAGTATTTGTTCAACTTGATAGTAAGGGGACGGTCGATCTCTCCATTTGCCAATACTTTGACAGGTTTACCGGCTGACCGTAATAAACCATTTTGACTTAAAATATCAACGGTTACTTCACTGCCGGCAGCAAAGGTATTTAGCTCGGATAAGCCGATAACGGCATATTCGGTACGGAAACGATTATAAAAACCTCGTTTTTTAGGCAGCCGCTTAATTAAAGGAAGCTGTCCGCCTTCAAATCCGGGACGCATCTTTCCCCCGGCCCGTGCTTTTTGTCCTTTTAAACCACGCCCTGAATAAGTACCATGTCCGCTTCCATCACCGCGCCCGACGCGCTTGCGGGCTTTCTTGGAGCCGGAAGCCGGCGACAGCTCATTTTGCTTCACCTTGTGCCTCCACGGTAACCAGATGCCTGACTTTATTGATCATCCCTCTAATTGCAGCCGAATCATTATGAATTACACATTGATTCATGCGGTGTAATCCCAGGGCTTTTAAGGTCTTCTTCTGGTCTACTTCATAACCAATACTGCTTTTTACCAGTGTAATGGATAATTTAGCCACTAACGACTGCCCCCTCTGCGGGCTGTGTACCTTTACGCTTTGCTTGTTCTTCACCCGGATTCTTTAGAGAAGTCAAAGCCAGTATCGTTGCCCTTGCTACATTTATCTTATTGGGACTGCCTAAGGATTTGGTTAATACATCTTTTACGCCAGCGGCTTCCAAAACGGCACGGACACTGCCCCCGGCAATGAGGCCGGTCCCTGGAGCGGCGGGTTTTAACAAAACATCGGCGGCCCCGTACTTGATGCGAATTTCATATGGAATAGTGGATCCGGCTAAGGGTACGGTAATCATATTTTTCTTGGCCGTAGCGCTAGCTTTGCTGATGGCAATCGGGACTTCGTTAGCTTTGCCTAAGCCGATACCGACGTGTCCCTGCCCATCCCCGGTAACCACCAGGGCACTAAAGCGTAAATGCTTGCCGCCTTTTAACACCTTGGCTACCCGGTTGATGGCAATCAGTTTATCATTAAGTGCAAAATCACCGGTTTCTGTTTTATTATAATTAGTCAACTTGCCCCCTTAGCTCCCCGAGACTAGAATTTAAGGCCAGCTTCGCGCGCGGCATCTGCCAGGGCTTTAATACGCCCATGATAGAGATATCCACCCCGGTCGAAGACTACTTTTTTAATACCTTTGCCCATTGCTTCCCTGGCGATTTGGGCCCCGACCATCTTTGCCTGTGCGATCTTATCTTTACCATCAGCTTGAGTTTTTAACGTTTCGATGATGGTGGAAGCGGAGGCCAGGGTATTACCGGTGGAATCATCGATCACCTGCGCATAGATATGGTTCAGGCTGCGAAAAACACACAGTCTGGGTTGTTCTGCATTTCCGCTGACGGTAGCCCGCACGCGACGATGTCTTCTAATTCGAGCATCGCGAGAAGATAATTTACCCATTTACGCTTTGCCCCCTATCGCCTTGGCAGCCTTACCAGCCTTATGGCGTACAAATTCTCCGCTGTATTTGATCCCTTTACCACGGTATACATCAGGTGGGCGAATCGCCCTGATCCTGGCGGCCATCTCACCCACCATCTCTTTATCGCTGCCCATTACTTTAAATTTAGTGGGACTCTCTACGGTAAAAGAAATCCCTTTCAGGGGTAATATTTCTACCGGTTTGGTGAACCCTACCCGAATCACCAGATTATTGCCCGCTTTCTCTGCACGGTAACCGACCCCGGTAATTTCCAATCCTTTTTCGAATCCCTTAGTCACACCCTCGACCATATTGGCGAGTAAAGTGCGGGAAAGGCCGTGCAGTGAACGATACAGCCGTTCATCACCGGGACGGGTTACTTTGATCGTATTGCCCTCCACCACGATGGACATTTCGGGATGAAAAGTACGGGTTAATTCACCCTTGGGCCCTTTTACACTTACTACATTGTTTTCGACCGATATCTTCACATCAGCGGGAATGGTGATCGGTGCTTTACCTATTCTAGACATAATCTGTACTCCAGTTTTACATCACGTAACATATCAGTTCGCCGCCAATGCCCTGGCGTCTTGCCTGATGTCCGCTCATAACTCCTTTCGAAGTCGATAATATGGCAATACCAAGACCACCGGCCAGCCGGGGTATCTCGCCGCGGTTTACATATACCCGCAAACCAGGTTTACTTACCCGTTCCAGTGTCGCCAGTGCCGGCCGGTTCTTTTCCATGTATCTAAGCTGAATCTTGATACTTCGGCTGGTCTTGCCTTTTACTAATTCGAAATCACTGATAAAGCCTTCATCTTTCAGGATCTTGGCAATAGCCATCTTCATCTTGGAGGCAGGTACGATCACCGAGTCATGCCTTACCATGATGGTATTACGGATCTGGGTTAACATATCTGCGATTGGATCAGAGATACTCACTTGTTTTCCCCTAGCCTCTATTTACCAACTTGATTTTCTCACGCCCGGGGTTTGCCCGGCGAGAGCCATCTCACGGAAACAAATCCGGCATAAGCCGAACTGCCGTATATAAGCACGGGAGCGGCCGCATTTTCGGCACCGGTTATGCCGTTGTACTTTAAATTTGGGAGGGCGCATCCATTTGGCAATTGCAGATTTCTTAGCCATAATATCTTACTCTCTGGAGAACGGCATTCCCAGCAGTTCCAGGAGACTCCTTCCCTCCTCATCAGATTTAGCGGTAGTTACGATGGATATTTCCATCCCCCGTAATTTGTCGACTTTCTCATAATCAATTTCAGGAAAAACGGTTTGTTCCCGGAATGCCAGGGTATAACTGCCCCGCCCATCGAAAGAATTCCGGGGTATACCCTGGAATTCACGGATGCGGAACACGACGGCATTTACCAGTTTATCCAGGAATTCATACATCCGTTTCCCCCGCAAGGTTACCTTCATGCCGATCGGCATGCCGGTACGCAGCCGGAAGGCAGCGATGGACCGCTTCGACCGGGTGATAATGGGATGCTGTCCAGCGATGGCGGAAAGATCTTTTTCCGCGGCTTCCAATGCTTTCGCATTTGTAATCGCCTCTCCCAACCCGATGTTCAATACCACTTTCGTTACATGTGGTACCTGCATCACATTTTTATACCCGTAGCGCTCGCGCAACGCCGGGATTACTTCTTTCAGGTATTTTTCCTTAAGTTCTGACATCTAGTCAATCACCTCATGGCAAACCTGGCATACCCGTGCTTTGGTTCCATCCTGCAGGATCCGTGAGCCAACCCGGGTAGGGTGGTTGCACTTATTGCACAGGAGCATGACATTGGCACTATTGATAGGCGCTTCCCGTTCGATAATCCCGGCTTGCCGGACATCTTTGATCGCTTTCATATGTTTCTTGATCATGTTGACGCCTTCGATGATCAAACGGTTATCGTCAGGATAGGCAAACCTTACTTTACCCTTTTTTCCCCGATCTTTACCGGATATTACCAGCACAGTATCATTCTTTTTTATTTTCATTTATAGTACCTCGGGAGCCAGGGAAATGATTTTGGTAAATTCCTTATCGCGCAGTTCACGGGCTACCGGACCGAAAATACGTGTGCCCTTGGGATTATTCTTATCGCCGATGATGACGGCAGCATTTTCATCGAACTTAATGTATGAGCCGTCCAGTCGCCGATAAGGATGGGTGCTTCGCACGATTACCGCACGTACGACGTCGCCTTTTTTAACGGTACCGCCAGGCGTTGCCCGTTTTACGGAAGCGACGACGATATCCCCGATACGGGCATATTTCCGCCCGCTGCCGCCAAGCAGACCGATACACATGATTTGCCGGGCGCCCGTATTGTCCGCTACTTTCAATCTACTATATTGCTGAATCATCTGGTTTCACCTGTAGTATCGAAATATTCTGTTAATTTGCAGTTTTTTTAGTATCATCCCGGCCGTAACCGGCCGCAACTGTCGCTAGACTACCTCTTTAGGTTTGACCTCGATCTTTTCCTGTTTGATCAGTATTTCGGCTACCCGCCAGTGTTTCTCTTTCGACAGCGGCCGGGTTTCTACGATCCTGACCGTGTCGCCTTCATTACATTGATTAGCAGCATCATGTGCCTTGTATCTGACGATCCTGCGAACACTTTTTTTGTAGAGTCGATGTCGTTTGACTGTTTCAACACCAACTACTACTGTTTTGTCCATTTTATTACTCAAGACCGTTCCGGTCCGGGACTTAATGATCGTTTCCATTTCTTCCTGCCTGTTCTGGTGTGATATTCGTCAAACTCCTATTGAGCCAACTCCCGTTCTCTAAGGATCGTATTAAGCTGAGCAATCTTCTTTCGTGTCGCCAGTAACCGCCGGTGATTCGCCAGTTGTTTCGTTACCAGCTGAAAACGAAGATCCAACAGCTCTTTATGGGCTGTTTCCAATTGTTTTTTTAACTCATCGTTGTTAAGCGCTCTTACATCCGCTATTTTCAATTGGACATTGCTCCTACTTTAGTTTTCAGCTTCAGGGGTACTTTGTTTCTTAACAAATTTTGCATCGATCGGCAACTTGTTTGCGGCCAACCGCATGGCTTCTTTAGCTACCGTTTCATCGACGCCGGCCATTTCAAACAATATCTTACCGGGTTTGACGACAGCAACCCAGTGGTCCGGGGCCCCTTTACCGGAACCCATGCGTGTTTCGGCGGCTTTCTTGGTAACCGATTTGTCCGGGAATACCCGGACCCAGATGCTGCCGCCCCTTTTTACATGGTGCGTAATCGCCCGCCGTGCCGCTTCGATCTGCCGTGCAGTAACCCAGGCGGGTTCCAGAGCTTGTAAACCATAATCACCAAACGTAACAGCATTGCCGGCATGGGCACTGCCTTTCATACGGCCGCGTTGTACTTTTCTAAATTTAACTCGTTTAGGCTGCAGCATTGTCTTCTCCTGCCTCCGCTGATTCGCCTTCTACTTCAATTTTAACCGCTGGTTTTTTCACCGCCGGTTTTCTCCTGGCCCGGACGACCTTCTTCTTTTCTTCCACTACGGGGGCTGTTTCAGACGTTACTTCCGTCACTTCGGCCGGGGCTGCTTCGCTTTTTGCTGGTGCAGGCGCATTTTTCACATCGGCTGCTGCTTCGGCAGTTGCAGCGGGCTCAACCACGGCAACGGGTTCCACGGCCGGGATTTCGTCCTCGTCGGTCTTCATCTCGGGTAGTATCTCGCCTTTATAGATCCAGGCTTTCACGCCAATGCGGCCCATCACGGTATGAGCTTCCACGAAGCCGTAATCGATATCGGCACGTAGCGTATGCAGCGGTACCCGGCCTTCATGCATGTTTAACCGGCGGGCGATTTCCGCCCCACCGAGACGCCCTGCCACAGCTACTTTAATGCCTTTACCACCGGCTTGCAGTGTCCGCGACATGGCCTGTTTCATTGCCCGTCGGTAAGCGATCCGCCGTTCCAGAACAAGTTCCGGTTGTTGTACTTCTTTGATGTTTAGTTGGATCTTTTTACCCAGGGTCTTTTCCAAATGGACCCTGGTTTCATCGACCCGCTGCCCGCCGCGTCCGATCACAATACCGGGTCGGGCAGTATTAATCGTCGCCACGACCTGGTTAGCTTGCCTTTCGATTTCGATGCTGGAAATCGCGGCATCAGGGTATTTTTTTTCGATCGCTTTGCGAATCTTTACGTCTTCTTCAAGAAAATTCGCATAGTGCCGGTCGGCAAACCATTTGCCTTGCCACGACTTGATAACACCAATTCTAAACCCTGTTGGATTAACTTTGTGTCCCATGTTTCTCCTGTTCAGTTACAATAACAGTAATATGACTCGAACGTTTTAACACAGGACTGACACGTCCCCGGGCTGCCGACCGGTACCGTTTCATTGTCAGGCCGGAGTCAACCGTTATCTTACTTACCACCAGAGTTTCGGGCGCCAACTGATAAGTCTTCTCGGCATTGGCCGCGGCGGATTTTATCGTCTTGGCAACCGCTCGTGCGGTGGGCGTGGGTGTAAAAAGCAACATATTCAGTGCCGAGTCCACTTTTTTACCCCGTACCATATCGGCAAGCAACCTTGCTTTCGCAGGTGCTACCCTTACATTTTTGGCAATCGCTCGTACATCCATTTAACAAATCCTGTTACATACTAGCTGGCGGGAGTAGCAGATGCTGGGGATGCCGCTGCTGCCGCTGCTGCTTTAGCTTCCTTCTCTGCCTTCGCGGTATGTCCGCGGAAGGTACGGGTCGGTGCAAATTCGCCGAGCCGGTGACCGACCATATTTTCAGTAATGAAAATGGGGACATGACGCCGCCCGTCGTGTATGCCAATCGTCAAGCCGATCATCTCCGGAACCACGGTGGACCACCTGGCCCAGGTTTTGATGACCGTCTTTTGATTTGAGCTATTGACCACCGTTACTTTTTTCATCAGTTTCGCATCAGTGGCCGGACCCTTTTTCGCTGACCTTGACATACTTAATCTACCTCAAGCTTCATTGCCGTTTATTTACCGCGCCGCTTCATGATCATCCGGCCGGACGGTTTGGATTTCTTTCTCGTCTTATACCCTAATGTCGGTTTACCCCAGGGTGATTTCGGTCCGGGATGCCCGATCGGGCTCCTTCCTTCTCCACCGCCATGTGGATGGTCCCGTGGTGTCATTGCCGTGCCCCTGGTTGTCGGCCGGCGGCCTAACCACCGGGACCGCCCGGCTTTACCCAATTTGACGGCCTGGTGATCGATATTGCCGACCTGACCGATAGTAGCCGTGCAATCGCCCAGGATATATCTCATTTCTCCGGACGGTAGCCGTATTAAAGCCCGGTCCCCTTCTTTCGCCATCAACTGGGCTGCCGAACCGGCGCTGCGAACCAGCTGCGCCCCTTTTCCTTTTTGTATTTCGATACTGTGTATCATGGTGCCGCTGGGCATCAATTTTATCGCCATATTGTTACCCGGCCGCATTTCGGCTTCCGGGCCGGACATGATGGTATCCCCCACATTCAACCCCACTGGTGAGAGGATATATCGTTTCTCACCATCGGCATAAAAGATCAAGGCGATCCGGGCTGTGCGGTTGGGATCGTATTCGATGGCCGCCACTTTACCCGGGATGCCGTTTTTCTCCCGTTTAAAATCGAGTATCCGTAGATTTCGTTTGGATCCGCCACCCCGCTGGCGTACCGTAATTTTACCTTGATTATTACGCCCCGCCCGTTTTCTCAAAGCCACCAATAGAGATTTTTCGGGCTTTGTCTTGGTAATCTCTTCAAAGCTGGAACCGGTCATACCCCGGCGTCCAGGTGATGTCGGACGGTATTGCTTTACAGCCACTGTATTTACTCCATCATCTAAGAAGCTGTCTCAAACAGCTCTATTTTATCACCTTGTTTTAGAGTGACTACGGCTTTTTTCCATGGTTTCGCAGGGATAACACGACGTCCCAGCCGCCGCGCTCTCCCCGGGTTATTTACCACGTTCAGGCTGGTCACTTTTACATTAAAGGCTTTTTCCACCGCATCTTTGATCTGCGGTTTGGTTGCATCCAGGTTTACTTCAAAGGCGTATTTACCCACTGATTGAAGTAAAGTATATTTTTCCGTGATCAACGGCCGTTTAAGTACTTCGTAGAGGTGCACTATCATCTCCTTGGGAAGTCTTATCGCCCCATAATTCTTCGGCTTTACGCACGGCATCCACCGTCATCACCAGCACTTTATGTGACGTAATATCAGCCACATTCAACAGGTTGGCGGGGATGGTGGTGATACCTGGGATGTTACGGGCTGATTTGACCACATTAATGTCCGGTTGTTCAAGTGCGATCAGGGCAGACGACTCAATGCCAAGAACGTTCAGGATATTGGCCATCTCCCTGGTTTTGGGTGCATCCAGGCCCAAGTTATCTAACACGATAAACTCGTTCCCCGCTACCTTGCTCGATAACACGGAACGCAGGGCCAAGCGCCGCATCTTTTTCGGTATAGCCAAATGATAATCCCGGGGTTTCGGGGGAAAGATGATGCCACCGCCTTTTTTTAACGGTGACTTGGCGCTGCCCGGGCGGGCCCTGCCGGTATGTTTCTGAGCATACAATTTTTTGGAACTGCCAGCAACTTCGGCCCTCGTCTTGGCACTGGAGTTACCGTGCCGTTCATTGGCCAGTTGCGTAATCAGTGCCTGGTGAGCGACTGCTGTTTTCGGTTGTACCCCGAAGACATAGTCGCTGATCTCAATTTCCCTTAAAATTTCCCCTGTTGTGTTTTTAACTGGAACCTGCACTTGCCAAATTCCTTTATCGAGACTTTTTAATTATTACTAACCCGTTATCGGAGCCCGGCACTGCTCCCTTTATCAGTAAAAGATTACGGGCAGAGTCGATTTTCATTACTTCGAGCCTCTTCGCAGTTACCTGCTGACTCCCCATGTGGCCGGCCATGTTTAGACCTTTCTTGATATGTCCCGGTGTGGTTGTGGAACCAATGGACCCGGGATGGCGCTGCCGATCTGATTGGCCGTGGGTCTTGGGGCCGCCTTTGAAATGGTGCCGCTTGACCACCCCGGCAAATCCTTTGCCTTTGGATATGCCGATAACATCGACGTGGTCGCCCTGTTTGAAAACATTGACGTCGATCAGGTCGCCCACCTTGTTATCAGGTACGCTATCTACTCTGAACTCCCGTAGATACCGGTAAGAAGCAAGCCCTTTTAAGTGGCCTTTCTCTGCCGAACTTATCTTCTTGCTTTCCTGGAAACCGACCTGGACAGCATTATACCCTTCTTTGTCATTATTCTTGACCTGGGTTACCGCGCACGGTCCAGCTTCGATAGCCGTAACGGCTTCTACCTTACCATTGTCTCTGTATACCTGGGTCATCCCCAGTTTTCGGCCGATTATTCCTTGTAACATCTCTCTCACAACTTAATATCAATTTCAACGCCAGCCGGCAGGTTCAGGCTGGTTAAGGAATCGATAGTTTTCGAACTAGTTTCGATGATATCGATCAGCCGCTTGTGTGTCCGGATCTCGAACTGCTCCTGAGATATCTTATCGATGAACGGTGAACGGATGACACTGAACCGCTTGATCCGTGTAGGCAGCGGTACCGGTCCGGAGACCACCGCTCCCGTCCTTTCCACCGTTGCGACGATCTGCTCCGCCGCCTGGTCTACCAGTTTGTGGTCAAAGCCCTTTAACTTGATCCTGATCTTTTGTTTCGCCATATCTTTAGCTATCCTGTTTTTTCCGTGATTTTAGCTGCCAGTTCTGCCGGTACCTGTTGGTAACGGGCAAATTCCAATGAATGCGTAGCCCTGCCCTGCGTCTTGGAGCGCAGGCTCGTGGCATATCCGAAAGATTCCGCCAGCGGGATCAAACCGTGTATCGTGGTGGTCTCGGCATAAGTTTCAATGGAATCGATGTGCCCGCGACGGGAATGAATGTCGCTTAAGATATCTCCCATGAATTCTTCTGGTGTTACTACTTCTAATTTCATGATGGGTTCGAGTAATATCGATTTCCCCTTGGCCATGCCGTCTTTAAAAGCCATCGAGGCGGCGATTTTAAAGGCGAGTTCGGAGGAGTCAACTTCATGATAACTGCCGTCCACCAGGGTAGCTTTGATATCAACCACCGGGTATCCGCCTAAAACACCGCTCTCCATCGCTTCTTTCAAACCAGCTTCGACAGCCGGGACAAAATTACGGGGGATGGCTGTACCCCGGATTTTCTCAATAAACTGCAGGCCGCTGCCGGATTCCAATGGTTCGAATTCAATCTCGACATGGCCGTATTGGCCGTGTCCGCCGGACTGCCGGACAAACCGTCCGCTCGCGGTTACCGCCCGGGTAATGGTCTCTTTGTAAGCTACCCGAGGCCGGCCGACTTTGGCACTGACGTTAAATTCGCTGAGCAGGCGCCGCACCAGCACATCCAGGTGCAGTTCACCCATACCGGATATCAAGGTCTGCCCGGTTTCCTGGTTATAAGTTACCTTGAAGGTAGGATCTTCCTCTGCCAGCTTCTGTAAAGCTTCGCCCATGCGGTCCTGATCGGCTTTAGTTTTCGGCTCGATAGCTACTGAAATGACAGGTTCCGGGAACCTGATGGCTTCCAGTAAAACTGTGTTGGCCTGGTCGCACAGTGTATCGCCGGTAAAGGTATTTTTTAAACCCAGGGCAGCAACGATCGCGCCGGTATCAGCTTCATTAATCTCTTCCCGCCGGTTGGAGTGCATCAGTATCAGCCTGCCGATACGTTCTTTTTTATCGGCGGAGGCATTATATACCTGTTCCCCGGTGCTGACCTTACCGGAATATACCCTGAGGTATACCAGGCGGCCCACGAAAGGATCGGTCATTACTTTAAAAGCCAGGGCGGTAAATGGCGCCTCATCCTGGGGCTGCCGCTCGACGATCTCATCGTTTTTGATCGCCCTCGCGCGGACTGGCGGCATGTCCAGCGGCGAAGGAAGATAATAAGTGATGGCATCCAGCAAAGGCTGTACGCATTTATTACGCAAGGCGGTGCCGCATAATACCGGGACGCCTTTACTGGCCACGGTAATTCGTCTTAAGGCCGCCCGCAACACGGCTGGTGTGATATCGTTGCCGTCAAGATAATTTCCCAGCAGTTCATCGTCCATTTCAGCGGCTTTTTCGATCAATGAATGACGGGCTTCCTGCATACGGGCCAGGTCTTCTTGCGGGACATTGATTTCTTTAGGTTCGCTGCCGGGTTCGCCGTCAAAGCTCCAGGCTCTTTGCTCAACCAGGTCGATGATGCCGTGGAAATTAGCTTCGGAACCGAGGGGGAGTTGTATGGGGAGGGGTTTGCCTTTTAACCGGTCTTCGATCATTTTGATGGTGCGGTGGAAATTCGCACCGACCCGGTCCATTTTGTTGATGAAACAAATACGTGAAACATGATATTTGTCAGCTTGCCGCCAGACGGTCTCGGATTGGGCTTCGACACCGGCGACGGCATCGAACAGAACCACCCCACCGTCGAGGACGCGCAAGCTCCTCTCGACTTCCGCCGTGAAATCCACGTGTCCCGGAGTATCGATAATGTTAATACGGTGGTTTTTCCATTGGGTCGTCGTCGCCGCCGAGGTTATGGTGATGCCCCTTTCTCTTTCCTGGTCCATCCAGTCCATAACGGCGGTGCCGTCGTCTACCGCGCCTACTTTATAAGTCTGGCCGGTATAAAAAAGGATTTTTTCGGTGACAGTCGTCTTTCCCGCATCGATATGAGCGATGAAGGCCATATTTCTGATGTCGGCCAGTGGAAAACGATCTGACATCGGTCTCTCTCTTATTTCAGTCCTGACTGCCGGTCTTACCATGATAAACCAAATAAATCCTTACCATCTATAGTGGGCAAAAGCACGGTTGGCTTCTGCCATTTTATGCGTATCATCACGTTTCTTGATGGTGGCGCCCTGCCCCTTGGCGGCGTCGCTCAATTCACCCGCTAATTTTTCTGCCATGGACTTTCCGCCGCGGGCATGTGCTGCCGCGATCAACCATCGCATGGCTAAAGTTAAAGCACGTGCAGCCGGAATTTCCACCGGAACCTGGTAAGTGGCACCGCCTACCCGCCGGGCTTTTACTTCGAGCTGGGGGGTGGCATTACGCACCGCTTGTTCCAAAACGGAAATCGCCGGTTTTTGTTCTTGTTGTTCGATCGTAGCCAGGGCGGTGTAAACGATTTTCTCCGCAGTACTGCGCTTGCCCTGTTTCATGATACGGTTGATAAACTTGGATACGACAATGTTCTGATACTGCGGATCAGGCAAAATTTCTCTTACTATTTTTTTACTACGCCTTGGCATGATATCTCCTTAAGTGGTGGCTGCGGCTTTGGCGCGTTTGGCACCGTATAAACTGCGCCCGCGCTTTCGGTTAGCCACGCCGGTAGCATCCAGGGTACCCCGGATGATGTGATAACGGACACCGGGGAGGTCAGGCACCCGCCCGCCCCGCACCAGCACCACCGAGTGTTCCTGTAATTCGTGGCCTTCACCCGGAATGTAGGCAGTCACTTCGATGCCGTTGCTTAACCGTACCTTGGCGATCTTCCTCAAAGCGGAATTCGGTTTCTTGGGAGTGGTCGTCTTGACCTGCAGACAAACCCCACGCTTCTGGGGAGATCCCTCTCCACGCCTGGTCTTGTTCTTCAGTGCGTTGTAAACAAAACGCAGGGCAGGCGTCTTGCTCTTTTTTCCCGGCCTACTGCGGCCTTTACGCACGAGCTGATTAATTGTCGGCAAGTGCTTCTCCTATTTCACAGAATCGAAATGGATGAGCTCAGGCTCATCCATCCAACACAGTTACAGACCTCTTGTCTTAAATTGTGAGATCTGTTAATAACAAGTGAGTTGAATTACTAGCGCCAAAACTGAATACTACCATAGCCTGTCAAGGCTGTCAACTCTATTTCAGCTTTTATTTTAGTATTAACCTGCCGCAGCATTTTTACTATTACAAGCTTAAAAGGGCTGACTTTTGATATCCTACACTATCTTACCGCCCTTTGTCCAATTAATTTGCTGTCTTTTTCCAGCTACTGAGTACCGATATTTACCATTATTACTCGATTACTCCTGTTTTAGGTAAAATCCGTCATCTACGCTATAATAGGCTTATTCGTTACCGCTGGCCTGCCCGGCCTGCCGGCTTGGGGACGGCTGCGGTCTCAAGGAGCATCATATGATGAACGTGAAACCGGCGCCGCTCCTCTATTTTGCCTATGCCCATGACCTGGATAAGAAACTGATGAAGGAAAGGGCTCCCGAATCCCGCCCCCGCCTCACCGCCGTCCTGCCCAACTACCGGCTGGCTTTCTTCGGCTGGTCCCGGCAGTGGAAAAGCGGTCTCGCTACCCTGCGCGGCGCCCACGGCAGTAAGGTCGCCGGCGGCATCTATGAGATCACGGAAAAAGACCTGCGCCGACTCGATACGCTCGAAGGATATCCCCGGGAGGCCAACCGCATAAACGTCACCGTTTTTACCGAGGACGGCGATGCCCTGAAAGCGGTTACCTATATTAAGGTCAGCCAGGGCGAGGAAACCAGGCCCGCCGCAGAATATCTGGCAGTCATTCAGCAAGGGTACCGCGACTGGGGCATCGTCTAAGTCAGCCGCCGGCTCGCTGTGTTTGAACACTTTTGATGCCATTTGTATTTGCTGGCCGTCACCGGGCCGGTAAATCACGGCCGGCCGATAAGCTTCTCCTGTTTATTTTTTTCTTGACATAAGCCATTTGGCTCTTTTATAATTCTCAATATGGACAGAGAATCGCAAACCCACCTCGGTAAAATAATCAAACAGCAGCGGGTTTCCTTGTCTTTAACCCTCCAGGAACTGGCCGCCAAGGCAAATGTCTCGGCCTCGCACCTGGGGCGCATCGAGCGAGGCGAAAGGTTTCCCTCGGCGCATGTCTTACAGCGGATCGCCCGGCCCCTTTCTTTCGAGGAAGATGAGATCTTTACCCTGGCTGGTTATCTGTCGCCACAGTCCCGGCCGGTAGGAGTCGAAGAACGGGTAACCACCATCGCCGATGGGCGGTTGGATCCCTTTGTCGCCCGTATGCTCGCCCAGGAACCGGTGGAAGTACAGCGGGCGGTGATCGGTATCCTGACCATCCTCAAAAGCATCGCCCGGGATACTGCCCGTAAAGAATAGCTGCTGTGCCTTTTTCCCGGTAGCCTGATCAGCTGTAAACCCCGATGACTACCGCTTCCCTGGCATTGTGCTCGTCAAAAAACAACACGGCCACTTTCCTGCCGCCGGTCATCTCTGCGGCGGGGATATTACGCGCCACGGCGATATCTTCCAGGTAAACCCGGTAGCTGGAAACCATCTGTACAGTGGCCGTGTAAGTGCCGGCGTCGAAGTCCTTGAGGGTCCCTTTTCTAAAACTCATCTTTAGTTTCGTACCTCTCTTTCTACCTTACATTAATATCGGCTTCAAACCCCGCCCAGCCCCAGCCGGTGTAGATACCGCCCCTGCCGCGGGTCATATACCAGGGTCAGGCTGATTACTCTCCCCGTTCCGGAAAAGCCCCGGCCGTCAATAATCTCCACCACGTCATAGAGTTCCTGCCCGCAGTTGGCCGGCACCAGTAAGCAGCCGGCGGCGGCTTTCATCCCGGCCCGGCGCAGCAGCATCGTTCCCCGCTCTGCCGCCTGGTCCGGGGTTTGCAGATTGCTGTCGTGCACCGCCAGGTAGCGGCTGCCCGCTTCCCTGATGTCTGCCTGGTCGTAACTATCCGCAGTGATCTCACCGCCCCCCGCCGTGCTGCCCGTTACTCTCACCCAGTTGTATGGCTTCCCCTGCCGGAGGTACTTTCTTTCCCGGATGGGGTGCGCCTCCCCGTAGCGGTAAACGGGGCTGTCCCCCGCCTGCGGATACACCAGGCAGGCAGTGCCGTTTTCGCATATCAAACAATCCGGCACCAGGTCCAGCAGGCGGCTTACCGCCAGGTCGCCGCGGTCAAGCGGATGTATAGTGAAATCCGGGAAGAAACTGGAGATCACCGGGGATGCCGACTTCACTATCAGCCGCAGCCCCGCCCTGGCCAGCACAAAAGCCAGGATCTCCTGCACACTCTTTTCCGGGCCGGCCCGGTTCCACCGCCATTGGTCCCGGGCACGCCATTGTTTCAGTTGTGCCCATCCGCCGCCGGCTTGCAGGCGGACGGTATTGACGGCGTCTTTACGGATAAGTTCATAGGAATCCAGCACGAACGAATAGCTGCCGCCGCTTTCCTCCCCGGCCGCAGTACGGTATCCCGCAGCTACCGACAGCTGGCCGCCGGGAACCAGCGGCGTGACCGGGTCCGTATAGTGGTGATCATGGTTATCCAGTTCGGCGGTCAGGCCGCCCTGCTCCTCCCCAACCACCATCTCCAGGGCAATAACATCTGCGGAAACATCGATTTCCTGTACGGCCAGCCGCGCCCGCCAGACACCGTTCGGCGTCGCCAGCCAGGCATCCTCCCCCGGCGCATGATACCCGGCGGCCAGTCCGTACGGGGCTTCAAAATCACCGGGCACCGGTTCCCGCCAGAGGCCTTCGGCATACGGCGTTTCCGGGACCGGGTGCGCCAGCAAAGGCTGGTTGTAAAGTACCGTGCCCTCATATTTCTCGTTGAAACAGCCCCGGCATCCGTCGGGCTGGAACAGGGTAGGGTAGTCGTAGCTGTATGCACTACCTGCCGGTGCGGCGGCCACGGCACACAGCGGCGTCCAGTTGCCCGCCGGCACCGTGCCGCCGTCGCCGTAAGCCAGCGACCACACCCGCGGGCAGCCTGCGGCATCCTGGCCGGTGATCAGCAAATGCCAGTCCCCGTCATAGACCGCCGCTGCTCCGCTCAGGCTGCCGGCGGCCTGGTCCCAGGCCGCCCGGGCCTGCCAGCTGCCGTTAATTAATTTTTTCACGTACAGGGTCGCCTGGTCGGTAAAGAACAGGGCCAGGTCGCCGTTGGTTTTGTAAGCCGCTGCCATCCCTCCCGCCGCCGTGGTCGGGGCCTGGTCGATCAACTCGGGGCTGTTCCAGTTCGTCCCACTGTCGTTACTGACGATGCGGCGTATCTCCCGGCTGGTATTCACCCAGAAAAGGGAGACCATATTCCCGGCGGCCGCCGCCGCTACTCGGGTACCGTTGTACTGGCCGGTGTAAACCCAGCTGCTGAAATCAGCCGCCGGGCCGGGACCAGGCACGGCCTGCCGGTATAATTTCCGCCCGTCGGCCGGCAGGGTCAACCGTGCCCGTACCAGCGCCCCGCTGCCGCATACCGCCAGGGCGTGGTAATAGTCCGCTTCACTCCCGTTATACAACTTTTCCCAGTCCAGCCGCAGCATCCCATGGACGTGGTTGCCTGCCGTCACCTTGATGTAGGGCACCCGTGACGCGGACTGCTGGGCAGCCAGCAGGGCCGGGCTTAAAGTTTTCATTTGTTGGTCCCGTTGGCCTTCTGGTTCGGGATGTACTCCTTGCCCCAGAAGAAGTGCCCGTGGATATATCCGATGGTATACGTGGCCATGATCACCAGGAACAGCTTCCAACTCACCAGGCCGGTTTCGCCGATGGTATAACCGGCCACCAGCAGGGTTACCAGCACCAGGTATTCCACTTTATGGTAGATATCCCGGGCAATATATGTCCACGGCCGGCCGCCGAGCCGCGACCAGAGCATTCGATACAGATCCAACATCAGCTTCCTCCTTAACAACTCTCTCATCTTTTACGGCCCAAAGTCAGTGGTCTGCGATACCGCCGTACGGTACGGACGGTACAGCGAGCGGACCCGCACCCGGTTCCGTTGACTCACCGTTTTCAAACGCTCTTCGAATTGGCTCAGCTTTACTTTGCCCCAGGCCAGGAACTCCTCCGGGGTCTGCCGGCCGCCCGTATTTACCTGGTTGATGGCATAAGCCGCCCACTGTATAGCGGCATACCCCGCCGCCCCCGTCACGATCAGGTCTTCATATAAAGCTGGCAAGGTGGAACCGGCGGCATCGATCTTGTGCAGCTTCCCGTAATATATATAGGTATCCGAACCGTCCGGGACCTCGTCACCCAAGAAGGTCAACCGGCTGCCCCAGAGGGCAAACCGCTGGAAATGCGGCGGAAAGCGGTCTACCGGGTACTCCACGGCTTCTACCATTACCCGGTCGGCAAGGTCAGCGATATCCAGCGACCGTGAGGCGGCAGTAGTGGCCCGGGCGGCTCTGGCTTCCTCGGGACAGGCCGCCGAAAAGTCCCGCACCGCATGCAGGATATGCCGGTCGATCTCGCCGTCCGTCCAGCGGAAACCGGCTACGGATTCGTCGTGCAGGTCCCGCCGCACTAATTCTCTCATTTCACTGATGTTCATTTCGTTCCCCCTCCGGTGGGGAAGGCCGTGTCATCGGGCAAGGCCTCCCCCCACCGTCTTAGTCCTTGACCCCGATCAAAGCAGCCGCTTTAACCGCCGAGAACAGGGCCAGGGAAACGTACCACTTGAGCCGCGTGCGCACGGCATCCTTGGCTTCCAGGGCGCCGATCCGTTCCACCGTCAGGTAACCCGGCCCGGTCAGGCCGCACAGGGCGCCTTCGCCGAACTGCATGGCATAGATCGTCGAGCAGTCCCCACCCCCGGTATCCGTCTCCACCCCACCCACAACCACGTGCGAGTCCAGCACCCAGTCACTCACCCCCAACGGGATGCCGTTCCATAATTCGATGAAGTTGCCCCACTGGTCGCGGTTGGTTTCCATCATGCCGCCGGACGCCCGTACCAAGGCATTGATCTTGCGGCGGGAACGGCGGCTCATCAACAGCAGGTCCGGCCGCTCCCCTTTCACCCCGTCGATCAGGATATCCAGCATATCCAGCGAAAGGGTTGCCCCAGCCGTGCCCGCTGCCAGCACCTGGCTGCCCGGCGTCATCGTCCCGATCAGCCGCCGCAGCCCGTCATACTCCTTGGAGCTCAGGCTGGCGTCGCCGTAGATGAACGACTCCTCGAACTTGTTGCGCATCGCCTTGGCCTTGAGTTCGATCACCGCTCCTTCCAGGTCCTGGATATTCGAGCGCGTCGTCTTCAGGAAATTGTCCACATCGGCATCGCCGCCCATGATCTTCAGTGTCGCCGTGTGCTGGTCGAAGGTCGGTGTCGATTCCCCCCAGGAATCGCCTACATCGTAAAAATCGATGTTCGGCAGGATATTTTCCCGGTTGTAGGTCAATCCATTGCCCGTGATTTCGATAAAGGGCAGGATGCGCAGCACCGGGGAGTCCTTGACGATCGTCTCCACCACCCCCTGCACCAGGATATCGTTGGATAGTTTGGATGCTTCTGCTAAGGTTAGTGCCATGGTATGTTTCCTCCTTGATCTTTACTTATTTCGCTTAATTACGGTTTTCTTTATGCGAGGCACCGTCATTCCCGGGTGATGCCCCGCTGGATTTTTTCCCGGGGCGAGAGCTCAGCGCCGCCGCTGCCCCGCTCCGGCGCTCCTGCCGGAAAACGCTCCCGGCTTAATTCCGCGGCCACCCCCTGCTTCACCCGGGCCACGATTTCCCGGGCGCGCTGCACCGACGCCTCGATCTCCGCCACCGTGGCCCCGGCCACCAGTTCGGGCAGGACATCGGGATTAGCCTGCACCGCCAGCGCCCGGTAGCTCGCCACCGCGGCCGCCAGTTCGGCATCCAGGCTTTTCACCCTGGCTTCCAGGCCGGCCTTATCCGCCTGGAGTAAAGCCCGGCTTTCCTGTTCTTGCGGCGCCGGGATATTTCCGGCCGCCGGCGGTGCCGCCGTGTCCGCTGCCTCCTGCGTCTGCTTATTCTCCGTGATTTTCAATTCCTCCATACTTAACCTCCTTAAAATCGGTGTCTGTTATGCTTTCCGTTTATCTACCGTATTCGACCCCGGCTGCGGCTCGTTTTCCGCCTGCCGTATCCGGGCACGCTCCTCCAGCCACTGCCGGAACTCCGCTTCCGGGTCCTTGATACCCAGGTCGTTCATCGCCCGGCGCCGCGAATGGATGCCGTTTTGCACCAGCACCTGCTCGTCAGCCGCCAGCTGCGTCCGGTCCTGCGGCAGCACCGGCCCCCACACCATCCCCAGCCGGTTGTCCCCGAAGTCGGTTTTCCCGAACTGCCCCAGCAGCTGCAGTATCATCTCGTTGCGCCGGAGATAGGCTGTATTCCGGATCAACCGCTTGCGCCGGATCTTTTGCAACAGCGGCTGCAGTTCGATCTCCAGGGCTACCCCGGATAAGTCCCGTTCCGTACCCCCGAAAGCTGCCCGCGGCGACTCCGAGAGGTCGTGCAGCACCCGGTACAACAGGTTGATATATTCCAGGTGCAGCCGGGCGCCGCCGCCCTGCAGGGGGTCCAGCAGGTAAGCTTTGCCGCCGTCCGGGACACTCCACACTCCGCCCGGTTCCACGGCTACATCCTCGCTGTTGCCGCAGCCCTCCATTACCGTCACCGGGTTGCCCGATAATTCCAGTATCCTGGAGAGCTGCGAGACGGCCCGGTTCAACTCCCGCTGGCTTTCTTGTACCGGCACCAGGTCCGAGATACCCCAGGCCTTCTTCGGCTCGCGCAGGTTCGGGTATATCACGAAAGGGATAAAGCCGTAGCTGTTCGCTTTTTGCTCTACCCGGCGGTTGTCCACCCAGAGTTCAAAGCGGCCGTCCGTCCAGACTTCCACCACCTGGGCCGCCGGCCGTTCCGCCTTGACCCCGTAAAGGTCCTGCACCACCTCCTTTTCCAGGGTGTACCGCGAAGCCACCCGCCACACCCGGGAGAGGTCGTCGCCGTACCGCCAGGTATAGAGGCCCTGCACGTCGGGGGCTGTCACCCGGATGCCGCCCGCCGCCGGGTCCCAGGTCACCTTGTATGCGGCATCACCCAGGATGGCACAATCGGTCTCGGTTTCCAGGTCGAGTTGTTCCAGGTGGTTCTCTTCGTATACCCGGTGCAGGGCGTCTTCGGCCCGCCGCGCCCCGCCCGTATTGCCGCCGCTGCGAGGCTCCACGGTGAATGTCATGCCCGACATCAAGTAAGAGGTAGCCTTCTCCACGAACACCCGGGCGTAGTTGAAGGTCAGCCGTTTTTCACCCCGCCGCTTCCCCCCATCCCACTGTATCCCGTGGTAGAAATCGAGTAGTTCCTGGTAGCCGTTCATCCGGGCGGCATCGCGCCGGTTCAGCAGCGCCGGGTTAAAATCATCGTTCCTCATTTACTCCTCCTCTGTCTCCCTGCCGGCTGCCGGCCGGGGGCGGTTTACCATCGCCAGGGCTCGCTGCACAGTCCGTGTACTCACCCGGTAAGTTACCGCGATTTCCTGTACCGTCTGTTTCTCCTGCTTGTAACGGCGGTACATGGCCCCCGCCCGCTCCTGTATCCGCTGCTGCCGGTCGGCATGCCTTTTGTCATGCAAGCAGTCCGTATTAGGGCATTCCTGGCATATCGCGGAGATGGGGTTTTCTAATTCCGGGCAGCGGCGGAGATCAATGTCTGTACGGGGGTTCTGCAAAGAATGCTGTGGTCTCAAAAATCCATCCATACGTCTCATCCTTCAACTCGAACTTAATTACTGATTACCGCCATAATATAGCACTAAAGTTCTATACTTGTCAAGGGGGTCTTTGTCCCTTTTTTTGCCAGTTGATATGGTATCTTCCCCTCCCTTACCCGGCCAAGGCGCTGCCTTGCACGCCCCTTCACCGGGGTTGTATAATCCGCCCAAAGCAACAGGCAGGAGGCAGAAAACGATGGTGCGTAAACGAGACCTGGTAAAGTACATCAGGGCCCCGCAGATAATACCGTGCCGCGGCCTGCAGGTATTCGAATTCCACGGCCAGGATGCCCGCGGCTTTGATTTTACCGTCCAGTTGTCGCCCCTGGCGGCCCTGGCCGGCCTGGAGGAAGCTCCCGTGTCCCCCGCCGACCGGGTGAAGATGTACCTCGGCGGCGACCCCGCTGATATCGGCCGCCTCGGCAGCGAAATCGAGCTCCAGCTGGGGGAGGCGTCCTTCCGTGTTGATGCCGCGGCCATGGCTTATATCCCCAGGGGGATCTCCTTCCGGCACCAGGTGCTGCGGCCGCCGGCACAAAATGCCTGGGCTTTCAGCCTCACCCTGCCGCCGGAATACCGCGAGCCGGGCCGGACCGCGGAGAAAAAGCCGGCCCCGCCCCAGGCCAACGCCCGCCCGTACGAAAAATATCTCCTGCGCCAGGTCACCCAGAAGTGGCCCACCATCAACCCGCTGGCCAGCGATTTCGTCGCCGGCAGCCGTGATTTCATGCAGCATATCGAGGGCGCCCGGCCTAATTTCGCCCTCTATTACATCATGCGTGCCGGTATGTTCCCCGAAACACCCCACTCCCACCACTGCGACGAATACCTCATGTTCCTGCCCACCGACCCCCACGATATGCAAAGCCTGGGGGCCGTGGTCGAGGTTGCTTACGGCGAGGAGTGGAAAAAGGTCTCCTTCTCCCAGGCTGCCCTCGTCTTCTTCCCCAAAGAACTCCAGCACTGTCCCATCCACGTCAAGAAGATGGACCGGCCTTTCCTCTTCGGCCATTTCTGGCCCATGGGGGAGGAGTCTCATATCCTGCCGGCGAAGTAAGTGCGGTTGACCGTTACCCCCTCACTTGCATCTCTCCCGCGGAGGGGAGAGAAAAATAGATACGAAGCCGTTACTTTCCTCTTCCCTTGCGGGTCGCAGATCCCGTATGAGCGAAGTGAAATCGGGAAGAGAGTCAGGGAAGGGGTACATAATACTGACAGGCGTTTTGCCTGTCGGTATTTGGGTAAATCAGGTAAATCTCCCCGGCACTCAAGCCTGCTCTGGGTATGGTAGGGTCGGGTTTATAATCCGACCGCCCTCCGTTTTTTCTCCTAACCAAATCCCTTCCCGTTCGTTAATATATGCAGCATTGCAGTTCACAGGATTAAGTTATGAGTAAACAGACCCGGCTGTTTCTTTATTTTGCCGTCCTCATTATCCTGCTGTTAGCGGTGACCACGGCATTTTGTTTTCTGCGCGCCCAATAATAAACTGATAGTATTTCAAAAAAGGGCGTCAAAAACAGCAGGGGATCCGGTGCAGGGGAATCGTGGCTGCGGCCGTCTTGACGGTGCAGGCGGGAGATTGAGGCGGCCTTAGTTCTGGCTGCGGAACGGCCGGCTGTCCTCCCCCTCGCCGCCCTCCACCCCGGCCATCTCCGCCAGCTTCTGGTGGATCAACTGGTATTCGTACCTTTTATGGTCGTCATACACCCAGTACAGGTGGATGTTCTTGTCCCAGGCATGATTGATCGGTTTGAGCAGGCCCTGCCCCACCTTCACCAGGTCCTCCATCGAGTCCACCGGCAGGATGGTGTCGCCGATCCGGTTCACCGGCAGCCCGTTGACCTGCACGAACAGGGCATTATATTTCCGCTCCAGTTCGGCCGCTTTCCGGGCCAGCCGCAGCGATTCGTTTTCCCGCTGCCGCCGGCTGTGCCACAGGTACAACCCCAGCAGCACCAGCAGCGCTGCCGTGAAGAAGGCTCCGATGATCCTCATTTCCAGCACCGGCCGTGTCAACAGCCGCACTGCCACCGTTTCCACCTGCTTGCTTTCCACCGCTCCCGGGGCGGTCCTGGTCAGGTCGCCCTCCCACTTCAACACCCCCGCCCGCAGGTTGGTACTGATGCTCTGCGTAAAGGTCTCGTCGATCCGGCCCAGGTTCGCCTGCCCGGTGGTGTGTACCGTCGCTGTTAGCGTCAGTGTCTGTTCCGAGGCCGCCACCCCCGTCTCCTGCTGCACTTTTTCAAACAGTTCCGTGAATTGTCCGAAATCCAGGGGGAAGCTGACCTGCACTTCACTGCTGCCGCTTTGCCCCGTTACCAGGTCGTAGCTTTTCGACCATACTTCGGCGTTGGCCGCAGTTGCCTGGATGACCACGGCCGACTGCAGCTGCGGTATCGCCGGCTCCGCCGTGATGCGGTACCGGTAGTACATCTCGATACCCTGGACCAGCTTCAGGAAAACGGTGTCCTGCGGCTTCAGGATCACCGTGCCGCTGCTCTGCTGTGCCGGCGGCGTGATCGTCACCGGCCCGTACAGCAGGTTGTCTTTCAGCTGTACCTGGTAGCCGAAGGTGCCCGTAGCGCCGCCCCGGCTCATCGTCAGTCCTTCCCCGATCTTGACCACCGTGCGCGTCAGCTCCAGGGGCAAATCCTGGATGAAATCGGCAGCCGTGCCGCCGCTGTTGATGCCGTTGCTTACCGTGGCGCGCAGGCTCAGTTTCATGGCGCCGGTCCCCGCCCCGATCTCCTGGTTGATGGCGTCTGCCGCCGCCTGTAAGGCGGCCAGGTCCACCATGAAAGAAAGGCTGCCCGTGTCGGGACGGCCGGCCAGGTTGATTTCTTTCTGCCAGGTGCCGGGATTTTCCAGCACCGCGTCCACCCGCATCTCGCTGCCGGCCCCGCTCGCCGAGATAAAATCATAGGTCACGGCAAATGACTCGATATAGCTCAAAGGGATCGGGGTGCTCTCGCTGGCTTGCGGGGCGCTGCCGCCCTGCAAATAAGACGGGGCCGCGGTCACCCGGTAGTCGAAATCGCCCTGCTGCTCGTATTTCACCAGGGTGGTGGTTTGCTCTATCTTACGCTCGGCCGGGGTCGCCAGGGCTTTTCCGGTCAATCCCACCGCCGCCAGCAGCAATACCGCCAGCACGATCACCCAGGTCTTCATCGGCATCCCCCTACCACGGCCTCACGGTGTAAACCATGTCCAGGTTGAACTGGTCGCCCTGCAGGTCGTTCCCCGCCGTCTCGGCAAATTTCACGCTCATCACGCAGCTGGCAGACTGGTACCCGCTCTTCGGCAGCGGCAGCCCGCTCAACGGCATCGCCTTCAGGTCGTAAAAGGTGAGGCGCCCGTCCCCGTCGGCATCGCTGATCTGCCATCTCATCCCGTAACACCCGTAGCCGGCCCGTTCCCGCGGCGACATGCCGTAAGGGATGCCGGTCAGCAGGTCGATCTCCCAACCCCCGTAGCGGTACCGGCATTTCGTTAATACCAGTTCGCGCCCCATCTTGTCCGGGGTGAGGTTGGTATACGGGTCGCTATCCGCTTCCACGGCCGGTATTTCTTCCGTCACCGTATAGCTGCAGGTGATGCCCAGCCGGGCCCGCTCGCTGGCTTTCAGGCCCACGAAGCTGCCCTGGAAGTCATAAGTGTCTCCCGGCGCCATGTAGGCTGCCGTCCAGGTGCCGCTCACGCCGTCGCGCCACCCCTCGTCCTGGTCCCTGATCTTCAAATCGAGGCAGTTGTGCCCGCCGCCGGGATGGCCCGGCCAGCCGGGGTAGCCGCCCGGTTCCGGGCACGCGTACACCGCCCCCGTCGCCCCCAGCATGAGAAACACGGCGGCGAAGCTGAAGATCGTTCCTCCAAATTTGCGGTTCATCTTGATAACGTTCCCTAAGTGCCCTATTCTATACTGAACCTACCACCAATACAAGATGATGATGGTACTATCTATCATCCCCCCGGAGTCTGGATGACGTTCTTGCCGCGGTAGATTCGACAGGCTCATTATGAGCGGCAGGAATGACAACTCCATATTCCTAAATCATGATTCATAAATCTTAAATCACCCGTTTCTTTCTCATCTCCCGCTGCTTTTTTAACCTGTCTTTATGCAACTTCCGCCCCGGGAAGATCACCTCTTCCAGGGTATCCTTCAGCGTCAGCAGGATGAACAGGAGGCCCATTGCCCCGATCACCAGCACCGCTGCCGGCAGGCTGCGGCCCAGTACATTGACCCGGCTGCGCCCCCAGCGGGACAGGTCGGCCAGCCGGCCCACGTAGGGGATGTGCAGCACCCCCGTCCCCTTCACGTATTCCGGCAGCACCCTATCCGGGTCGGGGTCCTCGTTAGCATCCCCCTTGGTCTGAAAATATAGGGAACCGTTCTCTTCGACGATGTCGATGATACGGTGACAGATCGGTGTATCGATGCCGGGCAGCTTGAAGGAGATGATATCGCCTTCGTTCAAAGCAGCCGTATCTACCGGCCGGAAAACCACAAGCCCGCCGATGTCGTAGACCGGCACCATGCTGCCCGAAAGGACGGCGTCGAATTCCCAGCCTTGCCGCGACGCCACCATTACAAAGCCTACAATCGCTAAAATCCCTGCCAGAACCACCCATCCCAGCCAGGTAATAATTTGCTTAATCATTCCAAAGCCCATGATTCTGTATAAATCCCAATTTAAGTATGTCTGCACAATCTGTCCAATCCGGTTTCCTCGCCCCTTGCGGGAGAGGATCAAGGTGAGGGGAAAAGGGAGCGGCTCGTTAATGAGCCGCTCCCTTTTCTATACACTATTGTTGTGTCAGGGACATGAAGAAGTTTAGTTCGAAGGTATCGCCTTGAATGTTATTCCCTACGTTGGTAGGGATTGACCACGACCACTCCATAGTATAGTTGTCACCCACCGCTAATGGCTCTGGAAAACTATTGGCATGAGTAAGAGTTGGTGTGCATATTGCCATGGTACCGTGCCATTTGTACGCTTGTTGAACACCATTGTAGAAATATGCCGTATCCAGAGTCATATTATCGTTAAGTTCGCCGGGTGTTGTCGCCGTGATCGATGGACCCTCGATAGCTATTTCAGGTTGGGTATTAATTCCGTCATAATCGTTAACACCTTGATATTGTACATCGAGTATTCCGTCGATCGTACCAATGTTCTTCAATGTCCAGATGATTTTACCTGAATCACCGGGAGCCAGGTTGGAAAAGACGACATTGTCGTTAAGTCCATTCGCACCTTCGTTTATCGTCACCTTCCCCGGGCAGTTGGACTCTACGTTGATCGTACAATCCAAGTCTAAGGTTCCTGCCGAGAACAGGTTACCGGTGCTGGTTTCGGTATCCTCGAAAAAGGCGAAGGAAGCCCCAATCGCTCCCAGTCCTAGACCCACGGCCATCAAAACCGTAAGTATTTTTTTCACTTAATTCCTACTCCTATCATGGAGTCCTTTAGAGAGGGATGAGTGGTTGTGTCTATCCTAACCGCTCCATCCCCTTCTTCGTCGAATTTTAGAAAAATATCGACCTAGGTAATTTCCTTATATAATCAATCCTTTACCATTCATCAGCGAATTGGATCATATTAGCCGTCAATGTGATATTCACACCATCGAACATGTAATCATTGTTCGCATCTGGATCCAGCTTGAAAGTCCAATCTTCGTAATGTGCAACGTTCTTCGTCCATTCTAGTTCACCGCCGGTGACATAGAATTTTAGTTCAATACCAGGCCGGGTTAGACCGTATAGTGTTGGAACATATCCTTCATCTGGATCGTTATAAACAATACCCGCAGTATCGGCGCCTGGTAAGTCACCGGGATAACCTGTTGCTGCTGCAATAGAATTTACCCAAGTTTTTGCTTTATTGTCATCAGTGCCATCAAGATAGGCTTCTTTAACGATTAGTGCCTTGGCAAAATCGTC
Source organism: uncultured Dehalococcoidales bacterium (assembly GCA_964606525.1). Lineage (GTDB taxonomy): Bacteria > Chloroflexota > Dehalococcoidia > Dehalococcoidales > UBA2162 > JBBITI01. The sequence continues at coordinate 37,084 of CAZSHH010000016.1, forward strand.
ACTGTTAACATTAATGTAATTAGCAAATTCGCCTTCTCGTTGTTCTACAGGTACATCCGAATCAACATAACTAAAATAAACTTTAACCTTGCCACTAACATTCCCTATGTTTCTAAGATACATACGATGAGGCCCGCTTTCTTCACCAGGTGCCAGGTTACTGGCTGTCGCAAGCACGAAAGGATCATTATTGTGCCATCCGGTTCCGTTACTCATTTCCATATCCATGTAACCAGCCGAGAAGGTATTCCCCGTGCTAGTCTCAGTGTCGCTGAAATATGCGAACGCTCCACCTACCAAGCCAATCGCCGCGACGACGGCCATGACCGCAAATATTATTTTTTTCACCTTTTCTTGTTCTCCTGTATTATTTTTTGACTTCTAATAGAACTTTTTTTCCTTCACCACGCTAAGCATAAGCGGGCGAAGGATGCCCCGTGAGTCTTGTTTGTGTACCTTAGATTCTCACCCCCTTTTTCCCGGGGGTAAGCCGCCGCCGGCGCTCTCACTCGAGCGGGGGCGCATCATGCATGATATTGCATGCTATAATAAAAATGGTGTTCGGCTTATCCCCGGCACTGGGGGCTTCTCTGACCGCCTGCAAGCAATTGGAGAAGCCCCTTTTTTTTTAATAACAAATATCAAAATACTAATTTCTAAGTGATTTGCTGAAATGATGTCGGTAA